>NZ_JBSSDA010000019.1:0-59793 GCF_054060305.1 Thermostichus sp. OS-CIW-31 | reverse complement strand
ACATGGCCGACACTGCGTTTTTAAAGGGCGTCGGCTACGGTCGGCGCTATCCTTCCCTGCCCTGAAGGACGGGGCTTGCCGCGCCTTTTGGTCAGGGTGCGTACTCTTCAAACTCGCTCCAAAAAGGCCACCCCCTCCACATGCCCGGTTTGGGGAAAGAAGTCAGCCGCCCGCCATTGGGTAAGGCGATAGGATCCCTCTGCCAGTAGGATCTGCAAGTCTCGCGCCAAAGTGGCAGGGTGACAGCTAATGTAGACGATGCGTGGTGGTCGTCGCAGCTTTAGGGTCTCGAGCACTTGGCGGTCGCAGCCGCGCCGCGGCGGATCCAGCACCACAATGTCGGCAGGGGGCAGGGTCGGCAAAACCTGTTCCACCGTGCCCTGGAAAAATTGGGCTGAGGCGATACCGTTGAACTGGGCATTGTAGCGGGCTTGGGCCACCGCTTCCGGCAAAGCTTCCACCCCCATCGCCCGTTTCGCCCGTTGCGCCAGCAGCAAGGTTAAGGTGCCGATGCCACAGTAGGCATCCAGGATGGTCTCTTCTCCCCGCAGGTTTAGTTGGTCGGCTATCCAGGTGAAAAAGGCTTCTGCTTGCTCTGTGTTGACCTGGAAGAAAGAGGTGCTGTCGATCCAGAGGGAAAAACCGGCAAATTCCTCCCGCAGAGCCCCTCGACCGGCAATGACCTCAGTCTCCGGGCCGAAGATGGCATTGGTACGAGCCGAGTTGAGATTGAGACAGACCCCCACCAGGTCGGGGTAGCGCTGCATCCAGCGTTCGGCCCAGCTTTCCAGATGGGGCAGGCGACGACTGCAACTGACCAAGGTAAGAAGCACCTCGCGGGTGCGGCGACCGATGCGCAAACCCAAGTGGCGGAGATGACCCTGGTGACGACTTTCGTCATACACACTCCAGCCCGTCTCTTGAAGATCCCGCTTGATTTCCCTCAGGAACACATCCAGCCGCTCGTCTTGCACGGGGCATTGGTTGAGGTTCACCAGGCGGTGGCTGCCCCGTTGGTAGTAGCCCATGCGCAAGGGCTGGCCCTCCGGTTTGGCCATGGGGTAGGTGACCTTGTTGCGATAGCGCAGCGGCTGCTGGGATCCCAAAATAGGGACAGGCTGCGGCAGAGTCAGACCGCCAATCCGCTCCAGTGCATCCCTGAGGATTTGCTGCTTGGTGGCCAATTGCTGGGCATAGCTGACATGTTGCCATTGGCAGCCACCACATTTGTCCGCCACAATGCAGGCTGGTCGCACCCGTTGGGGAGAGGGAGAAATCAGCGACCGAATTCGCCCGACCAAGTAGTTGCGCTTGATCTCGGTTATTTGGGCCACCACCTGATCCCCGGGCACTGCCTGGGACACAAACACCACTCGCCCTTGTCCAAGTCCTACCGTGTGGGCAATGCCATCTCCCTGGGGGGTCAGGGCCGTGACCTCCAACGCCAAGAGATCCCCAGGTTTAACGGGATCAGGAAGGCCGGAAGGGATCGGATGTTCCATTAGGCTGTTTCGCCGAAATTCGAAATAACTATAACCATAGGTCAGGTCGTGTTGGCTGGAGTCAGCATTGCCGGAAAAAGCTGTAGCAAGGCAAAAAGCATGTCAGCCGCCAACTGCTTACGGGATTGAAAACCCCATCCAATGAAGTGGTTCACTCCTTGGTCAAAGCAGATAGAGAAGGCAAAACATCTTCTCGAAAAGGAACCTCGTTTTGATTCACGTTCTCCAGCTCGGCCAACATGAGAGGGTTAACCCGGTTTAGGTAGGGCACCAAAACCTGTTGTAGCCTTCGGCTGTAGAAGCGGTGGTAGCTGTACACAGGCGTGGCCGGAAATCCCCGTCGAATCTTATGGGATCCCCCTGCGCCGGGATCAAAGTTGCGGATCCCTTCTCGGATGGCGAGGGCAATGGGCTCGTAGTAGCAAACGTTAAAGTGCAAAAACTTCACCTCCTCCCGACAACCCCAGTAGCGCCCGAACAGGCGATCTCCCTTACGAATACAAAAAGACATCCCCACAATTTCTGCATTCCGTTCCCCGGCCACCAGCACAACTCGCTCCCGATAGTTGGGATAGAGAGACTCGAAAAAGCGGCGATTGAGATATTTGCTCCAGTTCCAAAATTGGGCGCAGGTGTTGCTGTAAAAGTCGTACATGAGAGACAACAGGCGGGGCGTGATCTCCTCTCCTGTGTAAATCTTGAGTTCTAGGCCGCTTTTTTCCATTGCAGCCCGCTCTCGCTTGATGTTGCGCCGCTGGTTGGCATTGAACTGGCTCAAAAAGTCTTCGTAAGAGCGGTAGCCGGGGTTGTGCCACTGGTAGTTGTGGGTGATCCGGGGCGTAAATCCATCCGACTCCAATTGAGTCCGCCAGTCCAGATCTACATAAAGCAAGCTAAACACCGAAATATCCTTCTCTTGGCAAAACCGGTCAATGGCTGCCAGCATCAACGACCACACCTCTGCTTCCGAATACTCGGGATGGACGAGGATGCGATAGCCCGTGGCCGGGGTGAAGGGGGCCATGCCGATTAACTTCGGGTAGTAGCGTTCCCCCAATTGGCCGGCAACTGCAGCCCATTCTTGGTCAAAGACAAACTCCCCCTGGCTGTGGCTTTTCAAATACAAGGGGGCAGCAGCAACCAACTGGCCGTCCGCCTCCACCAACAGGTGACAGGGCAGCCACCCCGTCTTGCGGCTGGCACAACCTGAGCTTTCTAGGCTGTGCAACCATTCGTATTCCAAAAAAGGAGAGGTGCGCTCCGTTTGCAAGGCGTGCCAGGCCCCTGCTGGGATCTCGCGAATATCGTGGCACCAGCGCCATTTCAACCCGGTTGACATTTGCCTGCCTGGATCAGATCAACCCGCCGCCCAATCGCCTCAGCTTGGCTGGGAAAAGGCCCCCAATGCTCTTGCCGACTCAAGAGGGGATCCCCCGCCGCCAAATGCAGCACCTGGCAGGATCCCTGCGCCTGCTTGATTATGGACCACCTTGAAGCGGGGTCGGAAACCACGCTGCTGCTCCTTTGCCCGTCCACAACTTCTCCGGCGGAAAACCACACTTTTGGGTTCTGGTTTGATTTTAATCGGGATCCCTGGGCTCGTAGTAACGGTTGGCCAATTCCAAAGCCATCTGAAACTTCTGCTCGCGGGTGAGATCGGCCCGTCGGGCAATGTGGGCAAAGCGGTTGATATCTGGGGGCAGGAAGTCGAAAGGACGCTGTTCCCGCACGATGTCCAAGACCAAATCGCAAAGGGCCTGCTGGTAATCGTTGTAGAAGATCTCTCCCAAAGCCTTGAGCCGCCCATCGGGCACCGGATTGTTAAAGTCGATGGCCTGCAGCTCTCCCTGCTCGTCGATGAATAGCTCCACCGAGTTCATTTCATAGCCCAAAACTCGATTGATAATCCGACAGGTATTGATGACTTTCTGGCCCATTTCCGGGGTAAGAAATTCTGGATCGAACAGATACTCGCTAGCATCGAATTTACGAAAGATGTACTTAATCGGGATGATTTTTCGGCCAATGCAGAGGGCGCGAATCTGCCAAGGGTAAGGGGTTTTGACCTTCTCTTGGATCATCATCACCTGAGATCCAGAGCGGTCGTAAAAATAGAGGAGCTGCTCCATGTTGTGGGCTATTTCTACTCCAATGGCCTCTCGCCCCTCCGCCGGCTTAATCACAATTGGCCAGCCCAGATCTTCCGCCATCCCCTGCCAATCGAAAAACTTGTGATACTTAAAATCTTCTGCTTTCAATGCGGGGGCTTCTTTAGGGGGCAGAATGTAAGTTTTGGGGATGGAGATCCCCAGCTCTTTGACCACCATGTAGGCAGCATCTTTGTTGCGCAGGTAGTAATAAAAGCTAAAGGGGTTGTTGATGAGGTAAACCCCCCGAAAGGCAAAGCCCATGAATAGGCCGATGGCTTGGGGGTAAAGGTAGCTGAAGCGATCCAGGATCAAGCGATACTTAGTGCGGTAATCCAGGTTCACCTCATGAATGGTGACATGTTCGGCCCGGATCTTGTAAGTTTGGCCGTTGCGAGCTTGAACAGGGGGAAGTGCGTTGAGGCGAGCCAGAGTATCGTCCCCAAAAGGCTCGCTGAAGTGCAGGCTGCCAACCCAATAGTCTTCAATCATCAAAGCTCTCTCAAAAGCTATTCCCTGCAAGGGATCCTACGCGAAGGCGCGGATTTGCGCTTGCCAAGTGGGCCAGTCGTGATCCCCCTCCCATACCTCCAGTTGATGGGGGATGTTGTTGCGGCTAAGCACTTCCGCCAGGCGCAGATTGTCGCTGAGGCAGTGGTCGCGGCGAGCGGTGAGCAACTTCAGCTCGGTGTTGCGCCCGCCCAAGTGATCCCAGAGTTGCCGGCTCATGTTGGACATATAGGCCAGCGGGTTGATGAAATACAGCTCCTGCTCTGCCCGTTGGGGATCCCAGCCGGTGACAGAGCCGAGAGCGGCCACATCGTAGGGCCCCCCCAGGGCCAAACAACGGCGCACCAAGCCGGGGTGCCGACAGGTGAGGTTGACAGCATGGGTAGCCCCCAGGGAAAACCCGGCCACTACCAAAAACTCATTTTGCGCTTCCGCTTTGGCATAGGGGATCAGCTCTTCTACCCAGTGCTGCTCCAGCAACAGCCAACGATCCCGCCGTTGGGGCAAGTCCAGCTGGCGGTTGAAAAAGGTCTCCCAATCCAGGGTTTCCACGCAAAAAGCCTGCAAATAGCCCTGCTCCAGATGAGGGCTGAGGCTGGCGATAATGCCGCGATCTTCCACGTCAAAAAAACGCCCGTTGCTGGTGGGCAGACAGATCAGCGGGTAGCCGTGATGCCCAAAGTGGAGCATCTCCATTTCCCGGCCCAAGATCTGAGAGGGAAAGCGCAAGTAGCGGCGAGCGTAGGCCATGAAAAACGGGGAAGGGATCCTCAAGAAATACCCAACCTTTCCGGGGGAAGCATTCTGCTCTGCCTGGTCGAGAAAGGCAAAGGGCACTCTCTGGAAAGGTCCACAAGAGTCACCAGAACAGATGGGAGCAGACCTGACCAACTGACAGGAACCTCAGGAAATTTCCGTGAACAGATCCTTGAGGGCCGTGCGGGCGGCCAAGTGCTTGCGGGTGGACTCGAGAATTTCGGCTTCCCGGCGCAGCCGCCTTTCGGTACTGACCATTTCCAGCAGAGCTTGCTGCTCTTGGGGGGCCCCATGGAAGTGGCTAGCCACCCAGTAGGACAGTTCTATGGGGGTGGTGGGGAGCTGCTCCGGCAACTGTGCATCCCGCTCCATTAGCTTGCCCGAGAGACGCACCACATCTTGAAGGAGAGTGGTAACCTGGCGCACCCAGCTCTGCAGGTCATCGGAAGGGGTGGTCGGCTCATCCTCAATCCATTCCACCAGCCCCACCCGGAAGGGTTTTTCCCGCACGTAATCCAAGACGCGGAAGCGCTGCTGCCCCAAGGTCAAAATGTCCATGCGGTCATCCGGCAATCGCTGCACCTGCAACACCTCAGCACAACAGCCCACCCGCACCGGGGATCCCGTCTGGGGATTGAACATCAGCACCCCAAAGCGGCGATCCGTCTCCAGAATGGTGTTGATCATCATGCGGTAGCGGTACTCGAAAATGTGCAGCGGCAGAGGTCGGCCCGGAAACAGCACCACCTCCGGCAAGGGAAACAGCGGTAGCTCGCGAACATCCACGGAAGAAGAAGGCATAGGGCTTGTGCTTCTCGCTGTACTGAGTCTAGCCCATCTTTATTGGCCAATCTTTATCTCTGCTAAAGGTAGGGGATTGACAGGGAGGGGATCCCTCAAGAGAAGCGGTGGTGCCAGACTGTGATGGCAATCGCCAAGGCATCGGCGGCATCATCCGGGCGGGGCAAGCTGGGCAGGCTGAGTTCCCGGGCCACGGCAGCTTGTACAGCCTGCTTGTCGGCGCGTCCGTAGCCTGTCAAACTTTGCTTGACTTGGGCGGGCGTAAACTCCACCGGCAACAGATGATGCTGGGCCAAGGTGAGCAGGATCACGCCACGGGCTTGGGCGATGGCAATGGTATTGCCCATTTTGTAGAAAAAAAGTTTTTCCAGCCCCACCTGATGCGGGCGCAGTTGGCGCAGCAACTGGCTCAAATCCTCGTGCAGCGTTTGCAGCCGCTCCGGCATCGAGTGTTGGCTGGGGGTGCTGATCACCCCATAATCCACAGGTTTCAACCCCGCAGATCCCGCCAGAATGCAACCAAAACCCATGGTTCCCAGACCTGGATCTAGGCCGAGGATGCGCTGCTCAGGTGGGGTGTCTGATACATTTACGCTGAACACTGCTGAACATCACTGTTCAACTATGCAGCGATAGCATTCTGTTTGTTTCCAAACAGAATGGCGGTATCCCGCAAAGCTTTGAGTAGAATACCCAAAGCGCAGTTTCCGTGTCGTCTTACTACCAATTTTCTGCTTTGCTTTGGCTACCATGTTGGCAGACTCGAAAGTAAACAGAAAGATCAACTGGTAGTAATCCGTACTGAACATATTATACATTATTTTCAGTATAGTTGAGCTTATTATTGACTAGAGTCATGCTCCTCTGTCGGCGAGGGGCGGGGGGATCTGACAAGGGCTATGGCCTGCCGGGTGACTGCGCATGATGGGGATGATCGGTGTGCAGGTAGGTCAGGCCCGAGATCAGGGTGAGAACCACCGCCACCCAAAAACAAGGGATCCCTCCCGGCCACCCCAAAATCAGCAAAGCAATGGCCAGGATTTGGGTTACCGTCTTGGCTTTGCCCCAGAAATTGGCACCGCGGATTTGGCTTTGGTTGACCCGCCAGCCGGCGATGGCCAGCTCCCGCCCCATCAGCAAAAACACGCCCCAAGCGGGGATCCGCCCCAGTTCCAGCAGGCCCAGCAGCGGCGCCAACACCAGCAGCTTATCCACCAGAGGATCCAAAAACTTGCCCATATCGGTTACCAAGCCATAACGGCGGGCCAAATGGCCATCCAGCCAATCGGTTGCCGCCGCCAACAGGAACGCCCAGAGGGCCAACCTCTCCCCCAGTGGGGATCGCAGGCTCAGGCCCAGCAAAACAAAAGGGATCCCTCCCAACCGCAGCAGGGTGATGGCGGTGGGCAGGTTCACCCACTCCAGCTTGGCACGTTGGACGGCGCTGGGATTCTCCACCTCAGATCTGGCCTCAAGGATTAAGGATCAGAACTATCAAGGACTATCGGAATTATTGGTAACGGCCCAGGCGCTCGGTGAGCAGGTGGTAAAACCCCTGGGCATCCACCCCAAAAGCCACCTGGACATTGGCAGGGCGACCACTGGATCCCCAGCGATCCACCACCGTCCGGCCCAGGTTCAAGGGGCTAGCCGTTTCCACCTCGACGTAGCAGGGCTTGAGCTCGAACAACTGCGGCTGTAACAGATAGGCAATCACACAAGGGTCGTGCAATGGCCCTCCCGGTAGCCCGTAGCGTTCTACGTCGACCTTACCGTAAAAGGTGAGCATATTGGCCACCGTCTGCCCAACGCGGGTGCCCAGGGCGCGGATGCGCTCAATCCGCTCCGGCGTGCTGAGGACCTGTTGGGTGACGTGCAAGCCCAGCATCACCACCTCCGGGATCCCGGCGCTGAGCACGATCTGGGCGGCGTGGGGATCGGTGAGGATGTTGAACTCGGCTGCCGGGGTAACATTCCCCTCAAAGGCGGATCCCCCCATAAACACCAGCCGCTGGATGCGCTCCACAATCCGAGGCTGCTGCACCAGGGCCACTGCCAAGTTGGTCATCGGGCCCAGCAAAGCCAAGGTAACCGGCTCAGGGGCAGCCATCAGGGTTTCAATCAGATACTCCACCGCATGCTGGGATCCCAAAGGCATCTGGGGCTCCGGCAGATCCGCTCCATCGATCCCGGTTTTGCCATGCACCTGCTCGGCGGTTTCCAGAGGGCGCAAGAGAGGTCGGGGGCAGCCGGCATACACCCCCATCTGCGGCTGACCGGCCAATTCACAGATCTGTCGAGCATTGCGGCTGGTTTTGTCCAAGGAGACATTGCCAGCCACCGTGGTAATGCCCAGCAATTGCAGCTCTTCTGGCGACGCCATAGCCAGCAGCAGAGCCACCGCATCGTCTTGGCCAGGGTCACAGTCGATGATCAGGGGCACCATAGGGATCTCGGCAGCAGCTCACTCACCCCTAGTTTAGGTTTTTCTCCCGCTCTTTTCCTCTGGCCGGTGAGCGCGGATCCCGGTCAGATTTAGGATAGGAAATATATCTTCATCCTTTGTCTTGTTGCCTGACACCCATCCACTGCGCATCAACCTGTTGCTGGATTGGGAGCCGCCAGCAGGAGAGCCCCTAGCTTGCGAGGACTGGCTACCCCCTGAACGCTTTGTTGTCGAGTGTTTTCAGGATCAAGCTACCTTCCTAGAGGCTCTCAGGAGACAAGACGGCCATGTCGATTGCTTGGTGCTCCTGGTGGATCCCACTCGGCTGCAAGAGCTGCACGATCTGGGCAATCAGCTCTGCGCGTGGGGACTGCTGCTGCCGACGGTGTTGGCGATTGTGCTGGAAGAATCCCACCTGCAAAAGGAAACACCGGAGACGGAAGGAGAGATCCCTGCCACCTCATCTTTGGTGAAAGCATTGCTCAAGCGAGAGCAGTTTTTCTACCACAACGCCACCCTCGTCCGTCCCATTTCGCCACAGGAGCTGAAGGGGCAGGTGCGGGCCGACTGTACCGCTTCGGGATCCCCTTCCGTCTTGGAGCTGCTGGTGGATCGGGCCATCGCCTTGTTTCTGCAGATGTCTCCCACCTGCGGCCTCCCGCAGGGCCCAGTGCACCCCAGCGATCAGCCCTACCTGGCTTACAGCAACCAACAACAACGGCGGCTGGCGGAGAAATTGCGGGAACGGCTGGGCTACGCCGGAGTGTACTATCATCGTGACCCAGAGCTGTTTTACCGTCGCCTCCCGCCCCACGAGCAGCAAGCCCTCATGCGACGGCTGCGTAACCTTTACCAGGCAATCGTCTTGGACTATTTTCAATCTCCCGAGACCGTCAATGCCCGCATCGACGAGCTGGTGGCCTTGGCCTTTTTTGCCGATATCGGCGCTGCTCAACTGCTGGAGCTGCACATGAACTTGATGGAAGACTTTGCCAAACAATTGAAGCTGGAAGGCCGCAGCGAAGAGATCCTGCTGGATTACCGCCTTACCCTGATCGATGTGATGGCCCACCTGAGCGAAATGTACCGCCGCTCCATTCCCAAAACCGCTCCAAGGGATCCTTAGATATGTCCACTCGCAAAGCCTATGTTCTCAAGCTCTACGTGGCGGGCAACACCCCCAATTCTCTGCGTGCCCTCAGCACCTTGCAAGACATCTTGGAAAAGGAGTTCCGCGGCGTGTACAGCCTGAAGGTGATCGATGTCTTGAAAAATCCGCAACTGGCAGAGGAAGATAAGATCTTGGCAACGCCGACCTTGGCCAAAATCCTGCCGCCACCGGTGCGGAAGATTATTGGCGATCTGTCCAACCGCGAGAAAGTGCTCATCGGCCTGGATCTGCTCTACGAAGAATTGGACGAAGAGGCTTGAGACAGGCTGCAGGAGCAAGGAGAGTGGGATGAACCAGTCATTGGGGCCTTCTGAGCCAGAAAAGCCACAAGATAACACCGCAGAGGACTCCACCGAACCAACCCCAGACAACCACCGAGCGGATCTCTCAGAGCTGCGAGGGATCCCCAAAAAACAGACGGGCATCGAGGGCTTTGAAGACATCAGTCACGGTGGGCTACCCCTGGGACGCACCACCTTGGTCAGCGGCACCTCCGGCACCGGCAAAACCCTGTTTGCCATGCAGTTCCTTTACAACGGCATCGTGAAGTATCAAGAGCCGGGGATCTTCGTCACCTTCGAGGAAACCCCCGCCGATATCATTCGCAATGCCTCCAGCTTTGGCTGGGATCTGCAGGCCCTCATCGACAGGGGCCAACTGTTTATCCTGGATGCCTCCCCCGATCCCGAAGGCTATGAGGTGAGCGGCAACTTTGATTTGTCGGCCCTCATCGAGCGCATCCAGTACGCCATTCGCAAATACAAAGCCAAGCGGGTCTCCATCGACTCGGTGACGGCCATCTTTCAGCAATACGACCCTGCCGGTGTGGTGCGGCGGGAGCTGTTCCGCCTGACGGCCCGCCTCAAGCAGGCCAACGTCACCACCGTCATGACCACGGAGCGCACCGACGAGTACGGCCCCATCGCCCGCTACGGCGTAGAGGAATTCGTCTCCGATAACGTGGTGATCCTACGCAACATCCTGGAGGGAGAGAAACGGCGGCGCACCATTGAGATCTTGAAGCTGCGGGGCACCACCCACATGAAGGGGGAATATCCCTTCACCATCACCAACGACGGGATCAACATCTTCCCCTTGGGAGCCATGCAGCTGACGCAGCGCTCCTCCAACGTGCGGGTCTCCTCCGGCATCGAGAAGCTGGACGAAATGTGCGGCGGCGGTTTCTTCAAGGACTCGATTATTTTGGCCACCGGCGCCACCGGCACGGGCAAAACCTCGCTGGTGAGCAAATTCCTGGAGCGGGGCTGCCTGGATGGGGAACGCTGCATTCTCTTTGCCTACGAAGAATCGCGGGCGCAGCTGTCCCGCAACGCCTCCTCCTGGGGCATTGACCTGGAAGAGTTCGAGCGGCAGGGCCTCCTCAAGATCATCTGCGCCTACCCAGAATCTGCCGGCCTGGAAGACCATCTGCAGAAGATCAAAACCGAGATGATGGCCTTCAAGCCCTCCCGCATGGCCATCGACTCCCTGTCGGCGCTGGCGCGGGGGGTGAGCCAAAATGCCTTCCGCCAGTTTGTAATCGGGGTAACTGGCCTGGCCAAGCAGGAGGAGATCACCGGCTTTTTCACCAACACCACCGACCAATTCATGGGATCCCATTCCATCACCGAATCCCATATTTCCACCATCACCGACACGATCATCCTGCTGCAATACGTGGAGATCCGCGGAGAAATGGCCCGCGCCCTCAACGTCTTCAAAATGCGGGGATCCTGGCACGACAAAGGGATCCGCGAGTACCTGATCTCCAATGCGGGCATCCAAATCCGCGATTCCTTCCGGGGCTACGAGCGCATCATCAGCGGATCCCCGACCCGCATCAATGTGGATGAGAAAAACGAGCTCTCCCGGATTGTGCAAAACGTCCAGGCCCTTGAGGAAGAAGGGTTGTGAGCGGTTACAACAGTTCCGTGAGTGGGCGCGGCAACAGACCCGTTGAGTCAAGCGAATTTCCAACACCGCTCAACACCGCGCAAGCCCTGCACTTGCGGCTGGCAGGGAGGGATCGGCCCAGACAAGGATTTCCCCGCGGCCAATGGCGAACAGTGGTAACCCACCTACAAATTGGGTAGTATGCCTCTAGCAGTAGCGCAAAGGGCGGGGTTTCCCGGTGTGTTTAGCTTTTTCGGTGGCTCCAAAACCCGAACCATGCTTGGGGTGGACATCAACCCCGAGCGTATCGCCGTTGCCCAACTGAAAAAGCAGGGCAATGGTCGCTATCGTTTAGCCCACTACCACAGCGTGGACATGCCAGAAGGGGCGATGGTCGAAGGGCGCATCCTCGATCCGAGCACAGTTGGCTTGATCCTGATGAATTTGCTCAATGAAAACAAGGTACCCACCAACCTGCCGGCAGCCACAGCAGTGCCCGTAAGGGAGGCCATCGTTCGTCTCATTCGCCTGCCTGCCGACCTACCTGCCGATGAGCTGCGCCGGGTGGTTTTGGAGCAGGAGGCCGAACTTTACATTCCCTATCCGCGGGATCAGGCGGATGTCGATTACCAACCCTTGGGTCTCGATCTTTCCCAGGATGGCATTGAGCGCATCGAAGTCTTGCTGGTGGCCATCCCCAAAGAGGTGGTGGACAACTACCTGGAGGTGCTGCAGGTGGCCAATTTGCAGGTGCGCTGTGTGGAGCTGGCCAGCTTCTCCCTCATTCGCACCATCCGCGATCAGCTAATCCAGTACGGCCCCCAAGAGGCCGTGTTGCTCAGCTCCATCGGCTACGACAGCAGCGAGATCAGCATTTTGGTGAACGGGATCCCACAATTTACCCGCACCGTCAACATCGGCACCATCCACATGCGGCAGGTGCTGGCCCAGTCCCTGAATTTGCCGGTTAGCCGCACCGGCGACCTGTTGCGAACTCTGAGGCTACCCTTACTCAACCCCACCGATATTTTGGCCACGGGAGAACAGCCAGCGCCCAGCAATCCCGGTGTAGCAGCAGTAACGCGCGTTGTCTCCGATTTGGCGGATGAACTGAAGCGCTCCATCGACTTCTTTACGAGCACAGAAAGCAGCTCGCCTGTGGTGAAAGTACTGCTGGCCGGAACTGGGGCAAGCATCGGCCAAATCGACGGCTTCTTATCTCAGTCGTTGAGCGTGGCGGTGGAGTTGGCGGATCCCTTTGGCAACATTGTCGTGCCGGATTCAGTGGAACTGCCCCTGGAGGAACGCCCAGCAATGGGAGTGGCCCTGGGGTTGGCGCTGCGGGAAGACACCAAGTAGCGGCAGCAGGCAGCGCAAGCTCGCCCAACCGATGGAATAGCGCACAAGGCGGTTAAAGAGATGTACACACCGGAGATCAATTTCCTCAAAGAAAGGCCGGATGTCCTCACCACAGCTCGAACAGGTGGGGAAGCAGTAGTCGCAGCTGAGGCTGCAGAGGGATCCCAGAATTGGATCCCGGCCATTGGCCTGGGGGTTGCTGTTGCTGCTGTAGCGATGGGAGCTTTTTGGTATTTCCAAGACAGCTTTTCCCGCCAGAGAGAAACCTTGAGGGCGGAGCGGGCTCGCCTTGACAGTGAGCTCAGCACAGCCAATGCTGAGTTGTCCCAGCTGCAGAATGCCAATCAAGAGCTGCAAACCATTCGCGCCCAAACGGAAGGGTTCCGCTCCTTTCTGAGATCCGTCCAGCCTTGGTCGGCCATCTTGGAAGAGCTGCGGCGCAAGATCCCCGGCCAGGGGGTATGGATAACCAACATCAGCGCTTCCGGGGATACCGTCAATATCCAAGGAGGGGCGCTGGACTTTCCCCTGGTGAACGACTTTTTGCTCACCCTGCTGGATTCCAACTTTGTTACCAGCGCCGTCCTGAACAGCAGCTCCCGGGTGGACGGCACAAACCTAACCGAGCCCAGCGTCACCTACGGCATAACCGTAACCATCCGTACCCTGGGGGATCCCGACCCAGAATTTACCCGCGAGCTGGAGCAGCGGGGAGCGATAGGCTTGGTTGAAAAGATCCGCATTTTGCGTCGAGTGGAGGCGAACTGATGACTGGATCGGTTGAAGGTTTTCCCGACGAACAACTGGTGGTTCCCCCGGCAGGGCCGCCGGTACTGCTGGGCGTGGAGCTGACCCCCATTCGAATTGGTCTTTTAATCGGGATCACAGGGTTAGCCGCGGCGGGGTTTCTGGCCTTCACCCAACTTCGCCCCTTGATCGAGGAGGTACAGGCTTTGGAAAGGGAGGTAGCCAACAAAACCACCCAGTTGCAGGACATAAAGAGCCAGATTGCCAGTTTGCAAGATGTGCCCAATCAGGTCGAGAGAGCTCGCGTGGAGCGGGAACAGATCAGTGCCCTGCTCTCCACCCCCGAGAATGCCGACACGCAACTGCTGGATCTCAACCGGCTGGTGCAGGGGCAGCCCAACAGCGAGCTGCGCAGCTTTAGCCCTTCTCCACTGACTCCAGCGTCTTCGGCCAATCCGGAAGTGCCTGGGATCATCGCTCCCGCCATCCAAGTGCAGACCACCCGTGTCGCTCTGCGTGGCCCCTATACGGAGCTGATCAATCTGATGGGAGATATAGAACGTCTGCGCACGCTGTTCCGGGTGAGCAACATCAGCTTAAATCCTGTTCAAGACACAGGGGAACTGGACGCTGCTTTTGATTTGATTGCCTACATCTACAACAAAGACGTTCCGTTGGGCACTGCTCCTCCACCTGAAGGGCAAACGGCACCTGGTCAGTAGCCCAGCCATGCCTTGACTCAGGGGGGGATCCTGCCAGTGCGGGATCCCCTCTGGTTTTCAGAAGACGGGAACAACCGCCGGTTCAGCACGGATAGTGTTGCCGAATCGAAGATCTGGGAAAAATTTCTTCCGAAACGGCTACAGGTAGTGGCAAAGTCCGAGATTTCGGCTTTGATTAGGGAAGCACGGGGTGAACGAGGCCAAAGGCACCCGTGGCGAGGTGAAGCAAGAATACGACTGGGTGAAGGAGTGAGGTGTGAGGATGATGAACCGTCGAGTTGCTTATGGGTGTGCGTTGGGCTTGATCCTGTCCCTGCCCCCATTGGCCTTAGAAAGCCGGGTCAATGAGGCAGCCGCTCAACAGTTGACCTCCGCAAACCCGCAACGCCTCAGCCGCATCACAGATATCCGCCTGGTGCCCAACGGCAACCGCATGCAGTTGGAGATCAACACCGAAGGGGGCGCTCGCCCACAGGTGTTCTTTACCCAGCAGGGACAATCTTGGATCGGGGACATCACCAATGCTCAATTGAGCGGAAGCCAGGGCCGCTATCGCCAAGAGTCTCCCCTGCCGGGGGTGCGCTTCATTGAGGCCCGCCAGTTGAGCAACGACAGCGTGCGGATAGAAATAGCCGGTGTGGCCGCAGCTCCCCAAGGCTTGCTGGCTCGGCGCAGCCCGACGCAGTTGGTCTTCGACTTTGAGGGCCTACCCTCTGCTCCACCGGCCCCCCTAGCGGCGGTTCCCCCTCAACCCTCGTCCAACCCAGTAGCGCCCGGCCAACCGGCGTCACTAAACCGACCTCAGCCCGTGGCTCCTGCTCCTCAGCCCGCAGCTCCTGCCCCTGCCTCCCAACCGGTCGCTCAAAACCCTGCCCCTCCGCAGATGGCTCAAGCGGCTCCTCCTGCACCTGCTGTTCCTGCTGCACCCGTGATTTCTCAGGTCCCCCCTGCGGGCCAGCTCAACCAACCTCAATTGCCGCCGGGAAGTTTGCCCACCGAATCTCCTTTTCAGGGGAGAGCTGTGGCTCCTCCTGCTGGCGATATTGCCGTTGGCACAATCCTGCCTGATCCACCTACAGTGGATCTCGGATCCAATGCCAGGATTAGCTTGACCTTGAAAGATGCTCCTGTGGGCGATGTGCTGAGCTTGTTGGTGCGGCGAGCAGGGTTGAATGTGGTGCTCAACGACGTCCCACCCGATCTAACCATCTCTCTGGATGTGCAAGACTCGCCCTTACAGGAGACATTCAACTTTATCTTGCGGCTAAAACAGTTGCAGGCCCAGCGAAGGGGCCAAACCGTATTTGTTGGACAAAACCTGCCAGGAGTGACTGGGATCCTGGTGCGCAATTACCGCGTGAATCAGGCAGTCGCCACCGATTTGGCCAGTCGGCTGGAAGAAGTTTTGAACGCCGTTGCTCCCGGTGCCCAATTCGTTGTGGACGAGCGCACCAACTCCATTACGGTGATCGGCAACTCGCGGCAGCAGGACATCGCGGCTGCTCAGATTGCCCAATTGGATGTGCGTCGGCGACAGGTTTTGATTTCCCTGAGGGCAGTTGATATTCGGCTAAATAACAACGAGAGCCTTTCGATCAAACTAGGGGGAGCTTCTGGCAACTTTGCTGTCGGAACTTTAGGGGACGCCAACTTTGGTGGACGACCGCTCAATCAACCTGCGGGATCCTCGGTAAGCTCTATCGGCCCTGCAGGCCCATCAGGATCCATCACGGGAATATTTAACACTCTCAACCGGCTGCAGCAGTCTTTGGCTCTAAGAGTGGAGTCTGCAATACTAAATGGAACTGGAAAAATTCTAACTGACCCCAAAGTTGTGGTGGCAGATGGCGGATCCAGTCGAATTAGCATTGCAACCAGCGTGCCTGTTAACGTTGAAACCATCACCATACCCCAGGGCGAAAACCAGCCTCCAGTTGTTACTCAGCGTTTGCAGCGAGAGGATGCTGGGGTTATCCTTGACGTCTCAGAAGTTAGAATAGATGACAATGGGTTTGTTACCCTGACCATTCAGCCGGAAATTTCTATTCCTGTACCCATTCAAGTATTGGAAGGCGGAGACTTTGCAGGCATTCAACTTTTTAACATCGACAGAAGGCGGCTGGAAGCATCTCAGCTCAGGTTAAGAGATGGGCAAACCTTTATTATTGCTGGCCTCATTCAAGACAGAGACACTGTTGACGTTCAAAAAGTGCCTTTCCTAGGCGACTTGCCTCTTTTGGGTGCTTTGTTCCGCTCTCAGAGTGTGAATAACGAGCGCAATGAGGTGGTCTTCATGCTAACGCCCTACATTATGGATGATAATGTTGCTTTTGGTCTTCCTCCCAATCCGTAAAATTCCCAATCCGTAAAATAGAGTTATGCCGAACTGCCAAGTTTCGTGACATCCTCCCAACACTGATACTATAGGCACAGCGCAGGACCCATAGCTCCCCACACCCCTCATGAGTTAACTCTCGACAGTCCTGAGTTACTGGCTGCATTAGCTTCGGGATCCGTTGAGTTGCATTCAGCAGCTAATGGCTTCTTCAAGTGGCCTGGGATCCACCTCGGGCAACAAGCGCCAATTCCACCTGATTTTCTTGGGGCTGCCCCAGTTGCACCTCCACATCTCGGCCAAAGAAGCCTTGCATTTTTTTCTGGTAGCTTTCCTGCCATTGTTGGAAGGGAACCTTGGGGGAATCGAACAGAAGCACCAAGGTATACCGGCCATCTCGCAGCTCTTCTCTGTACCCTCTCACCTTGGGCAGATCTGCTTCCAGAGGGCCGCGCAGACCCAGAAACTCCAGGGCATCTTCCAGGTGGGCATTAGCCCCGTAGCTATATTTGGTGATATCGGCGCGGACTTGCTTTTGAATTTCCGTGGCCTGCTGGGCGCGGGCTTGGATCACCTCGAGAGAAGGGGCGGCCAGGGCAGGTACCGGCTTGAGTTCCACTACCTTCATGGTCACCCCTCCCAACAGCAAGGGGATCCCGGCAAACAGGCCGATGAGATTGAGGGTGGGATCGTTGTAGTGGGCAAAGCCCCAAGCCGTGGCGGCAGCCCCGGCCAGCAACACGAGAGTGCTCAGGGGGAAGGGCAGTTTTTCAAACATACAGGAGAGGAAGAAAGGCCACCTGAAAACCCAGGCTAGCAGGAAAAGCGCCAGCGGTGGACTTAGCCTCCATTGGGATGGATAATCACAAAATGCCCACCTGGTGTGTTGAGGAGTGGTCTGTGGTTCTGTCCAATCTGTCCAAAACCTCTCGTTGCTTGCGCTCGCTGGATCGCAAAGCCCAAGAGCGAGCACCTCTGTTTGAGGCCATCCGCCACTATTGCAGCTTGGATAAGGCTCCTTTTCACACGCCAGGCCACAAACAGGGACGTGGGATCCCTGCCGACTTGCGGACCTTTTTGGGAGAGAACGTCTTCCGGGCAGATCTGACCGAGTTGCCAGAGGTGGACAACCTCCACGACCCCGATGGGGTGATCCGGGAGGCCCAGGAGCTGGCGGCAGCAGCTTATGGAGCGGATCGCAGTTGGTTTTTGGTCAACGGTTCCACCTGTGGCGTGGAAACACTGGTGATGGCCGTGTGCGATCCGGGAGACAAGATCCTCTTGCCGCGCAACTGCCACAAATCCGCCATTGCCGGGGTGATCCTCTCTGGGGCGGTGCCGGCCTATATCGAGCCGGATTTTGACCCGGAGCTGGGCATTGCCCACGGGATTACCCCAGCCGGTTTGGAGGGGGCCTTGGCGGAGCATCCCGATGCCAAAGGCGTTTTGGTAGTCAGCCCCACCTACTACGGGGTCTGCTGCGATGTGCAGGCTTTGGCCTCCATCGCCCATGCCCATGGCCTACCGCTATTGGTGGACGAGGCCCACGGGCCCCATTTTGGGTTTCATTCGGAATTGCCCATTTCGGCCTTGGAAGCCGGAGCCGATCTGGTGGTGCAGTCCACCCACAAGGTGATCTCCGGCATGACGCAAGCCTCGCTGCTCCACCTGCAGGGATCCCGCATTGACCCCAACCGCGTGCGCAACATTCTGCAACTGCTGCAATCGACCAGTCCCAGCTATGTGCTGATGATGTCGCTGGATGTGGCACGGCGGCAGATGGCACTGGAGGGAGAAGCCCTGCTGGGCCAAGCCTTGGCTTTGGCAGATCAAGCCCGCGCCCGTCTCAACCGCATCCCCGGCTTGCGCTGTTTTGGCCCAGAGCGTATCGGCTCCACCCCTGGTTTTTTCGATTTCGACCGCACCCGTCTCACGGTAACGGTGACAGAGCTGGGGTTGTTCGGCTTCGACGCTCACGACTGGGTTAACGATCACTTCCACGTGCAGCCGGAGATGTCCACCCTGCACAATGTGGTCTTCATTGTCAGCATCGGCAATACCCAGCGAGACATTGACCGCCTGGTGGAAAGTTTCGCCGCCCTGTCGCAACATTTTCAGGGATCCCGCCCATCCAGAGCGGCAATGGAAAAAATGCAGCGGCTGGCACAACTGCCCCGTCCTTGCTTGCCACCACAACGGCTATCACCCCGGGAGGCTTTTTTTGCTCCCATTCAGCGGGTGCCTTTCCAAGAAGCAGTGGGCCATATCTGCGCCGAGATCATCTCCCCCTATCCACCTGGGATCCCGATTTTGGTGCCGGGAGAAGAGGTGACCCAAGAGGCGGTGAACTATCTGCTGTTGGTGCATGAGGCAGGCGGCTTTATCAACGGCCCAGAGGATGTGCGCCTGCAGACCCTGAAAGTGGTCAAGGCAAGGACCTAATGCTCTCGTAGCGGGCTTATGGACGGGCTTTTGCCGTTTGCGCCGGGGGGAGCAGCGGCAGGGAGTTTGCCGGAGTGCCGGGGCGGCGGGCTACCTTCACCCGATCCACCCGTGGCCCCTCCATGCGCACCACCTGAAACTCCATGTCTTGGTAGGTGAACTTTTCCCCAGCACGTGGGATCTTCTGCATGTGGTAGATCAAAAAGCCCCCCAGCGTTTGGTAATCCTCGTGCAGAGGCAGGTTGAGGCCACAGCGCTCGTTGATCTCTTCAATATCTAGCTGAGCCTGGATGAGCAAGGTATTTTCGTCAAGTTCTTGGATGTCCGGCTCCTTGGTGTTGGGATCCGGGCCATCGGAGAGCTTGCCGACAATCTCCTCCACCAAGTCTTGAATGGTGATCAGGCCCGCCGTGCCGCCAAACTCATCCACCACCACCACCATCGGCCAGTGGTGCTGCCTCATTTCGGGCAACAGTTCGGCAATCGGCTTGTTCTCCGGCTCAAAGTGGGCCTCGCGGATGAAGTTGGTGATGGGGCTGTGCAAATCTATGGATCCCTTGGCCAACTGGCCGATCAACTCCTTAACGTGGATCAGCCCGCGGATGTCATCCAAAGACTCGCCGTAGACCGGGTAACGGGAGTGTCCTGATTCGGCCACCTCGGCCAGCACCTCTTGCACCGTTGCAGTTTCTGGCACCGCGTCGATGCTGGTACGCGGGATCATCACCTCGCTGGCCACCGTCTCGCCAAACTCGAAGATGTTGCTCAACAGCTCTCGCTCTTCCGCCTCAATGTTGCCCGACTCCACCGAAGAGGCGATCAGCAGTTGCAACTCCTCCACCGTCATGGTGCTGTAAAAGGAAGTGGCCTCCGGAATCTGGACTCCCAAAAGCCGCAGCACACACCGAGAGGAAAAGCGGGGCAGCTCTACAAAAGGTCTTAGGATACGGCTGACCAAACGATTGAGCCAGGCCAGTTTGAGCGCAATCGGCTCGGAATAGAGGATGGCCAGAGTTTTGGGGATCAGCTCCCCTAGCACGATCTGAAAATAGGTGAGCAGCGAAAACACCAACACCACTGCCACCCCTCGAATAAGGGCCGGATCCAGGTTCTGAAGCCAAGCCAACTGCCTCAAGGCCAGAAACAGCGTCGGCGCCACTTGCGTAGCCCCGATCCAGCCCAACAACACACTGGCCAGGGTAATGCCCAACTGGGTGGTGGAGAGGGCATATTCCAGTTGCTCTTGGGCTTTTTGCACAATTGCCGCCTGGCGGTTTCCTTCGCTCGCCAACTGCACCATCCGGGAGCGCCGCGCCGATACAAAGGAAAACTCGACTGCGACAAAGAAAGCGTTGATGACCAGAAGACCGATGACCCAAAGGAGACTAAGCGACGCATCTCCCCACGAAAGCTCAGTGTTGGGGAAAGTAGCCGCCGAGGCTAAAGGGGGGTCGTCCATCAGGGGGAGCAGCAAGACGGATAGACAGCATTCTAGCTCAGCCTGACCCCACCACCTGTCCCTAGCCAGCTGTCGAACCGGCTTCAGCCATCAGGCAGCTACCGTGTAGACGCTTTCCCCATGCCCAAAAGGAAAGGGATCCCTGACCTTTGCACAACCCAGCTTTCGCAGTTCTCAAGGTCGCTACTTTTTCATCAAGCAGTAGCAGCTACAGCCTTTTCCGGCAACGCTCACCCCCGCCTATGCAGGGGGCATCTCCTGGGTGCTAGTCGTCGATATCGACAATGTCACCGGTAGTGGCATCGATCTTGACTTCAATATCGTTGGTAAATTTCACTTCCCAAACTAGGCGTCTATCTTCGCGCTCCAACTCAACTTCTTTGATCACAGCATTGGGAACAGCAGATCGAGCGATCCGAATAGCTTCCTTAATGGGGATAGGCGGAGCAGAAGATTGGGCAAAAGCAGTTTTCATGCTCCCACCTACCAGTAGCATCGGGCCGCCGAGGGGCAAAATGCCAAGCAAAAGTAAGGAAGCAATCGAAAGTTTTGCAGGCTTTATTTACAGCTGCTTGAGCAACCACCTCCTTACCCTACCACCCTGGAGTAAAAGAAGCCTTGCCACAAGGAGCACCGTTGCCTTCGCAAGGAGTTCATCCCCCTTGCGTCATAGGGTGTAGTTGCTCGGCCCCTCTTCAGCTACGAACTGTTTGCTTCTCCAATCCAGCCCTCTCAGAAATTAACTGGCTAAAAAACGCTGCTGCGAGGAGTCTACACCTACCCCGAGTGCTGCCGCCCCAGGCAGAGAAGCAATGTCGGCGTACTGTGCAGCTCCAAGGTTGGGGCTACCGGCACTGCACGAATCGGTGATAATATTCCTACCTCTCATTCCTACCCCGGTGGGTGCCGACCATGCCAGATTTTCTGCCCTACGCCTACTTTCAGGGCCAGATTGTCCCCTTTGCTGAGGCGAAGATCTCCATTGCCACCCATGCTCTGCACTACGGGACAGCGGCGTTCGGCGGCCTACGCGGGATCCCTGATCCGCAAAACCCGGATCAAGTTCTGGTGTTCCGTCTGGATCGCCATTGCCGACGACTGAGTCAAAGCGCCCGCCTGCTCTGTTTTGATCTCCCTGCTGAACGGATTGAGCAGGTGATCGTCGAGCTGATCCGAAAAAACCGTCCCTCCACGTCTTTCTACATCCGCCCCTTGGTGTACACCTCCGACCTAGGCATCTCGCCGCGGCTGCACAACATTGAGAAAGACTTTTTCGTGTACGGCTTGGAACTGGGGGACTACCTCTCGCCAGAGGGAGTCAGTTGCCGCATCAGCTCTTGGGCCCGGCAAGAGGATCGCAGCCTACCATTGCGGGGCAAGATCACCGGCGCCTACATCACTTCCTCTTTGGCCAAAACCGAGGCGGCGCAGGCTGGCTATGACGAGGCCATTTTGATGAACTCCCAGGGCAAAGTGAGCGAAGCCTCGGGCATGAACATCTTCATCGTGCGCAATGGCGTGCTGATTACCCCCAGCTTCGACCAAGATATCTTGGAAGGGATCACCCGCGACAGTGTCCTCACCCTGGCCCGTGATCTGGGGATCCCTACCCAAGAACGGCCCGTTGACAAATCGGAGCTATTGATTGCTGACGAGGCCTTTTTAACCGGCACTGCTGCCAAGATCACCCCCATTCGCCAGATCGAGCAGTATGTCCTGCCCCCCTCCCGCCCCATCACCGAGCAGTTGCGGCAGAAGCTGACGGCAATTACCGAAAATCGGGATCCCGTCTATGCCCATTGGGTGAAGGTGATCCCTCTGAAAGAAAGCTAGTCCCTAGTCGAGGGGAGAAGCGTCATTATTAAACTGAGCACTCTAGATGGGTAGAGGGGGATCCCTTGCACGAAATTTCCATTACCTGGGCCGACTACCACCGCAAAATCGAGGAGTTGGCCGTCAAAGTCTACGAAAGCGGGTGGGAATTCAACCAAATCGTCTGTATTGCCAAGGGGGGGCTGCGCATCGGCGATACCTTGGCCCGTCTTTTCGACCTGCCCCTGGCTATTCTCTCAGCCTCTTCCTACTCTGGGCCCGGTAACCGCCAGCGGGGGCAACTGACCTTCTCGCGGGATCTAGCCATGACCACCGCCAACCTGGGCAGCCACGTGCTGTTGGTGGACGATCTGGCAGACTCTGGCATGACCCTAAAGCGCTCTGTCCACTGGCTCAAGCACCACTACGGCTTCTACATCGAGGAGATCCGCACCGGCGTACTGTGGTACAAGGCCGCCTCCGTCTATCAACCCGACTACTATGTGGACTATTTGCCGGATAACCCTTGGATCCACCAGCCCTTTGAGCCCTACGAGCAGATGACGCCCCAGCAGTTGATGCAATTGCTACGCTCTTCCGGTTAACTTTTCTTTAATCACCTCAGGGCTCTAACCAGTAGGAAACTCGAAGCGGGGCAGCTTATCCAGGGCAGGCTGGATCCCTGCGGGGATTCGCTCGTGAGTAAGGGGGTAGTAGTAATCAACCCGAGCCAGTAGTTGCTTCCACTGCTCAGAGTTAAGAGTTTTAACCAAAGAAATAGACGGCTCAACGCTTAACTCGTGTCCCAAATCCATAAGCTCGATAGTAACGTTAGCTGCTGCGGCTTCCAGAACTGACTCCGCCATCCCGTAGTCTGGCTCTGCAGACATGATCAAAGCGTAATGCTGAGGATTGGAACTAAGCAGAATAGACTTTAGTAAAGGCTCCAAGCTTGCAGTAACTGATTCCCGAAGATTTGGATCCCAATCGGGAAAAAGAGCTAGATTAATCTGGCTTAGATAAATCCCTAAAGTAGTAAAACTCAGTTGCTCTGCGGAAGCAGGCGTCAAGCTTTGCTTCTGGTGTTCCAGCGAGGCATCGCTAAACTTTAAGCTCATTTCAATTTTCTCATCTTCAGTGGTCAATAGTACATGCCTTCCCTCTCTTTTACTATGGCTGGTTAGGTGTATGATAGAAATAGGAGTGTGAGGTAGGTAAGGCTCAACAAGTAGGTTTTGCCTTGGATCCCATTTTGGCAGTCCGTAGTGACAAGTCCAATTGCAATAGGCAGGTAGAAGTTCTGTTTCCTTAAGTAGCCCATCTAGATAGACCGCTACATTTAGAGCGAGTTGATCGGTTATGATAGAAGGTCTTCTAGCTAAAGCTTGAGAAAGCCGAAAGTCCCAAAGATCCCAGTGCTTGGCAGTATAGGACATTGCAAAAACACCAGCATTAAGGAGGGGGTACGTATGTAAGTCCTCGACACTCAGACTGGGAAAGTGGTATCTGTAAGCTTCACTAAGATCAATTAGGTAATCTTTTGGGCCATAGAGTAATCTATTCCCTCGGTCAATCTCCGGAACAATAGCTAGCCCTCGCTTTTTGCTTCCCTGGATGAGCAAGTCAATCCCGAACCAATCCTGAACCCAAGCATCTGCGTCAATCCAAATATAAACTTCATAGTCTGGAAAGTACCTACGTAGCCGGGGCCGAGCTAGTAATCCCCGCAGATAAGAAGGCACACTCTCAACTCCAGCAAAGTTATAGTTCCAATCCGGCTCAACAATGTAATTGACGTGTTTTGAAAGCCAGTCTACTTGCTCAGGGGTACAGCCCAAATCGAAGAAGCCTATCTCAACAGATTTACCCTGCTCCTTACCTCGGATGGAAAGAACAGTTCCCTGCACTAGATCGAAGAACTTGGAGTCGGCTGCAGTGATAATAACTACTGATTTCATACCAAAAGATAGTTAGGGAGGTAGGAATTGCCTAGAACCAGACAACTTTTTTTATTTTAATTTACTTGGTCGCAATTATGTTTAGACTAACAGGTTTACCGAAAACAACCATTTCACTACAGTCATTAAATAAGCCGAACCGATCTACCTTGCGGATAATCCGAAAGCCTGCCTGAGTCAGCAACATGAACAGATATTCCCACGAGAGACCAACTTTGTGATAGTCATACTCATCTGTCTGTTCACCAAACATCATGCGCATAATACTAAATCGCTGCTCGGCGGAAGCTCCTTCCTCCATATAAAGGTGACAAAGAGTAGGTAAGTCAGGAACACTAATCATTAACTGGCCACCGAAATGTAAAACTCGATGCCACTCTTTGAGAACAACAGGCAATTCTCGCACATAGTCGAAGTGCTCCAGAACGTGGGAGGCGTAGATGGCTTCTACGGAGTTGTCTTCAAATTGACTGAGATCCATAGCGTTGCCAACGTAATCCACGTACTCTCTTGGTTGGATGTCTAGGATCTTCCAGTCTGGATGGGGATCTTTTCCCCCGACATGAAGGCGGATACGCTGACTGACCTGGAGTCTAGGTTCACCCCCGTCTAGAGGAGGAACCTGGTCGATAATCTGATGTTTATGAGCCAGATCAAAATAGGTTTTTTCAATAGCCATAGCCAAACGTTTTGGATCCCAGATGATCGACTTACTGTAGGACTCTCGAATAGTCTGTTTGGCCTTGGCCAGTCGCTCTGGATTGTTAGCCAGCTGGATTCCTCGCTCAATAAATTCTTCAACTGACCAGGTAATACAGTCATCAAGACCTATATTCCTAAGTAAGCTATAGCTCATTCGACCAAAATAATGTCTGCCAACCAAGGTCAACACCGGCAAACCCATATACAAGGCCTCCATCGTGTGAGTGGCGCCTGTGTATGGAAATGTATCTAGCATTAGATCAAACAGCCCCAGCTGACCGCGGTGTAGACCCGTATACTCCGTTCTAGCTAGAAAGCGAACTCGATCCTCCACTCCTAGCGCTCTAGCTCTTTTCCGGTACATTTCAATCATTGATGGAGCTTCTCCCTTGCCTTTCACAACCAGTATCGAGTTAGGGGAGTTTAGCAAGACTTGTAGGTGAGCTTCCACACATTGATCATTGCGCTTGTATGCATGAGCAGCCGTAAAGAGAAGAACATTTTCAGAGGTAACACTCAGGGCTCTAGAAAATATCTGATGATCTTGAGGATCTACAGCAAAGTGATTGACAGCTGCATAAGCAGGCAATCGAACTAATTCCTCGCGATAATCATCTTGAGCTTCATCGGGAAGCAGGTATGGATCAACAAAGAAATAGTCTAGGGATTGCAGGCCAGAAGAATCTCCCCCTAGCCAACTGCACTGGATAGGCGCACAACGGTATGCCATAACGTAGTTACTAACTCGATCTGTCAACGAGTCAAGGTGAACAAGAATATCGAGATTATCACCCTTTATTATTTCCAGAATTTCTTTTATGCTCAGGTTTTTAGAAAGATGACGGAAGTGAGCTTTGTGAGATATAAAGCTTTGGTAAATAGGGTCAATAGAGAGAAGTTCTTCTGTTGCCAGGCCCATCAAGTAGTAATAGTAGACTTCTACTCTCTCAGGATCATGAGAAGCTAGCACCTGATGAGACATAACGCCCACTGAGTGGCTCATGAAACATATGCCCAGATAGCCTATCCTTAGCTTTCGGAAAGACGCTCCTCTGTGCTCAGTGGCCAGACTTCTGAGTTCGCTGTTGAGTTCGCTGTCTAAGTTATCCAAGCATAAATCTTTTCGATACGATAAGAGAATAAGTTGAAGTATATCTGCAGAGAGGTTGGTTAGCTTTCGTATAGCTTTCCTGTCATCACTGATGTAGTTGATAAAAAAGCATACAGAAAACATGAAAGCTCGGGCAAGATTCTGAATGTTATCATCCACCGGTTCTTGGTTGAGAAGCTTGTCCCTTATAGATTGCAGACTTTCCAATGGCCATAGGTTTAGAAACTTGTCAATCACAAGCCTTACTTTGTCTGTGAGAGCGGCTTTAGCAAACAGCGCCATAGCATTTTCTAGTAAGTAGATAAAGCTGGCAGATCTTTCATCTTCTTCCGAGGCAAGCGAAAGCAGCTTTTCAGCTACAACTGAGTAGCCTAGGCTTGTCGATTCTTCCATTAGCATGGAAATTAACTGGATCCCATAGCCAGTTAGCCAATCCTTTGGTGTAGAGAACTTCTTGTAAGATTCGGATCTTTCAGGAAGGTAAATTTCTGATAGCAGAGACAATGCTGCCATGATCGAGCGGTGCTGTGGCTGCGGAGTCTTTTGAGCAAAGGCTTCTAAGAGATCAAAAAAGATCTCAAGATATCCCTCATCTAGTAGGTTGCGAACAACATCTAGAAAGGGAATTTCTTGCGATAAGTCAGTAATTTCTAAACCAGAGCTTATGCTTTCAGCTACTGCGGAAGAGTAAGCAAGAATTGCTAGTTCGTCTTCTCGTTTAATTGCGTCATAGAGCAAAAGTAGGTTATTGGATTTTTGCAGGGGATCTAGCTCAAAAATAAGTTCTCTTATTTTTAGCGACTGGTCATAAGTGATCTTTGATTGGTAAACAGGCTGCTTGCCAGATAAGGAGGCAATTTCTTGCGCTACCTCGAGCATTAGTGAGATCAGCTCCTCTCGGCTGATTAAAGAAACATTCAATAAAGCCATGTAGAGGGAGTAGGCTTTTCTAGGCTCCACGTATAAAAGTCTACGAATTGCCATTTGTGTGGCTTCTTGGTGCGTTTCTAAAGTCTCTTCCCAGACAATGTTGGATTTGGGGTAGATAACTTTTGTTAGGGCTTGCCCCCATTCTGAAGGAGAGAGAGTGCCGACATAGACCCTAACCCAATCTCGGAAGTCTATTTCAGAGCAAGCAAGGGCAGCTCGTCCCTGAGCAGCAATCTCATCTACAACAGCGGAGTTAGAGGGTAACCTTGACATAGGCAGGCAGTAGGACTGGTTGGCCTGATTATGCCACGACTGTAGGAGTTGGGCTAAGCGGGTTTAGCTAGGCTGGTTATGGCCCTCCCTGGCTCTTTCAGGCCAGCTCTGTGGCTAACCTGACCCCCATGCTGCCCTGGGCTGCCCTGGAGATCAAACGCTGCAGGAGACGCACTTGGCAGGCAGTTGCCTAGGGCACAACCCCACCAGGCGAGCATGACTCTAGTCAATGATACGCTGGACTATACTGAAAATAATGTACAGTATGTTCAGTATGGCCGCTTGGTATGGCTAGGTATGTAAAACCGAGAGAAGCGGCGGATTATTTTGGGGTGTGTCTCCACACTTTGAGGCGATGGGAACAGAAAGGCTGGATCAATGCAATACGTACACCATCCGGTAGGGCGAGCATGTTTCTAACCTTCAAAATCCTGAACTTTGCTGAATTTACTGAGCTTTAGGCGGTTTGACAAAAGTCACTGAGAGGGATATGCTAGACTAAGCTTCCAATCCTTGAGTCAACCGCAACGGTTGCCGGGAAGTGAAGAGGAAGTGCTCTGGGGTATTCCTCAGGGCTTTGCGGGATACCGCCTTTCTGTTCGGACTCCGTCCCGCTAACGCGAACGGAAATGGACAGAATGCTATCGCTTCACCGCTGAGCAGTAATGCTCAGCAGTGTTTAGCGTAAATGTATCAGTCCTCCTCTGGAAGTGCTCGCAGAGATTTGTCTTTAGGATGTTATGAGCTCGGCTGACAGTGGGTAGGCTAGTACTGGCAAGTGAAGGCCAGCATAAATCTAGCAAGGAGAGGTACTGGATCATGAGTGCAAAGCTTCGTCAATCTCTGCTCCGTGCGAAAATCTCGCAGTTTCTGCTCTCTAGGGCTAAGGGCTTTACCCTGATCGAGCTATTAGTCGTCATTGTGATTGTGGGTGTCTTGAGTGCAGTCGCAATTCCACAGTTTCTCAACCAGATTCGTCGCTCTCGTGTGGCAGAGGCGCAGGCTGCCCTGACTGATGTCTCTCGCGGCTCAGAGGCCTATCGCCTGGACTGGACCAGCTACCCTACAGCGTATGAAGTGATTGCTCGGGGTTGTAATAGCAGTTGGTGCGGCCCAATCAAAGACAAGTACCAGAATGATCCCTGGTCTGCCCCCAACTACGGTGCTCCTGCTATGTTAGCCGATACTCCTGCCCAGCGCGGCCTGATCCTTGCGGTTCTGGGTAATACAGCGGTGAACCCTGCTTATGTAAACGCCGGTGGGAACCCCATTCTCTGCGAGCTTGGCCTTGGGAAGGGGGAGAAGGTTATAGCCACTGGCAGCCCCTACTACGTTGGAAAGTCTTGTAATGTCTTCGCTAGTAGCAGTTCAGGTGTAAATATAAACCCCACCGGCTTGGAGATGGATCCCTATGGTACAGGCAATATCAAGTATGCCCTGACTACGGCGACCGGTACAACGTCATTTAATTAGTGGTCTATCTCCAATTCCTAGGGCTCCAGAAAGGGGCCCTTTTCTGTTTCTAAAGTCATTGTCTCTCTAGTTTGCTCGGCTCTAGAATGAGACAGGGTGAGCTAGAAGTAAGACGGTTGGCTTAACAGTCCGGAGGGTTTGAAAACAGGGAGCGAAATGTTCTGTCTTGTGCATCTGCTGCGTCTGTTGAAGTAAGATAGCCAAAGAATTCATCCTTGGATGATAAAAGCTACAGATGATTTGGATGTAAACTACCCGACCCTGACTGCTTCACAGTACGGGACAGGCTTTTAGTAGCCCTGCAGTTGGCAAGCCAACCACGGACCTCTGAGGTGGTTTACTGCACCCCCAATCGACTGTTACCAGTGCCCTAAACAGCTGTTTCTGGTGTCCGCAGTATTAGTATAACACAAAGCAAATAAAGTTGTACATTCTCCCAACACTGACTTTATGAGTACAGCGCGGGGCTCCTGCGATTTCTAGCTGAAAGCGAAGCTCCACAGCCTCGAGTCCTTCTCAGCTGGCCAATTGCCCCCGACTATGTTCCACCTCCTGTTTTCTCTCGTCGGCAGGTGACTTTATGTCCGAAAGGAAAGCTCGGAAGGCGTGTGGGATTCTCCCCTGCTCCACAGGATTTAGTTAACTGCCCAGCGGAAGTTTCAAGTTTTCGCCTATCACTTGGATCCCAGAACCGACTTCATGACAGACCGGTATCGTCAATATGCCGATGTGTTTCGACACATTCCCACCGGACTTGAGGATGCAGCCCGACAAATCCTGCAGGATCAGCTAGATATTTTGGTGTATTTGGAGATTGGTCTTTCACCTCTTATTCTGCAACTGGCTTCCCTGCGACTGGCACCGATACAGTGCTCCACTTGGGCTCATCCTATAACTTCTGGACTTTCTACGATTGACTATTTCCTCTCCAGCGATTTAATGGAGCCAGAGGATGCTCAAGAACATTATAGTGAAACCCTGATTCGTTTACCTCATTTGGGCACTTGCTTTGAAAAGCCGGTTTTGCCGCAGCAAAAGCGCTATCGTGAGGATTTCGGCCTGCGTGAAGATGCAGTGGTTTACCTAACTTGTCAATACTTGGGTAAATATCTGCCCCAATACGACTATCTTTTTGCCGCTATTGCCCAACGAGTGCCCAACGCTCAGTTTGTCTTCTTGGCTCTGCCCAATGCTGCCATTGCTCGACAATTTCAGCAACGGCTCACCCGGGCTTTTTCCCTGTACGGTCTCAATGCAGAAGACCACTGTCTGGTTCTGCCTGGATTAGACCATCAAGACTACTTGGATCTCAACCGCTGTGCGGATCTCATGTTGGATTCCTACGGCTGGTCAGGTGGGATCACCACCCTAGAAGCCGTTGCGATTGGGTTACCTGTAATCACTTGCCCTGGAAAGCTGATGCGGGGCCGGCATACCTATGCCATTCTCAAAAGAATGGGGCTGGACAGTTTAATTGCCTCGGATCTGAAAAGCTACGAGGATTTGGCCGTAAAACTGGGATCCGATTCTGAGTTTCGCTACCACATGGCTGAGGAGGTTCGGCAGCGATGCCACCTACTCTTCGAAGATCGAGAATGTGTGGCAGCCCTGGCCCATTTCTTCCTCACCAGGAAGCCCGACGCCAGTAGTGGTTAGCCCACTGCGAAAAAGGGTTTTGCTCTGGATCCCTTCCTGAGGACAAAATTGGCTCAACGGCCCCACTACGCCCTTGAAGCTCCCTTCTCGAGGTCAACAGCGGAACAGCCCCCCCAGGCCGGTGCAAGCCTAAACGTGGGAAAATCCTGTCAGTGATCTGCATTTTGCTGAGAATTGCTCAGAGCATCGTAATCTAGAGGAACATTGACATCCGGTGTCCGGAGGAGTGCTTATGCCAGGGCCAGCATCGAATGCTTCTAGAGCTCCGCAGGGATCCCTGCAGAGGGTTTTCTTGGGCCTTTTGGCCTCAGCTGCGGTTTTGGCAGGCTGTGGAGGAAGTGGAGGGAGTACAATACCGCCTCTGGTGAACGTCTGCGAACAAGCCTTCAGTCCAGGCCTTTTTGCATCGATTGGTCTGCGCCGACAGGGGGATAGGCGCAGTGGAACCTTGGGGCCGAATAGCCTTTTGGAGTATTATTTTGATGAGAGGGGCAATATTCAAAATGCCCGGGAATTCCCACCCCCTCCCGGCACGTTTACCTTCTATTCAGATGCGTTTCTTTACTTTCCCTCTGCAGCCAACGTTACCGGGGTTACAATCCGGCTGACCAGCCCGGTTTTCGACCCGCTATTGGTCATCGGCAGCTATGACAGCAACCGGAGATTGGATCCTGACGTTTTTGTAAATGATGATGCTGCCCCTGGCAACTTTACCACCTCTGAGCTAACCATCCCCGTGCGGCAAAACCGCTGCTACTTGCTCCGGGTGGAAAGCTACTGGGCGCAAAATGCCTCTCCAGCCGCTGGGCCGGGCAGCCCTGGGCGAGGCCCTTACACCATCGAAGTTGTGAGCGAAAGCTTTGCTGCTCCTCCTCCACCGCCTCAACGGCAACAGAAACCGGACGATAGGGAAGACGGCGGCGGCGGAGACCGAGGGGGGGGTGTCGGCCTCTAGCTCTGGCGGGTGAGCTTGATGGCAAAGTCAGCGCTGCCACAGGTGGCTCTGCCGCGAATCACGCGCCCGTCAGGGCTGACCGTGCCACTCCAAGCAACGGTTGGGGTACCGCTACCCCCTATCCTGCCGCTAACAGAAAGTTGGTTGCCGATGAGCTGGCCGCTGCGCTCAGAAAAGCTGGGGGAGGAAACGCTGATCTGGTTGCCCTCCTGACGAATGGAGACGGTTTCCTGGACGCCAGCCGCAACATTGACCTTGCACAGGGATCCCTGCCAGATAAAAGATCCTCCCTCGTAAAGCCACTCGCCGCTGAGGGCCAGCTCTGCCGCAGGTGTTGGCGTTGCTGGGGCAGGTGTGGCAGTGGGAGTGGGGGATGGAGTCGGGGTGGGGGTAGGAGTACGAGGGACAAGCGGGGTGAATCGAGGGATAGGGGTAAGCGTCGGTGTCGGAGTGGGTGTTGGTGCTGGAGTCGGGGTGGGTGTCGGTGTCGGAGTGGGTGTTGGTGCTGGAGTCGGGGTGGGCGTCGGTCTCGGAGTGGGTGTTGGCGCTGGAGTCGGGGTGGGCGTCGGCGTCGGCGTCGGGGTGGGCGTCGGCACCGGAGTGGGTGTTGGTGCTGGAGTCGGGGTGGGTGTCGGCGCTGGAGTTACCTCAGGGGTAGGCGTGGGGGTTGCTTCGGGCGTAGGGGTAGGCGTAGAACCGGGAGTTGGGATCCCTAGGATTGGTTTTACGGGTATAGGCTCTATGCGTATGGGCTCTACCTTGGGTTCGGGAGTTGGGGTGCGATCCGGCTGTTCCTGGGTATCGCGAACCGCTGGACGTGGCCACAGCAAAAAGGCGGCCAGCAAAGCCATAACGCCCAGGGATCCCCCGGCCAAGACCCACTTCAGACTGCTGCCGGAAGGCTGTAGAACCGTTTGGGGGGCAGCTTGTGGCAGAGGGCGGGTGCGGGGAGTATTAGTTCGTGGTGGTGTAGCAGGGCGAGCGACAGGGGGATCCTGAATGGTCGGGAGAGCGTTGCTGGCTGGGATCACTGTGGAGGGCGTTTTGGGAGTTTCATCCTCACTTTGGGGGGAGGGATCCGGTGTTTCCGGCGAAGCTTCTGCTGAGGAGGGTTCCCGCTCGGTGATGTAATAGGGGATCCCTGCACCTGGAGGAGGGGGAGAGACCGGCTCATCTTCGATGAGATCCAGATCCTCATCGCGGATATCTTCAAAGGCTCCAGAAGCCGATCCTGTATTGCGGGTGGCTTGGATTGGTGGCTTGGGGTCAGAAGAGGGTGGAGCATCCTGTTGAGGCTTGGCACTGCCGGTGGGCAGGATCACAGTGCTGGCTTGGCCACTAGAGAGTTGGGTGGTTGCCGTCAGATCATAGGCTTGCAGCAGTCGTTCCCCCAGCTCCCGCATCGTTTGCGGTCGTTCGTCTGGGTTTTTTTTCAGGCAATCCATCACCACGGCTGCCAAGGGGGGTGGGATCGGCTGGGGAGCTGCCTTCGGGTTGATCTCGATTGGGCTTTCGTAGCAATGGGCGTGGATCCAGCTGTGCAGGGAGTCGGTTTCCAGCTGAAAGGGCATGGATCCCGTCAGCATCTCGTAGAGCACTACCCCAAAGGAGTAGATATCCGAGCGGGCATCCAAGGCTTTGCCCCGTATCTGTTCGGGAGAGGCGTAGCGAGCTGTGCCGATAAATCCTCCCCCTTTTTGGGTGCCCAGGCTGAGGGTGTGATCCGCCAGGGTTTTGGCCACGCCAAAGTCGAGGATTTTCAGTTGGGGGATAAGCTTGCCATTTTGAAAAACTTGCTCGATGAAGAGGTTGCTGGGTTTGATGTCGCGATGGATAACGCCTCGAATCTCGCGACCCTCTACCTTGGCCTGAAACGTGTGGGCAAAGTGCAGCCCCTCACAGGCCTGCAAGGCTAGTCGAACGGCTTGTCGAACCGGCAAAGCCCCTTTTTCTCGGATCAGCTTGCCCAGATCCTGCCCCTTGAGGTACTCCATCACCAGATAGGCTTGCTCCCCCTCTTGGCCGTGATCCAAAACCTTGACGATGCGAGGATGCTGCCCCAGAAGGGTGCTAACGCGGATCTCTTCGGCAAAGCGACGGCGCAAGTCTGTCTGGAAGTCGCCCCGGCTCAGCAGCATGGGGGCATAGAGGATCTTGACGGCTACCTCTTGGCCGTTGTTGTGTAAGTCCAAGGCGCGGAAGACGGATCCCATACCACCGCTACCAATTTCTTGAATCAGCTGGTAGCGGTTGCCCAAAATGCGGTTGGTGAGATCTGCGGTCATGGGTTTGCAGCTTGGAGAAGAGGAATTGCAGGGGGAATGTCCATACCATAAACCGAATTGCTGAGGTCTGCACCAGCCTACGCCGGTGGCTGAACTCAGGGATCCGGATTGGGGCCATCGGTTGGAAATGGCGGGGTTTTCGGTTGATTCTTCAAGGTGACTTCTCAGATTTACTTAACTGTTACTTAAAAGTTGTAGAAGAAAGCTCTGGCGGGGGCAGTGACGCTCAAGGGAGAGCTGCGGTGATCGGTTTCACCGTCCAAGAGAACATTTTCTGGTTAACTTTGGGGGGGATAGTCTGGATTATCCTGAGCAATCCCCAGTCTGAAGAAGGGGACAATCGACAGGGATCCCTTGATGAGGTTGACCATGGACTTGGGCTTGGTGGTGATTGCCTACAAAGAGGGGGATCGGGAGAGCAAAGCCGCCTGCCAGAGGTGTGCGGAGCAGTTGCGCCGGCGCGGTGTTACGGTGTTGACAGCTCCCACCGGCTTGCACCACAACCCCTACCCAGTCTTTTTGGAGGCCACCTCGGATCCCATCGATCTGGCAGTGGTGCTGGGGGGAGATGGCTCGGTGTTGGCGGCGGCACGATACCTAGCCTCCTATGGGATCCCGATTTTGCCAATCAAAGTGGGGGGTAGGCTGGGGTTTTTGGCCCAGTCGGAGCGGGTGCTGCAACAGGATCCCTGGGATCGCATTCAGGCAGGGGATTTTTTCTTGCAAGCCCGCATGATGTTGCAAGCCCAGATTTGGGAACAGCCGCAGTTGGGGCAAGGGGATCCCTTGGCCGCCCGTGGAGAGGGAAAGTCGCAAGGCCGTCCGGCCAGCGAAGTCTACTATGCCCTCAATGAGATCTGCCTGAAGCCAATCAACCGAGAACGGCTGCCTGCCGCAATCATGGAGATCGAGGTCAACGGAGAGATTTTGGATCAGTACCACGGGGATGGCGTGCTGGTGGCCACACCGACGGGATCCACCTCTTACACTCTGGCAGCCAATGGCCCCATCCTCGAGCCCACCCTCGACGCCATCATCATCACCCCTATTTGTCCCCTGAGTTTGTCTAGCCGTCCTATTGTCATCAGCGGCACAGCCAGGGTGGACATTTGGCCTCTTGCCGATCCCGAAGGGTTGACCCGCCTGTGGACAGATGGCGTGTTGGCTCAGTCGGTGAATCCCGGCCAGTGGGTTCACATTCAGCAAGCGCCTACACCGGCCAAGCTGATGATCCTGGAAAAAGAGCTCTCCTACTTTCGCACTCTGCGGGAAAAATTGCAGTGGGCGGGCAGCCGCATCTACATCCCCACCACCAACCACCGCCCCGAAGGGGGATAAGGAGAGCTAGAGTGGCGAAGTTCACCACCCATCCGCACATCTCCCATGAGCCTGAAACTTTACCTCCTCAGACACGGCGAAACCCCCTACAGCCGTTCCGGCGGCTTTTGCGGCGCTCTGGATCCCGACCTCACCCCCGAAGGCAAACAAATGGCAGAAGCCTTTGCCGCAGCCTATGCTGGGATCCCTTGGCAAGCTCTCTACGTCAGCCCAATGCGGCGCGCCTTGGCTACCCTAAGCCCCCTGGCCGAGAAAGTTGGCTTGCAGATGCAGATTCGAGAGGGCCTAAGAGAAATTCACTACGGCGAGTGGGAGGGCAAAACCCACGCTGAGGCGCAAGAAGCCTACCCAGAAGCCTATTGGCGCTGGATGACCGAGCCAGCCTGGAACGCCCCTCCGGGGGGCGAAACCGCCGTGCAAATTGCCAATCGGGCTATGCCGGCTGTGGCCGAGATCCAGGAAAAATGGACCCATGGCAACGTCTTGATCGTCTCCCACAAAGCCACCATTCGGGTCATTCTCTGCAGCCTGCTGGGCATTGACCTGGGTCGCTACCGGGATCGCATTGAGGTTTTGGCCGCCTCGGTCAGCGTGGTCAAGTTCGACCGCTATGGCCCCCTTCTGGAAATCTTAGGGGAACGCAGTTATCTGCCTTCCGATCTGCGGGAAAGGGCAGGTACCTAATTGTTAGAGGGAGCAAGGTTTAGGATTCTTGAGGTCTTTTGGGTCTCTTTTTGAGGGAGCAATCATGGGCAAGAAACTGGGATTAGCACTGGGCAGCGGCGGAGCCAGGGGATGGGCTCATATTGGCGTAATTCGGGCTCTAGAGCAGGCCGGGATCCCCATTGATTATATTGCCGGGACGAGCATTGGCGCTTTTGTGGGAGCCATTTATGCAGCAGGAGAACTGGATGAGCTGGAAGACTTTGTGCGAGATCTTAACTGGAAGATGATTTTGTCTTTGTTTGATGTGGTCTTTCCCACCTGTGGCCTTTTGGATGGCAACAAAATTTATGAGCTGCTGACAGAACATTTGCAAGAGCTGTGTATTGAAGAGGCCGGGATCCCCTTTTGTTGTGTGGCTACCGACTTGATCACAGGCCAGGAGGTGCTGTTGCGTTCGGGTAAAATGGCAGATGCCGTGCGGGCCAGCATCTCTATCCCAGGAATTTTCACTCCCTTTCACCACGAAGGGCGCTATCTCGGAGATGGAGGCATTGTCAATCCGGTGCCGGTGCGAGTGGTGCGGGAGATGGGGGCCGATGTTGTTGTTGCGGTCAATCTCAACCATGTGGATCCCGCGGATGTGGAGTCGCAACTGGAAGAAACAGAGGTGGAAGAAACCCTTCAACGGCGACAGCGCTTGAATGCTGAAGGAGAAGTGATCGAAGAAGAAACCAACTTCATCACCCGCATTCGCAAACGCTATCAATCCCTACAACAAGGGATCCAAGAAAAAATTAGCCAATGGTTTCCAGATGAGCCCTCTGGTCCCAATATTTTCGACGTTATTGGCAAGACGTTGAACGTGATGGAGCAAATCGTTACCCGCAGTGTTTTAGCCGAACATCCGCCGGATTTGCTCTTACAACCCAAGCTGAGCCAGTATGGGATCTTCGACTTTCATCAAGCAGATCCGATTATTCAGGAGGGCTATCGACAAATGCGGCGGGCCATTCCAGAATTGCGACAAAAGTTGGAGCAGTGAACCACCACTTCTCCAGCAGTTCAACCTAAAGCTTTGCAAGGATCTACGCCCAAGCTTTCCAAACAATCTCAGATGGATCCTGCTATCAAAATGGGCCTGAAGCTCACTCAATTGGGATAAATTGCAACAGCGATCCCGTGTGGATGAGATGGGCCGGGGCAGATTTTCCATCCTGGCCAGGATGGGCCAGCAGCACACAGCGATCTTGAGGGGTGAGGTCAAACTTGACAGAGGGATCAGGTTCTCTTTCCAGTGGAGGGCTGAGCTGGGGATCCCCGACAAAAGTAAGTCGTGCCAACACGGTCAGCAGGTGATCTTGATGAGCCAGGTCTGACTCAAAAGGAGTCCGCTCTTGTAACGTAACAAGTGCTACCGGGTAACCTTCTCGCATCAAGTAGAAGAGGATCCCGGCACAGCGCTCTACAGCTCGCTCCAACTTGTCTCGATGGATCTCGGGCCTCTCTTTCTGGGGCTGCCAGCGGTTTTCAAAACAGAGGGTGATGGCCTGGGCTCGTGGACGCTCCAACTCCCGCACGATCAGTTGATCCCGTTTGGCCGAGATCTTCCAGTGGACAGAACGCACATCGTCGTGGGGTCGGTAGGGCCGTAAGCTCAGGTAGTCTCCCTCTCGACCAGGCTGGGGGCGCAATTGGTTGCCGCTGCTGAGCTGATCCCACAGCGCCAATCCTTGAACCGGGGCGAGCCGCGGAAACACGATCACCGTTTGGGGATCCCTAATTTCCACCGCCCTGCGGAAGAGTTCAAATGGAAAACTGGTGGCAACTTCAAAACCCTGCAACTGCCAGGCTCCCCGCCTTGAAAAAGTATGCTGGTAAAAAGTGTCCACCTTGGCACCGGGATCCACCCGCAAAACATAGCTGGAAGGCCAATCTTGCCGCCTCAGCCCCTCAATGCGTTCGCTCACCTGCAACGAAAAGCTGGGCAGGCGCCGTTTGCGATTGACCAGCGTGAGACCCACTAAGACAGGCTGGCCGGCGAAAATGCGGCTAGGCAACTGCCGGCTGACCTCCAGATCTTTGAGGGTGAGATCAGAGAGGGTGCCACTGATGAGAATAAGGCTGAGCAGCATTCCCAGCAACAAATACAGGGGATTGTTGCCGGTGTTGAAAGCAGCAATACTTACCAACAGGGCGATCCCGACAAACCGCACCCCAATACGGGTAAAGCGGAAGCGGCGCAGAAAACGAACCTGGCGCCCTGATTTCTGCTCTGAGGAGAAGATCCCCAGGCTTCCCGTCCGTTGAAGCAGTAATGGAACTAGTTTTCGGCTTAGTTTCCACAACACCGCAGTCCCCTCATCACTCCTTCATCCCCGGCCCCTCTCCAAAGGAGAAAGAGGTCTGGAATCTACAAGCTGCTTCAGTGTAATTTGAAATCACCATAACCAGTGCTACGGGCAGGTTTTTTCTGAGAGGATTTCAGCAATGGCCGCAGCCACCCGCTCTTGTTGACAGGTGGTCAACTCAGGAAAACACGGCAAAGACAACACCTGAGCCGCACATAGCTCGGCATTGGGCAGATCCCCCCGCCTGTAGCCCAGCCCTCGGTACACCGGCTGCAACGGCAACGGCAGAGGATAGTAAACCCGACTGCCAATGCCCCGCTCCTTCAGACCCTGCTGCAAATAGTCCCGCCGCCGCCCATCCGTCGCCTCAGAACCCACCACCCGCACCGTGTACTGATGCCACACCGAGCTGCCCCCCACCCCCACCTGAGGCAGAATCAAACCCGGGATCCCTTGCAGCAAGCGGTGGTAACACTCCGCAATCCCCTGCCGCCGCCAGTTCCACTCCCGCAGATAAGGCAACTTCACCGAGAGAATCACCGCCTGCAGCGCATCCAAACGGCTGTTGAGACCCAAATGCTCGTGGTGGTACGGACGGGTCTGCCCATGCTCCCTGAGAGCCCGCACCCGCCTGGCCAGTTGGGGATCCCGCGTCACCACCGCCCCCCCATCCCCAGCCGCACCCAGATTCTTGCTGGGAAAAAAGCTGAAGCAGCCCACCTCTCCCCACGTGCCCACCGGCCTGCCCCCCCAACAGGCCCCCACCGCCTGGGCACAATCTTCCACCACCGCCAAGCCGTGCCGCCGGGCAATAGCCAGAATCTGGGTCATGTTGGCCGCCTGCCCAAACAAATGCACCACCACCACCGCCTTGGTGCGGCAGGAGATGCTCCTTTCCAGCAGCTGCGGATCCAGGTTAAAGGTGCACGGATCCACATCCACAAACACCGGACGCGCCCCCACCCGGCTGATGGCGGCAGCCGAGGCAAAAAAACTGAAGGCACTGGTGAGCACCTCATCCCCCGCCTGGATGCCCAAAGCCTGCAAAGCCAACACCAAGGCATCGGTACCGGAATTGCAGCCGACGGCCTCCAGGGGGCCACCCCCCAAAAACTGGGCAAACTGCTCCTCAAAGCGCTGCACCGCCGCCCCGCCGATGTACTGGCCAGAGGCCAGCAGCGCTTCCAGCTGCGGCTGCAACAGCCCGGCCAAAGCGCGGTACTGCCCCGTCAAATCCAACAGCGGAATCGGCTCCTCCGTCATGGTGCTGCCTTTGGAGAAGGTGGCGGCCACAGCCCATCATCGCGGATGAGAGCCTGGGTAGACAACGCTCTGGCCCAGAAGGGTTCTGGGGTTTGTCTTCCGCGGGTCGAGCTGGCCCTGAATCTATCCACCCAATCTGAGATAGAGTAAGCGCGGGATCCCCTAGGCTGGATACAGCTTTCTACAGGATGCTTTATGCAGGCGGTTTCTCCAGCAGCTAAAGCCCCTTTGGCACCTCGGATTCTGGCTCTGGTGCCGGGGGGGATTGGGGATCAGATTTTGTTTTTTCCCACCTTGGCCAGTTTGCGGCAGCGCTTCCCGGAGGCGGAGCTGGAGGTGCTGGTGGAGCCGCGGGCAGCAGGGGCTTATGAGGTTTGCCCTTCGGTGAGCCGGGTGCTGACTTTTCCTTTCAAGGAGCGGCTGTCGTTGGGGGATCTCAGCGACCTGCTGGGGCGCATTCGGGAGCGGCAGTATGACGGGGTGCTGAGCCTGGGCCGAAGCTTGGGGGTCAAGCTGTTGTTGTGGCTGACCGGCATTCCCAAGCGGGTGGGCTATGCGCCGCCGGGGCCGGGGCGACCTTGGCTGACCGACCCGGTGCCCCTGAAGCCAGCCCAGTATGCGGCCCAGATGTACCACGACCTGGTGCAGGGGTTTGGCATTGCTGCGCCGGCGGGGTTGCCCCAGATTCGTCTGAAAAAAGCAGACCTGGAGTGGGCAGAGCAGGAACGCAAGCGCCTTTTGGGGGATGCCGCTCAAGATTATGTGCTGTTGCATCCGGGGGCCAGCCAGCTGTCGCAGGAGAAGGGAATTCAGAAGATCTATCCCTCTGCCAACTGGGTCAAGGTCATCAAGGGTTTTCGGGAGCAGCGGCCGGAGCTGCCGTTGGTGCTGGTGGTGGGGCCAGAGGATGAGCAGCTGGCGGAGGGCTTTCTGGCGCAACTGCCGGAGCTGCCGGTGAGCCGTCCTGTCCGGCTGGGGCAGCTGGCGGCCTTGATTGGGGGGGCAACGCTGCTGTTGTGCGCCGATAGCGCTCCCATGCATTTGGCGGTGGCTACCCAGACGCCGCTGGTGGCGTTGTTTGGGCCCACCGACCCGCTGCGGTTGCTGCCTTCAGAGGGGCCGTTTCGGGCGGTCAAGGGGGCCGATGGGAAGGTGGAGTCGATTGCCCCCGAGCAAATTCTGCAGGTGATCTTTCCGGCCTAGAGCCAAGGTTTTCGTGGCAGCAACCCAGTCCAGTTTCTCTGCAGGCGGACCGAGAAGCCTTCTAGCCTGGGAGATGTGTCCCTGTCTGCTTTTAGCCGGCGGGAGAGCTTGCTTTGTCACCTTGGCTCTCCTAGGCTTGCTGGCGAGCGACCGTAAGGCAGTCAGCATTGCTGTTGACCGGGGGAACTTCTGCCCTCTTGGGGGAAAAGGGCTGGGGAAGTAGGGGATTCTCATGCGGACGAAGGGACTTGAACCCTTACGCCTTGCGGCACTAGATCCTAAGTCTAGCGCGTCTGCCGTTCCGCCACGTCCGCAAAACCTGCATGACCCAACTGGTTACCTGCGCCAGCATTCCAGTTGGAGCCCGCCCACCTATGCTAACCCAAGCCGGCTTTGGCTAACCCGGCAGCTGGGCAACAGCAACCTTCAGATCATCTGTGGCGTCCAGAACCACCCAACCTTGCCCCACCGCCCGCTTCCACAGCTCAAAGTGGAGGTGCGGCCCAGTTACCGCTCCGGTCGCCCCCACATAGCCGATGACGGATCCCCGCTCTACCACTTCCCCCGGTGTTACAGCAACTTCGGACATGTGGCCATAGCGAGTGCGCCGACCGCCGGCATGCTCCAGCACAACGGTGATCCCTAGACCCCCCAAGGATCCCGATGTAACCACCTTGCCGCTTAAAGAGGCCAAGATCGGCGTGCCCATGCTGGCCCCCAAATCCACTCCAGCATGAAACTCCGGCTCTCCGCGGATGGGGTGAATTCGCATGCCAAATCCAGAAGTAATCGGCACCGGGTGAGGTAAGGGATAGAGCAGTCGTTCTTCACCTACGGCCAGTTCAGGCAACGTCGGCGTCCCCGGTTCAGGAGCTTGGGGCTGGCTGGGATCCTCGATGCGAATCTCTTGGCCGGGGGCGAGAATGATGCGGCGACCGGAGCTGCGTTCCATCAGCACCACCGGCACCCCACCTTCAGGCTGAGCATGGGGAACCAGGTCATGGTTCTTCTGGGGCTCAATCACGATCTCGCGGCCTACTACCGTCTCTGGGCGGGTTTCTGCTTCAAGGGTCGCAGGGCTGCCCTCTCGTAAAGGAATGGCTCCATCCAGCAGCAGGGCTGCCGCCCCAGGCGTGTCCAGGGCCGGTTCCACCACAGGCGGCGGGGGCAAAGGGGTTGGTTGGGTTTGGGCCAGCAGAGCAGTGGGATAAAACCAGAGCAGAGCCAGCCCTATCTTCAGCCAAAAGCGCAGCCGCCGAGCTTGGGGGGAGAAAAGGCGCGCTGCCATAACCAAAAGCTTCATCACCGAGTTCAACACAGGCCACATAAAAAACACAAGAGAAATTACAGGCTATCGCCCGCCGGCATGTGATAGCTCAAGCGAACTTGGTCGGGTGTAAGCGTCAGAATGGATGGCTGCTGTTGCAGATGTCGCTCCCCTTGTGTTTGTACTCGCACCCTTCCATCCTCGGCAAGGCCCAAGATCGTGAGGCTAGTCCCCCTTTCGAGCCATTGGACTTGCGGCTTGACCATCCAGGCTTCGTACTCTGAGCGAACGGGGGCAAATCCCCCTTGCAACCAGACGTGGAATCCCTGCTCCATCCCCTGCAGAACCCAGCCGGCAATCTCAGTGCGATCGAGGGAGCGGTGCGGAGGGGATCCCAAAATCTGGGCTAAGGTGATTGCCCCAACGGGAACGGGGTTGTTGACATTCACCCCCACACCGGCCGCCAACCCCAGCAGTTGCCCGCTCCCCCCAAAGCGGCTTTGCACCAGGATCCCCCCCAGCTTGAGCAGAGAATCCGGGTGCTGCTCATCTACCACCACCAAATCGTTGGGCCATTTCAGCCGCAGCGGGATCCCAAGGTTTTGCCGTAAGCAGCCCGCAATGCCCCAGCCCAAGGCCAGGGTCAGTTCCAGCAGCGAGTAATGCAAAGGCGGGGATCCCAGCCAAACGGACAGGTACAGCCCCCCCGGCTGCGAGTGCCACACTCGCCCATGTTGACCTTGCCCGGCCCGCTGGCGGGTGCTGACCAAAACTGTGCCCACTGGCAGCGGCTGTGGGAAGCGACGCCCCCAGTCCAAGAGCAGCCGATTGGTGGAATCGGTCACCGCCACTTGCAGCAGATGGCGGCCCCACCGGCCCGCCTGGGATCCCAGCCGCGAGGGAGAAAGCATCTCTACCCGGGATTAGCTCAACACAATATCTTCCGCCGGACGCTGGGCCAGCCGCTTGAGGTTTTGGTAGCGCAACATGTCCAGCAGATCATTGCCCGAGCGCCCCTCCAGACGGGCCTCCACATGCAGCGCCTGCCCTAGGGCCTCCACCGCCTGCAGCCGCGGGATCCCGCGCAACACCAGGCGATCCACCGCATAGGCGTCAGCAGCCAGCAGACGACGGTCATTGGTTTGGTCGCGGCGCAACTGCCAGAGGGCCAAGCCACTCAAACCACCCGAAACGGTTGCTCCCACGGGATCCTGTTGTACGGCCTCGAAGATCAAGCTCAACCCCCCCAGAGCTGCTATGGCCAGGTAAAAGTCGATCTGCCGCGAAACCGCCCGACTGTAGTAGCCCACCTTGTGCAGGAACAGCCCCGCCCGCTGCAGGGGGGTAAATTGCCGCCACTCGTAGGGCTTGATGAACAGCCGCATCTGCCGTTCCCAGGGCATTTGCCGACGGCCTTTGATCACCACCGTTTGCCGTTCCGAGGCGGGCAAGATCTTCACACTCTCCCGCATACTGGCTGGCAGCAGATCCAACAGGCGCTCAATCTCCGCCTGATCCAGAACGTAGTTTTCGTAGCCGTAGTATTCCGAGTTCATGCCGGGCCTGCTCCTCAGCTTAGTCCCATCGCCTGACGCATCTCTCGCACCGCCCGATCCAGCCCCACCAGCACCGCTCGACTGATAATGCTGTGGCCGATGTTCAGCTCCTCCATGCCAGGGATCCGCGCCACTGGGCCGACATTCCAGTAGGTAAGACCATGTCCCGCATTCACCCGCAAGCCCAGTTGAAGGGCCTGTTGGCTGGCCTTTTCCAGGTGGTCAAGTTCCACCTGCCGCTGAGCTGCGGATGAGGCTTCTGCGTAGCGCCCCGTGTGCAACTCCACCCAGCGGGCTCCCACTTGGGCAGCAGCGGCAATTTGGGTCGGATCTGGGTCGATAAACAAGCTGACGGGAATGCCGGATCCCTGCAGTTGGCCGACCACATCCCTGAGGCGCGACACCTGCCCCGCCACATCCAACCCACCTTCGGTGGTGATCTCCTCCCGCCGCTCAGGAACCAAAGTGACGTAGTCGGGCTTGACCTCCAGGGCAATCGCCACCATCTCCTCGGTGGCTGCCATCTCCAGGTTGAGGTGGGTGCGCACAGTTTGCCGCAACAGCCGCACATCCCGATCTTGAATGTGACGGCGATCCTCGCGCAAGTGCACCGTAATGCCATCTGCCCCCGCCAGCTCGGCAATCACCGCTGCCGCTACCGGATCTGGCTCCACCGTGCGGCGTGCCTGTCGAAGGGTGGCAATGTGGTCGATGTTAACTCCAAGACTTAACAAGGCTTTACTGCTTTGGGTGTAGAGGAGAATACCCCTAGTATTACATTATTCAATTTACGCCGGTCAGATGAGCCAGGATGCCATGGGCCTCAGGCCGCGAGGGTGTAGGCTTTACTCTATGATCAGGTAGCGACGTCTCGCCTGTGCGGGATCCACTCCGGGATTGCCATGACTGATCCAGATGCCTCTCTGGCGGTGGGACAACACTCCATTGTTGACCGGGCGCGAGTGCCGGCTCTAATTGCCCAGTACTTGCCGGTGGAAATCTGCATTTACTACCAAGTCGTCCCCTTGGCCCTGGATACCGACAGCCTCATCTTGGGCATGGTGGATCCCCAGGATTTGGCGGCGTTGGACTATGTGAGCAAAATGCTGGCCTATTCCCAGATTTCCGTCCAGCCAATCCCTCTCACCGCTCAGCAGCAGCAGGATTTAATTGCCTACTACTTCAGCCATCCCCCCGACCCGGCAGAAGTGGAGCGGCTGCGCCTCCAGGCGCAAGCCAACCGGGTGACTCGGGAGGTTCCTGCTCCCGTGTCGGGGCCACCCACGCAGTTGAGGCCAACCCAGCCTCCGTCCGTCCCCGCCGACGAATCAGAAGAGACAGTGCAGCAGTTGCTCAACTCGATGCTGCGGCGGGCTTTGGATGAGAAAGCCGAGCAAATTTTCGTGGAGCCTCAAGAGGGGCCTTCTTGTCGAGTGCGCTACCGCCAGCAGGGGATTTTGCGGGATCTGTTCAAAGATCTCTCCGAGTCCATACGAGCGAAGTTGATCACCGCCATGAAGCGGATGATGGCGCTGGATCCGGAGTTGATCGGGGAGCCGCAGCAGGCAGAGGTGGAGCGGATGTACCGGGGGGAGCCACTGGTGTTGCAGTTGCGCATCATACCGCAGCGCTCCAAAAGTGGCCAGACTGCCGCCTCTAGAGAAGGGGCCATCTTGAGCATCCTGCGAGGGGAAGCTCTCCAGAAATATCAACAAGGCCAGAATAACCTCCGCGTCTCTGAGACCCTAGCTTTGGCCCAACAGACCTATCAACTGCTGCAACAATTGCAAAGTGCTCTCAGCAACACAGTTGACAAGCTTAAGCAGTACCCCAGTCCGCCGCGGAGCGACTGGCCCCTGATGACGGAGGTGTTGGCAGCTATTCAAGCCCAAGCCCAGATGATCGCCATCCACCAGCAGGACTGGGAAAAACTCAATTCCGGCAGTTGACCCCCCAAAACCAGCCCCGAGTAACATCCCTTCAACGGGATCCCTCCCGCAGCAGCACCAAAATCACTCCGGCAATGATGCTGATGGTGGCACCGGCAATCAGGCTGGTGGCTAGACGTTCCAGCCGTTCCCCGATGGTTTGTGAGGTGTCGAACTTAAAAGTGAGCTTTTCGACATCACCTGAGAGCTTTTCGACATCACCTGAGAGCTTTTCGACATCACCTGAGAGCTTTTCGACATCGCCCGAGAGCTTTTCGACATCGCCCGAGAGCTTTTCAACCCGCTCCGAGAGTTTTTCGCTATCCCCTGAGAGCCGATCGATCCGCCTCAAAACTTCCTCTTGTTGTTGGGTGAGACGAGCTATTGCTTGGCTATTGGCCTCGACCAGGCGCTCGACTCGCTCTAGGCGCTCTTCTGTTGAAATCGTCATAGGGGCTAACAGTCGCGAGTACGGTACACCAGAATACCCATCCTATGCTATTGCCGGCTATTCGTCTCTCCGGCAGGGGTTTAATGGGAGGGCATCCCATTCTGCTGCCCTGGATTGGGTGCGGTAATCTTGAGATCGTGAAGTCTTGTTCGTTAGCTTCCATGCCGTCAAAAGATCCAACTCCTCTGCCCAAGCCCCAGTCGCCATCAGGGGAAACCCCTGCCAGCTCGGGATCCCGCAGCTGGTGGCAGGCGCAACGGGAAAACCTTCTGACGGTGGTGCTGGCTCTGTTGCTGGCCTTCGGCATTCGCACCTTTGTGGCAGAGGCGCGTTGGATCCCCTCCGATTCGATGCTGCCCACTCTGGAAGAAGGGGATCGGCTGGTGGTGGAAAAGGTCAGCTACCGCTTTGGTTCGCCCAGACGAGGCGATATTATTGTTTTCAACCCTCCCGCCAAACTGAACTTCGACGGGGCCTACATCAAGCGGGTGATCGGCCTGCCGGGAGATCGCATTCGCATCGCCAACGGTGAGGTCATCATCAACGGGATCCCGCTGCGGGAAGACTACATCTATGCCCCCCCCGACTATTCTTGCCCTGGCGAGCGCTGTCCTGGAGTTCCCAATCAGGGATCCGAATTCGTGGTTCCTCCCCGCTCCTATTTTGTGATGGGGGATAACCGCAACGACAGCCAAGACTCCCATGTGTGGGGTTTCTTGCCGGAAGAAAACATCATCGGCAACACCATTTTTCGCTTTTGGCCCCCAAATCGCCTACACTTTTTCGCCCCGCCAGAATATCCTGAGCTTCTTCCAGAGGCCCAAGTGTTGGGCAACACAGCCCGGTAGAAAGCCAGCTTGACCCTGTCGGGACTGCTCAGTGCAGCCGCTCCAGCACATAGTCCACCATCTGAAACAAAGCACGACGCGCCGCAGAGTCCGGCAGGCTATACAGCGCTTCGGCAGCCCGCTGGGCGTAGTCGCGGGCCAACTGACGAGAGCGTGGGATCCCTTCGCTTTGATACACCCACTCCAGGGCCTGCTTCAGGTCTTGCGGGTTGGACAGCTCCCTGAGAATGAGCTCTCGCATCTGGGGAAATTCCTCTAGGGCAAACAGAACGGGTGCAGTGAGGTTGCCCTGGATGAGGTCGGATCCCACAGGCTTGCCAAGCGTCTCTGCCGAAGCGGTGAAATCCAGCAGATCGTCGACAATCTGAAAAGCAATGCCCAGATCCCGCCCAAAATCGAACAGGCGATCCGCCACTTCCTCGCTAACCCCGCTCAGCAGGCCAGCAGCCTTGGAACTGCCGGACATGAGGGAGGCCGTTTTGTAGAAGCTCTTGGCCAGGTAGTCTTCCATCGACACATCCGGGTCGAAGCGGGTGAGGCTCTGGCGCACCTCTCCCTCCGGCAAATCCATGATTACTTTGGAAAGGAGCTTCACTACCTCCAGGTTGTCCAGATTGGCCAAGTACCAAGCAGCTTGGCCGAAGAGGTAATCCCCCGCCAGCACGGCTATCCGATTGTCGAAGAGGGTATTCACCGTATCGATGCCCCGTCGCACATCGGCAGCGTCGATGACATCGTCGTGAACCAGGCTGGCCGTGTGGATCATCTCAGTAATCTCTGCCAAGCGCCAATGCCGTGGGGTAATCTCTCCATCTGGAGTGGTGGCGCGGGCGATGAGGAGCACAATGGCTGGCCGGATCCCTTTCCCCCCCGCCGAAAACAGATGTTCGGCAGCCATGGCCAGAATGGGGTGCTTGGCACTGACCAACCGCGTCAGGTTCTGGCGTAAACGCTCCAGATCCGCTTCTACAGGGCCAAAGGGGGAGAGCACAGAGGTCATGGAGCCAAAGTATGAGAGGTTTTACAAAATTTCACATCTTTTTCTATTGTAGAGTACCCCATCGTTCTCGGGGAAAACCAAGCGGTATCATGCAGGCAGTCCTTTGCCCTTTTTATGTCGGATCCCGTCCCCCCACTTCGATCTCATTCCGTTCCACCGCTCCCTTCAGAACCCGATTGGGAGGAGGAGTGGGAGCTGGCGCTGGAAAAGCCGCCGCTGTCTGGGCGGGCCCAGCCTCACCATCATGATCCCCAGTCTCGGCGCAAGTTGACCAACCGCTTGGCTCGCATCGAAGGGCATGTGCGTGGGATCCGCTCCATGATCGAGCAGGATCAGCCCTGTCCAGATGTGCTGCTGCAAATTGCCGCCGTCAAGGGAGCGCTGGATCGGGTGGCGCGGCTGATTTTGGACGATCACATTCGCCACTGCATCCGCCATGCCATCGAGACCGGCAATATCGAAGTGGAGCTGGAGGAGTTGCAGCGGGCTCTGGATCGCTTTATCAGCTAAGTCTCGATGGCCAGATTTAACTTGATGAAAGTCTCCCCTTGCTTGGCTCAGGGGAACGCCAAACTGGGCTGCCAATATCTGCAGCAGGGGCTGGCCGTTGTGATGCTATCTAGTACCCCAGGTCATTCAGAAGGTTGGGGGGAGGGCTGGGTATAGCGCTCCAGCAGAGATGCGCTTTTGAGTTGCCACTGCAGTCCCATGAAGGCCCAGTCGATAAACTCGTTGATCTCCTCAGCGCTGAACTGCATGGCTTTGCCGATCTGGAAAATAAGCTCCTCTTCCTTTTCCACCAACTGGCTGTTCACCACCGCCATCGCCGCCAGATCCCGCAGGATCAAGGCCCCCGCCGCGTTGCGCATGGGCGGGATCCCACTGATATCCAAAGGTGCACCTGCTTCATCGGCCAGATAGGTTTGGGCCAGTGGCGCTTCGATGCCTACCCCTTCTGCGATTTGCATGAAGAAAGAGGTTTCTTCTTCGTCCAACTGGCCATCTACTCGGGCCACCGCGATCAGGGCCTTGAGGTAGAGCTGGCGCTGCTCGTCTGTCAAATCGGCGTAGTTGATCATGGGAGTTGCTGCTGAGTGTAGGGTTTTCTCTTCAACTCTGCCATGAAGGTTGCCTTCCAAACCGGGGTCGGACATTTTCCAGTCAAGTTCCAGTCAAGCAGAAAATCGCTTAAAATAAAAAGCCTGTGTCTACCGGCCAAACGCCAAAGGCTCGGAGCGAGGCTCTGGAGCTTCAGCAGGCTTGGCGGGTCTAGGCGAACTCTTTTTTGGATTTTTTGGATCTTTACAGCTTGCGGAGCGTCCCCCAAGGAGTGGATACCCCATGGTCAAATTGCGGCTCAAGCGCTACGGAAAAAAGCGGCAACCCAGCTATCGCATCATCGCCATTGAAAGTAAAAGCCGCCGTGAAGCCCGTCCGCTAGAGGAACTGGGTTACTATAACCCGCGCACCAAGGAGACGGTTTTGCAAACGGCAGGCTTGCTGAAGTGGTTGCGTTGTGGCGCTCAGCCCACAGAGACCGTGGACAGTCTCCTCAAAAAGGCCGGCATCTACGAGATGTTGAAAGCAGGGGAAGGCGGAGTGGTTGCCTCGATTCGCATCCCGGCCATGGCCAAGCCTGAAGCTGGGATCCCTGAGGCGGCAGAAGAGGCCCCTGCAACAGAATCCGTGGCCGAGGCTGAGGTCGCCGATGTTCCCGAGTCTGAATTGAGCGAAGCTGCCACTGAGACAGCAGCGGCAGAATTAAGTCCTCCAGAAGCTGAAGTTGAAAAGCCTCAGGTTGAGGAAGCGGTTGAGGCCTAGGGTCGGCTAAGCTTGGCTTGGCCAGTTGTTCCCTCCTGTCGTCTAGCTCTCTATGCCAGACTACAAGGCTCTCGCCCATCTTTTGATCGAACCGCTGCTCAGCAGCGCCTCTCTTCAAATGGATGTGGAAACCACCTGTGGCGGGCGAAAGGTATGGCTGCGGCTGGCCTTTGACCCGAAGGATCGGGGGCGGGTATTCGGGCGGGGCGGGCGCACCCTGCAAGCGATTCGACAGGTGATGATGGCCGCAGCTCAGTTGGCAGGTCAATCTCTGTACATCGATATCTACGGAGAGGCGGGAGAGCGGAATCGGGAGGAGCGGGAATGAGCCAAATTCTCACCTTTCTGGGCAAGGGGGGCACAGGTCGGAGCACCTTGGCCGTGGCGGCAGCTCGGGCCGCAGCCCAGCAGGGGCGGCGGGTGCTGTTGGTGGGCCATCAGGCGGGGCCGGGGCTGGAAATGCTTTTGGGCGGGATCCCGCTTTCCGGCGAGCCGGTGACCATTGCTGCCAACTTGAGCGTGGTGCAGTTGCGGACAACCCAGCTGCTGGAGCAGTTCTGGACGGCGGCCAAAGAGCTGGAAGCCCGATACGTGCGCACCCCCTTTTTCCGGGAGATCTACGGCCAGGAACTGGGGGTGTTGCCGGGCATGGATCAGGCCCTGGCCCTGGAAGCTCTGCGCCGTTACGATGCCAGCGGCCAATACGACTGCATTCTCTACGATGGGCCAGGGGATCTGACCACCTTGCGAGCTTTTGGGATCCCGGAGGTGGCCAGTTGGTACTGGCGGCGAGCCTCCCAAGCTTTTTTGGGATCCGACTTGGCCAAAACCCTGCGACCCTTTGCCGAGCCCTTGTTGCGTTCGGTAAGCACCGTGGAATTTTCCTCCCTGGAGGATCTGCCAGAGCGGTTGGGGGGCATGACCAACCTTTTGGAGCAGGGACGACAGGCTATTGCCAATCCGCGCCGCGTGTTGGCCCACCTGGTGACCACCCCTGACCCGATGGCCGTGCAAACCGCCCGTTACCTTTGGGGGAGTGCTCAGATGGTGGGGCTGACGGTGGGTGGCCTCTGGGTTACCCCTCTGGCTCCGGGGGAGGTCTCGGCTGCCGATTTTTTCCCGCTGACACTACGAACACTCCCCCTGCGTCAGGGATCCGATTGGTCGGCTTTGGAAGCAGCGGTGGGGGGGATGTTCGCTGTGCCGGATGTGCCGCCGCCCGTGGCCATCGACGAGGGAGCCCGTACAGTCAAGCTGTTTATTCCCGGCTTCAGCAAGGCCCAAATCGAGCTGAGCCAGTCAGGCCCGGAGCTGACCATTACCGCCGGGGATCAGCGGCGCAATTTGTTCTTGCCCCCCAGCTTGGCAGGTCGGCAGGTGGCTGGGGCCAAGTTTCAAGAACCCTTCCTGGTCATCAGCTTCAGCTAAAACGATCCCCAGTTGTTCCCCTCTGTTCGCGTTAGCGGTATGGAGTCCTTGGGAGAGAGCGATGTTGGCCAAACGGATCATTCCCTGTCTGGATGTGGCGGCAGGGCGGGTGGTGAAAGGGATCCAGTTTGTGCAATTGCGGGATGCCGGGGATCCGGTAGAGCTGGCCCAGGCTTATGATCAGGCAGGAGCCGATGAGCTGGTCTTTTTGGACATCACCGCCACCCACGAAGAGCGGGAGATCTTGCTGGAGGTGGTGCGGCGCACCGCAGAGCAGGTGTTCATTCCCCTCACGGTGGGAGGGGGGATCCGCGATCTGGAGGGGATCCGGCAACTGCTGCGGGCCGGGGCAGACAAGGTCAGCCTCAACTCGGCAGCGGTTCGGGATCCTGATCTCGTGGCTCAGGCCAGCCGCTGGTTTGGATCCCAGTGCATTGTGGTGGCCATTGATGCTCGCGCCAAACCGCAGGGAGGGGGATGGGAAGTGTACGTGCGCGGGGGGAGGCAGCCGACGGGGCTAGACGCGGTGGAGTGGGCCAAAACCGTGGCCGAACGGGGGGCAGGGGAGATCTTGCTCACCAGCATGGACGCCGATGGCACTCAAGCAGGCTATGACCTGGAGCTAACCCGGCGGGTGGTGGATGCGGTGTCGGTGCCGGTGATCGCCTCTGGGGGTGCAGGAGCGTGTGCCCACATCCGCCAGGCTCTGCAGGAAGCGGGAGCAGAAGCAGCGCTGTTGGCTTCTCTGTTGCACTACGGCCAGTTAACGATTGCCCAAATCAAAGCCAACTTGGCCGCCCACGGCATTCCGGTGCGTTGCTAACTCTGCGAGGGATCCTATGCAAGCTCAGGATCTGGCCGCTCTCTTGCCCAAGGTAAGTCGGCTGGCGGAGGCGGCAGGACAGGCTATTTTGCCCATCTACAGACAGGAGCAGCTTCAGGTAAGGGCCAAGGCGGATGCCTCTCCCCTTACAGAGGCGGATCTGGCCTCCCACCACCTGATCCTGCAAGGCTTGCGAGACCTGACCCCAGGGATCCCGGTGCTCTCGGAAGAATCGGGCGGGATCCCTTACCCAGAGCGGCAACAGTGGGAGCGGTTTTGGCTGGTGGATCCCTTGGATGGCACGCGCGAGTTTATCGAAGGCAGCGGCCAGTTCACCGTCAACATTGCCCTTGTCGAGGCGGGGATCCCCATCTTGGGAGCTGTCCACGCCCCAGCTCTCGGCCTCACCTACAAAGCTGCCCAAAAGCTGGGGGCCTACAAAGGCGATGAGCGCATCTGGGCCCGCCCGCCCGCCCAGGCCCCTTGGCAGGTGGTGGCCAGCCGCTCCCACAGGGACTGGGAAACGGAGCAGTTTCTGGAACGGCTGCGGCGTCGCCACGGATCCCTTGAGGTTCAGCCGGTGGGCAGTGCCCTAAAGCTTTGCCTTGTGGCCGAAGGATCTGCCCATCTCTACCCTCGCTTCGGCCCCACCCTGGAGTGGGATACTGCCGCTGCCCAGTGCATTGTGGAGCAGGCGGGGGGAAGGGTTACCGATCTGGCAGGGGATCCCTTGCGCTACAACAAGCCCGACCTGCACAACCCGCCCTTTGTGGCGGCTGCCGAAGGCATGGCCCAACTGTGGCAGAACCTGATCCCCTGAGGGAAGCTCCGGCTACATGCCCATCTCCGTAGGGTTAAAGCCATCCGGGAACTTGGTGTACTCGTCGTAAAGGGCACCGCGGAAATGGGTGTTGGTGATGATGGCTCCGCGCAGATCGGCCCCAATCCGCAGATCGGCTCGGTTCAGCTCGGCTTCGCTGAGGTCGGCCCTGAGCAATTTGGCCCGGTAGAGGTTGGCCCCCCGCAAATCTGCCTTCACCAACTTAGCCCCAATCAGGTTCACCCGTCGCAGCTTGGCTCCGCGCAGGTCGGCTCCCGAGAGATCTGCTCCCGACAAATCCGCCTCGCGCAAATCGGCCCCACTCAAGTCGGCATCCCGTAGGATAATGCCCTTCAAATTCGCGCCACTCAACTGCGCTCCACTCAGGTTGGAGCCCGAAAAATCCCGTTGGCCAGACGCATAAGCCTGCAACAGTTGCTTGGCATCCAAGAGAGGCTTGATACTTGCTGTTGTCATCGCTGTTTGTTCTCTCACAAAACCGTAGGCAAACTAACCTCAGCCCTGCCGGAAGCAGGCTGTGACCCTTTCGCAGGTTGATTACCCTCTGGGGATCCCTGCCACTCGAGGTGGAACGCTTTACTGACAGACTTTGCCCTGCTGGTCGGCAGAAGGGCTGTCAGAGTTCTTGTTGGTTAGCTTACCACCCCCCGGCCCAAACTCAGCCCGGCAAGCCTTGAGAGTCGGAGGAGAGCGACATTCCGCCTGTTAGAGCTGGTCAATCTCCTTGCGCAAATTTTCCAACTCCAGATCGACCTCGCTCTCACTTGCGGTGGAAGGTTGGCCTGAGGACTTTGACCCTCCAGAGGGCAACTGACCCTGGATCGACGCCTTGAGCATCAGCAGCTCGTGATCTACATCCGAGCCACCCGCCTCCAAAGCGGCAAACTGGTTTTCCAAATTGTCTACCGCCAGCTCGGCTACTGCCGCCGACTGGGCCTCCAGGGAGTTCACCTTCTCCTCCATACGCTCAAAAGCAGCAAAGGCGCTTGTGGCGTCCACCCGCCCGATAACCTGATTGATTTGCTGGGAAGCCTTGGCGGCGCGGGCGCGAGCGATGAGCATGTCCTTTTTGGTCTTGGCCTCAGCGATCTTGCTCTCCAGCTTGGTCATGTTGGACTTCAGGATCTCCACCTGCTTAGTCTGCTCATCCAACTGCCGCTTCAGGCTTTGGGCAGTCTCGGCAAAGGTTTTCTTGCGCACCAGCGCTTCCCGAGCCAAAGCTTCGTTGTTGTTGCGCAGGGCCAACTCGGCGCGTCTTTGCCACTCATCAACACTCTGCTGTGCTTGCTCATACTGCCGCTCTATCCGCTTCTGGGCAGCAATGGCCTGGGCAACCGCTTGCCGCATCTGGTAGTGATCCTCAGACATGTCCTGAATGGTCTGGTTCAGGATTTTCTCCGGATCCTCGGCGCTGCTGACCAGCGCATTGATATTGGATCTAATGATTCGGCTGACCCGATCGAACAATCCCATCGGTTGCTTCCCCCTCTAGCGGTCTGACCTAATGCTACCCTTGCTGCTTTGATGCCTTCCAGTGCTTCTACTCCAGTATAGGGATCCATAGGGCTCCGCTGAAAAAAGCTGTAACGTTCTCTTGCCCCAATACCCTCCAGAGCCGATAATGCTTGCTTAACTTCGTTTGCTGACCGACAATCCCTGTTCTCTGATCGGGGCCATCCGCAGGTCGAAACGAAGTTGAGTTTGGCCGGTGTTGTTGGGAGTTCTCCGCCCCAGGTTCACGATTCAGGAGAGGGATCCGTGGCTCAGCGCCCGATTATTCTGGGTATTGTTGGCGATAGTGCTGCTGGGAAGACCACCCTTACCCGCGGCATTGCCCAAGTCTTGGGGGAAGAAAACGTCACTGTCATCTGCACCGACGACTACCACCGCTACGACCGCAAGCAACGCGCTGAACTGGGGATTACAGCCCTTCATCCCGACTGCAACTACCTGGATATCGTTCAGCAGCACCTGACGCTCCTGCGCACCGGCCAGCCGATCCTAAAGCCCGTCTATAACCACAGCACCGGCACCTTTGACCCGCCAGAGTATGTCAAGCCCAACAAATACGTGATTGTCGAAGGGCTGCTGGGCTACTTTACCCGTGGTATGCGGGATAGCTACGATGTCAAGGTTTATTTGGCTCCCCCAGAACATTTACGAGCCCTCTGGAAGATTAAGCGGGACACCCGCAAGCGCGGATACACAGAAGAGCAAGTGCGAGAAGAGCTCAAAAAGCGCGAACCCGATTCAGAAGCTTTTATTCGTCCACAGCGCCAATGGGCCGATGTGGTGGTCACCTTTTACCCGCCCCAAGAGGGATCCGACCAAGATGAGGTATTGCTGAATGCACGCTTGGTGCTGCGCCCCACCATTCCTCACCCAGATTTTTGGCAAATCCTCAATGCCCGCGACAATCACCTTAGCTCTGCCATTCGTTTGGATTTGGATCGGGATATGGGCAAGCCCGTCGATGTTTTGCAGATTGATGCCCATGCTACGGCCAGCCAAGTGATCGAATTGGAGCGGATGCTCTGCAACGAAATCCCTTACCTGGGCAAGTTCTGTAGCTTAGAGGGAAACCCCAATATCGGCCAATTGATCGGCACCACCGGCGAGCTGCTCCAGAGCTATCCCCTGGCTTTGACTCAGTTGCTGATCACCTACCACATGCTAAAAGCGGCCCATATCTACCAGTAGAATCCGTGGCGGCGAGGGATCCCCAGTTTCACAGGATCTGCAGGGGAGGGCTAGGCTCAGCACTGTAACCTGATCCTGGAGCAAACCTTTGTCAGCTTCTGCCAAAGACATGGGCTGTGCTGGAATTGAACCAGCGGCTCCCACCGTGTCAAGGTGGTACTCTACCACTGAGTTAACAGCCCCTATGAGCGATGCTGCCGCGCATCTACCTGAAGGTCGGAAATCGATAATATCACATTTTGAACCCGTCCCATTGGGATTAGCCTGGGTGGAGAGTGGACGGGTGCCCTATTTCAAATCAAAAAGGGGATCCGGTCAGCAACTGGTAGTGCAACACCTGGGGTGGGCGAGCAAAGTAGGGCCCGATGAGGGCACGCCAGCGGACAAAGTTTTCCGATTGGCGAAAGTTGACCAGATGGGCCTCTAGGGATCCCCACTGAACGAGCAGTAGGTATTGCTGAGGGTGCTCCAGACAGCGCTGCAGTTGGTGCCCTTGGTAGCCGTCGGTCTGCTGCAAATAGATGAAAGCTTGAGCGATGGCGGCTTCAAAGGCGGCTTCAGAGCCGGGGGTAATTTCAAACTGAGCCACCTCAAGGATGGAGGAAGCAGTCATGGGTTAGGTATGCAGGCCGCATTCGGTTTTGCTTGTGCCCTTCCAGCGTCCAGAGCGGGGATCCGCCCCTGGCTCAACAGGTGCAGTGCAGTGGATGCAGCCGATGCTGGGGTAGTGGCGATCGTGCAGGGGGTTGTAAGGGATCCCGTGGTCAAGGATGTATTTCCAAACTTGGCCATTTGTCCAGTCAGCCAGCGGGTTGAGTTTGAGGCGGTTGCGCTTGCCGTCCCACTGCACCTTGCCGATATCGGCGCGGGTGGGGGATTGTTCCCGACGCATCCCTGTAATCCAAGTGGTGCAACCGGCCAGAGCACGATTCAAGGGCTCCACCTTGCGGATGTTGCAGCAGAGGTCGGGGTTAGAGCGATACAGTTCTGGCCCGTATTGAGCTGCCTGCTCTTCCGGGGTAAGCAAGGGCTTGAAGATCTGCAGTTGCAAGTGGGGGTAGCGCGCCAACACCTGCTCCCGCAGTTGTAGGGTTTCCGGGAAGTGAAAATCGGTGTCCAGAAAAAAAGCGCGAACACGGGGGTTAATCGCCGCGAGCAGATCGATCAGCACTAGGTCTTCCGGGCCAAAGCTACAGGCCAGCACCAGCCCATCTCCAAATTCTTCAACCGCCCAGGTGAGCAGGTCGCTCGCCGACAAAGACTCAAACCGTTCGCTCAGGGACGCCACTTGAGGTTGATACTGCTCCCGCAGCGCTTGAGCCGCCAGCTCCCAGCGGCTAGAAGGAGAAAGGCTTGCTGTCATAGGGGGAAGACACCGAACTCGACGATCTTTGCATTCTAAATCTACACTAATTCGGTCAAGCTTTAGGAGTTTCTGATTACCAGGCGGCAGCGGGCAGAGGGAGAGAGCGGGATCCCTTGGCCCGGAGAGGGATTTGTCCCCAGCGATCCCGTCGGATCCCCATCACCAAGCCGTGCCAGAGGGGGCTGGGATCCAATGCCGGCAACTTAACCCAGTGGTAGCGCAACACCCCTCGCCGTGGGTTCACCTCCAGCTCAAACACCCGCAGAGCCGAAACCGGCCCCACCAGAGGAGGTGCTGTCAGGTAGGGGATCCCATCGCGGACATACACCTTCGGCACATGCAGGTGGCCACTCAGCACCGCCACCACCCGTCCGTGACGGGCCAAGAGAGCGTGTAGCGCCGAGGCTGGTTCACTGAGGAGCCGGTACTTGCGAAACAAAACCGCGTCCATTTGGGTGGGAGCAATGAAGGGCGGCTGATGGATCAGCAGGATCAGCCATTCTTCCGGCACCGTTTGCAGATGTTCGCCCAGCCAGTGCAGTTGGGAGGGGCGGAGCACGCCCTGAGGCAAAGGGAAGCGTCCCAGGCTGGCGTCGAGGGCAATCAAGCGGATCCCGGGCAGAGGGGAAAGGCTGTAATCGACGTAACCAGTGGGAGCCAGGGACAGGGGAAATTGGCTTTGGCACCAACGGATAAACTGATCTCGGTTAAAGCGTCCCTTTCTCCTCAGGGTGTCGATATCGTGGTTGCCCAGGCTGAGGTAATAGGGCACCCGCAGTTGGGCAACAATCTCCTGGAAAGATTGAAAGCTCTCCGGATCCGCTTGATCCACCAAATCCCCGGTAAACACCACGAAGTGCAGATCGGGCACCTGGTTGAGATGGGCAACGGCGGCTTCCAACTGGCGGCGGGGGGAATCGGACATCCACCAACAGCGGCACCCCGTCTCGGGCATCAGGTGGACATCTGAGACTTGAGCAAAGCAAATGCGTTGGGTTGCCATTGTTTAGGTACTTATTCACACCTCACGCCCGCATCATAGTCAATGAGGGGCCGGGGGGCTATGGGCTTCTCTTAACCTCAGCTGGGAGCCATCGGCAACTGGGGCACAGGTAGGGCTGTGAAAGGGGCGCGCAGACTGGTCAAATTGGTCTGAGAGGGTTTCCCAGGCTGTCACCCCCAACTTTTCTCCCAGCAGGATGGATTGAATGGATCGATGAGTAGCAAAGCGGTCTGTACCCTTTGCTCCATCCCATACTTCCCGGCTCTGGAAAACTGCCGGATACAGCGCTTCAACACCGACCACATCCCCTCAATCCGATTCAACTCTGGTGTATACACAGGCAAGGGAGATTGGGTTGCCAAAATCCGGTTTACCCCCTTGCCCATCAAGCCGTGGGATCCAACCGCATCAACACCTGCCCAAACTCCACCGATTGCCCATTGCTCACCAAAATCTCGGTCACCACGCCTGCCGCTTCGGCCTCGATCTCGTTCATCAGCTTCATGGCCTCGATGATGCACAGGGTTTGGCCCTTGTTCACCCGTTGGCCAACCCGCACAAAGTCAGGTTCACCTGGAGCTGGGGCGCTGTAGAAAGTGCCCACCATTGGTGACGTCACGTCTATCCAATGGCTGGGGGTGGATTTGGGAGCAGTGGGAGGAGGGGGCGCTTCTGCAGGAGCAGGAGGAGGCGCAGAGGAGACAATAACCGGACTGGCGGGGGTGGAGGAGAGCTTAGTCGGGATCCCTTTGCGCAAGGTGAGGCGAAAATCTTTGAACTCCAGAGTTAGCTCGGTAACATCGCTCTCTTGCAGAGCGGCCAGGAGAAGACGAATTTCCTGCCAATTGACAACATCCAAGGGAAGGTTCACTCCTGATGCATCACCTGTCCACAACAGAAATCCATAACCGAAAAGGAGAGGGAGAACTCACTCCCGGCCCAGATAGGTGTCGGTGCGGGTATCGACCCGAATCCGTTCTCCAACCTTGATGAACAAAGGCACCTGGATCTCAGCACCGGTCTCCAGCTTGGCCGGCTTGGTTCCCCCAGTGGCGGTATCTCCTTTCACCCCTGGATCTGTTTCCACCACTTCCAGAACAACGGTGTTGGGCAGCTCCACATCGATCACCTGCCCATTCCAGCGCAAGATTGACACTTGCATGTTTTCTTTCAGATATTTCACGGCGGAGCCAATTTGGGCGGCGGTAATTGGAGCCTGCTCATAGGTCTCCATGTCCATAAACACCAAGTTGTCCCCTTCCGCGTAGAGATACTGCATCTCGACTTTTTCGATGGTGGCTGCGGGCAGGGTTTCACCGGCGCGGAAAGTCTTCTCCACAACGTTGCCAGTCTGCATGTTTTTGAGCTTGGTGCGCACAAAGGCTGCTCCCTTGCCGGGCTTCACATGCAGGAACTCGATCACCTTGTAGGGAGCTCCGTCAATTTCTACAGAGACGCCAGGGCGCAAATCGTTGCTTGAGATCATGTCAGCAGAGGGATCCGTTGCTTAGACTTCCCAATCTTACCGTGACGATGGGGCACTCCGTTCGCGCTGGGGAGGCGGAGTCCGATTCAGCCCTCTGAGATCAATCGGGGGCTGGCGACCGTAAAGGGGCAACACCTCCTGCCACTGAGGGCGCAACCCAGCCCGAAAATCGGCGCGGGCCAATTCTGCCAACGCCACCACAGGTGCAGAATCCACAAAATCGTCGGCATCTACAGATAAAGCTTGCGGCCAATGGCGGAGAAGGGCCTGCCAAGCCTCTTCCTCCCAAAGCTGATCGGCCACTTCTGCAGCGATACGCTCTTCCACCACCCGATACACGCCGCCATACCGCTCTCCTCGTTTGGCGTCCATCTGCACCGCCACCGTCAAGGGCTGGGGCGGGGATCCCTGCTCCTGCCACACCTGGCGGGCGAGGACGGCCAAAGCCGAGTAGCCAAACACGGGAATGCCCAGTTGCTGGCCCAGCAGGCGGGCCACGCTCACCCCCAAACGGCTGCCCGTAAAGCTGCCCGGCCCCAAAGCTACAGCGATCCCGGCTATCTGCGACCAAGCCTGACCGGCTAAGAAGACTTTCAAGCAGGGGTGCAACTGCGCTGCCATCTCCCGATCCAGCCACCAGCTCTGACTGCGGGTTTCTCCCAACCCTGGCTCCAACGGCAGCAGGGCCAGGCCCAAAACGGGCGTGGTGGTGTGGATCCCTAAAATCCAGCGGGCAAGCGACATGGCCTCTCTCAGGATCAAAAAAGGTGGTTGACGAAACTTAACGGATGTTTTAAGTTTAGGTTGTCAATCTTCGCGCTTCCTTAGGGAAGTTTGTCCTCATGACTACTGTTATCCAACGTCGCTCAACCAGCAACGTGTGGGAGCAGTTCTGCGAGTGGGTCACCTCCACCGATAACCGCCTTTACATTGGCTGGTTTGGGGTGCTGATGATTCCCACCCTCCTGACTGCCACCACCTGCTTTATCATCGCCTTCATTGGGGCTCCGCC
>NZ_JBSSDA010000018.1:0-67620 GCF_054060305.1 Thermostichus sp. OS-CIW-31 | reverse complement strand
GCTGTTGGGCAGCAATTCGTACTTGAAGGCTTGAAGTCGTTGCACCGCTCAATCGTATTCTTGGCCTATGCGTGATGACAACGATATTCACATGGACGGCACTGCGTTTTTAAAGGGCGTCGGCTACGGTCGGCGCTATCCTTCCCTGCCCTGAAGGACGGGGCTTGCCGCGCCTTTTGGTCAATGGGATCCCTCTCCTCAGGGCACGACCAACACCGGGCAGGGGGCAAGATCGATCACGCGGTGGCTGACAGAGTTATTCTGCCCCTCTCCGGAGAGGGTGAGGCCGCGGGATCCCATTACAATTAGGCTAATCTCCAGCTCGTCTGCCACATCACAGATGACAAAAGGCACCTTTCCCTCTCGATACTCACTCTTGACGCTGTTGAGGCCGATTTGATGCAGGCCAGACTCCGTTTGCTTGAGCAGGTTGTGGATGTTTTGCCGAGCTTGTTCCGCCCTCTCCGCGTCCAGCTCCGCGGCATCCAGTACAGAGAGCAAGTACACCTGACTTTTGTAGCGCTGCGCTATGTCTGCCACCAAGGGCAAGGCGTGGCTGGTCTCACGCGAGTTGTCGATGGGAAAGAGCAGCTTGTCGAACATAGTCGCGGATTCCGCGGTCAAGCCCATTCCCTATCCAAGTTGGGGGCTTGCCCTATTCTATCAATTTTACCGGGAGCTCAATGGCCTCATTCCACCCCTGCCCGTTTTCCTGTTGTCAGGGGCTCCACCTGGGCTGCTTCGCCCTAGCTGCAAACGGAGCTCCTCTGCTGTTTGGATGAGTAGCCATTCTATCATCCCGCGAAAGTCCAGCCGCCCTAAGCCATGCTGGGCTGAAGTTTACGCAATTCCTGCCAAAAATCCATTATTTTCAGATTGACCAAACTTGGAAAAGAATAATGAAAAAAATGTCGCCCCCCAGGGCAAAACCACATTTGATCCCCTGGCTTTAGGTGGTTTCTCCACTTCTCGAGCGAAGCAGGATCCACAATGGGGTCATCCTTGCTGGCGCAAACCAACATCGGCACCGACACTTTCTGGGCTGGAATCGCTATCACCTGAAATAGGGAGTGAGGTATGGGAGAAGTATCCAAATCTTTAGCCAGAGCATAGGAGAGTGAGCGTGCTCGCCACTGTTCTGAAGTAGGTAGAAGGCTCTGGGCTATACGCACCAAGAGTTGTTCCCGACTCCAGCAAAAGATTTTTCGCTGCACATAGAAATGGGCATGCCAAGTGGTAGCAGGCCAACCTCCCACGGCCAGCAAGGTCAGAGACTGTACCCGCTGTGGGTAACGGCAGGCAAAAAGATAAGCGGCCACCCCGCTCAAGCCGTGGCCGATAAGATGAACGGGTCGATCCCAAGCTTTGAGATATTCGTATAGCAGCGTGATTACAGTCTCCAGGCTACAAGGCTCATCCTGGGTTTGGTGGTACTCCCAGTAGGCTATCCGAAAGCATTTCCCCAGGGATCCTAATAAAGGCTGATCAAAGAGCTTGAGACTGGGAGAAATGCCCAGATACAGGGCCTCAAAAGCGAGCGCAGAAGCGGAGCTTAAACTCATATTCGCTATTCCATCTCGACTGTTAAAACCATCAAGGCTGCTAGCCAAACAAAAGATCTACAAAGTCCAGTAGCCAGAAACCAACCGGCAAAGTGCGGTTGAACCATGCAATTGTGAACAGTGCAATTGCCATTGGAAAATGCGGCCCAAAGGATCCGAGCCGATCTGGATAGAGGAGAGGGGACAATACCCCTCTCCTTTCTGCAGATCCCCGAACCAGGGAGCCTCAAACCTCATTCACAGCCCAGGCAAAATCTGGGCCAACACGTCCGCACTGTTCAGGAGCATGTAGGCAAACAGGGCACCGCCAACGCCGCCCACCAGAAACCCTCCCGCCAACTGGCTCCAGCCGGCACGGGTGCGCAAGTTTTCGGGCAAGTCCTCCGATCCTGCCGGTACTCGCACCGGCTGAGGGGATCCCTGCGATTCCGCCATCAGTTGCACTCCCGGCGTCGGATAGGCCACCTCTCCATAGGGGGTGTTCACCACCGCCACCAGCCGCGAGCGCGGAAAAGAGACTCGTCCATAGATCGAAAGACAAACCGTTAGGATCAGCACCAGACCAATGGCCGCCAGCGTACCTGCCGTCAGGGCTTGCTCCGAATTCCGCAGCGGACTCAACTTGTAAAACGGCCCCACCAGGAAGTACCCATGGGCCATGCCGATCTCCAAACCGCGCAGGAAAGGCGACAAGCCCTCCCGGTAGATGGGCAGGTTTTGCAGCAGCAGCAGGGTGAGATCGCCCTGGTTTACCGGCGTGTCCAAGTTGCCCACCTGGGGATCTGTGGCTCGCACCCAGCCCCCGCGCTGGAAGTCAAAGCCGCTGGCCGCCGCCCGCGCCCGGATGGCATGCCAGATGTGCCCCGCCAAAAACAGGATCCCCAAGACAAAGTGGGCTGTAGCCAACCAGGTACGGCTGCTTACAATTCCCCTTTCGTCAGCGGCCAGCCCCAGCGGCCCGTAAAAAGCCGCAGGGTAGGCGATCTCATTGACGCTGACAAAATAGGCCGCCAAGATGCCCATGTAAGCCAGGGCCCCCAGGCTGTAGGAGAGGTAGGCTTCGCCCGAGTAGATCAAGACTTGCTTGGCCCAGGCAAAGGGGCGCGTGGCTATGTGCCACCATCCCCCCAGCACGCAGAGCAGGCCCACGTAGATGTGTCCCCCCACCAGGTCTTCCAGGTTGTCCACGGCGGCCATGCCCTGCTGACCCATCAGCGGCGTCAAGTAGGCGAAGATCCGCAGCGGATTGAGGGTGGGATCCGCAACGATCCGCACGCGGCCCAGGTTGGCATCGTACAGCCCTCCCCAAAAGAGAGCCTTGGCCACCAGCAGCCATGCACCCAGCCCCAGCAGCAGCAGGTGGATGCCGAGGATGGTGGTCATCTTGTCGTCATCTTCCCAGTCGTAGCCGAAAAACTCGGCAAAGGTTTTCCCCTTGCTCAGCACCTCTGGTCCCAAAAGGGCATGGAAGATCCCTCCTGCCCCCAGCACTGCCGAGGCAATTAGGTGCAGAACGCCCACGACAAAAAAGGGATAGGGATCCGTAACCACCCCTTCTGCGTTGACGCCGATGCCCAAGCTGGCCAGATGGGGCAACAAAATCAGCCCCTGGCTGTACATAGGTTGATTTGGATCCCAGTGGGCCACCTCGAACAAGGTCATGCCGCCGGCCCACAGCATGATCAGCCCCGCATGGGCCACGTGGGCCCCCAGCAGCTTTCCGGATAGGTTGAGCAAACGAGCATTCCCTGCCAACCAACTGACCTGAGGGGATCCCTCAGCAGAAGTAGGCGATGAAGATAGAACTGCGCCGGTCATGACAAACTCCCACAGTATCAATGACAAGTTAAGAAGCCGGGTTTGAATTACAGATTGAAGAGCGTTTTTAGTTTAGCCGTCCACTCTTTAATTCGTTTTTCCGTCAGCTCTGGTTGGTTATCTTCGTCCAGAGCAAGGCCGACAAACTCACCGTCAACCACTCCCTTAGACTCGTTGAACTCGTAGCCTTCTGTAGGCCAGGAGCCGACATTTTTGCCGCCACGCTCGGCAATTTTTTCGGCCAGGATCCCCATGGCATCTTGAAAGTTGTCGGGATAGCCCAACTGATCCCCAACTCCAAAGTAGGCTACCGTCTTACCGGAAAAATCGATCTCATCCAAATTTGGGAAAAAACCATCCCAATCAGCCTGAAGCTCCCCAATATTCCAAGTTGGACAGCCGATGATTAAGTAGTCGTACTTCTCAAAGTCCTCAATGTTGGCCTCGGCAATGTCAATTAAATCTACATTGTCTTCGCCCAGCTCTTTTTGAATCATCTCGGCAGCTCTTTCGGTATTTCCGGTTTGAGTGCCGAAAAATAGACCTATTTTTGCCATTGCTCCTACCTCGAAACTGCAAGTGCGAAGCTCAAAATCAGATGGCTAGATAGTCAATGCCTTCAGCGTGCCGTTAGGCCTGCTGTGCAGCGAGCTCTACTCTGCCGGTACGGAAATTGAATCCTCGGGCTTTCAGGGCATGGAAAAGGTGGCCCTGAAGGAAGAAAAAGGCCAGCCAAAAGTGGGCATTGGCCAGCCAAACCCTAGACGTGAGAGCCTCTCCTTGCTCAAAAAAGGGATAGCGATCCAAGCCCACCTGAAGCAGCGGCCCATAGAAAACTTCGGGATAAACCACTGGGTTAACCGCAACGAAATAGGCAGCAATAAACCCCATCAAGGCCAAAGCTCCCAGGCTGTAGGAAAGATAAGCCTCTCCCGACCAGACAAAAATTCGCTCTGCCCAGCCAAAAGGCTTGGTCGCGATATGCCAAACCCCACCTGCCACCAGGAGCAAGCCCAGCCAGAGGTGGCCGCCCACCACGTCTTCTAAAGTGTCCACCCCGGCGATCCAGTGGCGCCCTTCTATGCCCAACAGGTGGCCAAAGGGGTTCCAGTTGGGAGACACCAGGCGCACCTCTCCTGCCACCGGGTCGAACAAGCCGCCAAACACCACTGCCTTGAGCACCAAAAGCCAGGCTCCCAATCCCAGCAGCACCAGGTGGATCCCTAGGATGGTGGTCATCTTGTTTTTGTCTTGCCAGTCGTAGCTAAACAGGGGAAAGGCTTTGGGATCCAGCACCGCCGGCCCGCGCAGGGCATGAAAAATGCCGCCAAACCCCAAAAAGGCAGAGCTGATGAGGTGGATCGCTCCCACCGCAAAGTAGATATCCGTATCCAGGACTTCCCCGCCGGATCCCACCCCCAGCCCCAAGCTGGCCAGGTGGGGCAAGAGAATCAGCCCCTGCTCATACATCGGTCGGCTGGGGTCAAACTTGGCCAACTCGATCAGGGTCATCGCCCCTGCCCAGAGAACGATCAGCCCGGCATGGGCCACATGCGCCCCCAGCAGCCGGCCAGAAAGATCGGTCAAACGGGCGTTGCCCGCCCACCACGGGATCTGTTGTTGCGAGCTAGATCCCCCTTCTTGCTTGAGTGTCGTCGCTGTCATCTCCGCTCCTCTTGCGTTTCTAAACAAGCTTTTCTAGGAAAAGGCCAGAGACCTTGCCCCAGGCCCGCCTCTGGCCGCACGGACACATCCTTTCGAGACACGTAACCAACTGTTGAGAGTAAATCTCAACAGCGAGCTGTGACCTACTCTAGGCTTCTTGCAAACAAATATCAATGTCTTTAGAGTTAAGTTTTGTTAAGAGTCGGACTTGTATCCGCCCATAGCCCCACCTGGGGAAGCTGCAGATGGAAGCTGGCCCGCAGAGGGACGAGCCGGGCGATCCGGTGGCAGCCGGTGATAAAAATCTCTCCCTTCTTAAGATTGAGTCGCAATAGCTGGATTACAATCAAGCCAAAGTTGGCCAAGTCGAGGGCAAAGGAGTCGGAGGAGATGTCGAGGTATCTGAAGCTGTGGACGGGGATAGGGCTTTATGTTCTGGTCAGCGGGGCCGCTTGCGGGGAAACCCAAAAGGATCCCTCGGCTGCGGGCGGCGGGGATCCACCGGCCCTGAGCCAGGCTTCGCCTCAGCAGGCAGCTCAAATGAACCCGGAGTGTCGGCCTATCCCGGTGGATGGCGGCGGCGAGGGTGGGGAAGAAGGGGCAGGCTCTCGCCGGCCAGCCGTTGTGCTCTCTCCTGAGCAGCGGTTTCAGGATCGGCAGATTTTGCTCGACTTTGCCGATCAGGTGGTGATCCCTGCCTATGAGCAGTTGGTCGCCGATACCCAGGCCCTGTCTCAGGCCATCCAGGCCTTCGTGCAAGATCCCAATGCCCAGACTTTGCAAGCGGCTCGCCAGGCTTGGTCTGTTGCCCGCATCACTTGGGAGGAGAGCGAGGCTTTTGCCTTTGGGCCGGCGGCTTATTTGGGGCTGGATGCGGATTTGGACGAATGGCCCCTGAACGAGGTGGAGGTGCTGGAAGTTCTCAACAGCGGCGATCCCCTCACTCCAGAGACCGTGGCCGAGTTGGAAAGCGGGCAAAAGGGATTTCATGCCGTGGCCTTCTTGCTCTTTGGCGTGGATAACAACAAGTCTTTGCAAGACTTTACCGAGCGGGATCGGGAGTACTTGGCTGCCCTTGGCCCAGTTTTGGCGGATACGGCGGCAAAGCTGCTCAAAAGCTGGACAGAGGGAGTGCAAGGGCTGCCTGCTTTTCGCGAAGAATGGGTAAAAGCCGGCGAGGGCAGCAAGAGTTATCTCACGCTGCAAGCTGCTGCTGAAGAAATAGCCCAAGGTATTCTCGGCATGTTGGACGAGCTGGGCAAGGTCAAAATTGGCGAAGCCTTCGCCCAGCAAAATCCTTTTCTGCTGGAAAGTCGCTTTGCCCACCATTCGCTGCCGGAGTTCCAGGCCAATGTGCGCAGCGTTCAGTATGCTTACTTGGGCGGATTTAGAGATAGAAAAGGTCGTGGCCTGAGCCAATTTGTCCGGGACATCAATCCCAATTTGGATAGTCAAATTCAGTCGGAGTTACAAGCAGCGGCGGCGGCTCTCCAGGGGATCCCTGCCCCTATCGAAAAAAGCCTTTGCGATGCCAATGCCCGTGGATCTATTACTGCCGCTATGGAAAAAATTGAAGACGCTTTCGACAGCTTTGCTCAGGAAGTTGTGCCGCTCCTGCAGTAGTAAGAAAGTCCCAAAAGAGCTGAGTTGCCGATATTTTGATAGCCGATGCGTCGTCTTCTCCAGATTTTCATGCTGGGATTGGCCTCTCTTTGGGCGGCGAGCTTTCTGGCTTTCCCCGCTGCCCCAGAGGGATCCCAGCCATTGCCCCCTCGAGCGGGTGGCGAAACAACCCTTTGGAACCGCACCTCAACAGCCTACGAGCAGCCGGCTCCCAACTTGGATCCCCGCTGGGCCAGGTTGCATGCCCTGGGGGACATCGCCTTTGAGGCTCGCTTCGTCACCGCTCCGGCGCCTGTTAACCCCGGCCTTGGGCCTCTGTTCAACAACAACTCCTGCGCCGGTTGTCATGTTAAAAACGGCCGAGGTTTTCCTGACAAGGGGCAGCGGGTCGTCAGAGTCAGCCAGGTTGGATCCCTGGATAGAAGCGGGGATCCCCAGCCTTTTGGATGGGAGGCCATTGCTCCTCATAGCAACACTCCCCCTGTGGCCGGCATCGGCACGCAGGTTCAAGAAAAGGCCGTTCGGGGCTATCGGCCAGAGGCCAAGGTGGAGTTGCACTGGGTAGAGCAGACCAGAGAGTACGCCGACGGAACTCCCTACAGGCTGCGTTCTCCTGTTGTAAAGCTGTTAACTCTGGAGGGATCGCCCATCGATCCTGTCCTCATCTCCCTGCGGATCCCCCAGCCGGTGTTTGGAGCGGGCCTACTGGAGGCCGTTCCCGCTTCTAGGATCCTGGCAGCAGCCGATCCTGACGACGCCGATGGGGATGGCATCTCTGGCCGCCCCAACTTGGTTTGGGATCAAGAGCAGCAGCGTCTGGTGCTGGGACGGTTTGGTTGGAAAGCCAATACCCCCAACCTCAGGCAACAAACTGCGGCCGCCTACGCCAACGACATGGGTGTCACGAATCCTCTTTTTCCGGCCGCGGATGGCAGCCAAGATATCGACGAGGCCACTCTCCAAGCGACAACCGTTTACGTGCAAACCCTGGCCGTGCCTGGCCGCGCCCTTTGGCAGGATCCCCAAGTTCAGCGAGGGGAAAAGCTCTTCGTCCAAGCCCAATGCGCCAAGTGTCACCGACCAGAGCTACAAACCGGCATTCATGAGATCCCTGCCCTGGCCAACCAAGTCATCCACCCCTACACCGATTTGCTGTTGCATGACATGGGCGAAGGACTAGCAGATGGCCGCGCTGACTTCGAGGCCACGGGCCGAGAATGGCGCACCCCCCCTTTGTGGGGCATCGGCTTGTCGCAGACAGTTCTGCCCTCCTCCGGCTATTTGCACGATGGCCGCGCCCGCAGCCTCGAGGAGGCCATTCTCTGGCATGGGGGAGAAGCTGAACGCTCCCGCGAGATCTTTAAAAATATGGCTGCTGAAGACAGAGAAGCCCTGCTCTATTTTCTTCGATCCCTCTAGAGCTCTGCCCATTTCCGCAGCAGGTTCGCGTAAACTTTGGAGATCAAATCAAAGTGGCGTGTCTTGCCCGATTCCTGAAACATCTGCTGCCGCACAGTCTGTAAATCAAAGAGGATCTCGCGTTCTTGCGGATCCCTAATTAGGCTTTGAACCCAACTGACGGCAGCATAGCGGATCCCACGGGTTACAGGCTCAACTCGGTGCAAGGTGGAAGCAGGATAGAGGATCAAAGCACCCGCCGGCAGCTTGTAGGCTTGCTCCCCCTCGCTACTCTCGATCTTCAGCTCACCGCCATCATAGTCTTCAGGGGCACTTAGAAATAGCGTAAAGGAAATATCCGTGCGCATCAGCTGATGCCGATCGAGCATCAGCGCATCGTCGGTATGAGTGCCATAGGACATTCCCGCTTCGTAGCAGCTAATTAAAATGGAATGAATGAGCTTGGGCCGGGCAGCCATCTGGAACAACAAATTACGCTCTAGAGCTGCCAAGATAATCTCCTCTATCTTCCGTTGCTGAAGGGATCCCTTTGGCATTTGCCTATTGTTTTTGACAAGCCTGGCATTCCAGCCTGCCGTCAGAGCACCATCCACAAATTCAGCATCGGCTATGAGGGACAGAATCTGTTGCAATTCTGCTAAACTAAGAACATCGCCAATACACAAGATCATTATCAACCTCTAAAAAGCAAAATACATGACACCTTCTACACTAGCAAAACAAGCCTTATGAAAATCATGCCTACTTCGAGCATCCCTCGGAAACCTTAAGCATCTAGCAGAGAAAGTAGAGATCTTTTGCCCTATGCAGCCACCTTCTGGTATTCGACAAAAAGAGCTCTGCGAGCTATTGGGCTTAGACTACAAGGCTGTTGCCACCGAGGCAAAGCGTCTGGGCTTGAGCACACATGCCTATCTGCAACAGAAAACAGGTTGGATCCTGAAGGATGAACTCTATTATCCGCCCGGCACTACCTTTGACAAGTCAGCAGATGGCGAGTCAGTAGGATCGTCCCCTACCCCCTCAGAGGATTTGTCCTCTAGCAGCAAAATCAATTCCAGAAAAAGGAAAGACATCCTCTCACTGCTGTTGTTGCTTGTTGTCCTGTTAGCTGCCATCTTGCTGGCCCGTCGCTTAGATCCAGAGGCAACTCGAGAATTTATAGCAAAACTAGGCCCCTGGGCACCCCTTGCCCTGATTGGATTACGCTCCCTGAGTATTATTATTCCTGCCATACCCAGCACCCTTTACTCCATCTTGGCAGGAGCCCTCTTTGGATTTGGATCGGGAATCCTTTACATTGCAATTGCTGATTTTATCTCTTGTACACTTAACTTCTACCTAGCCAGAAAGTTTGGTAGAGACCTAGTACAGCGAGTAGTTGGGCGACAATGGATGTACAAAGTCGATGCCCTTTCAGCTAACTATCTGGAAAACAATATTTTTCTTACAGCTGGTTTTTTAATGACGGGCCTATTCGACTTTGTCGCCTACGCCGCCGGCCTAACCCAAATAAAATGGCAGAACTTTCTTCTCGCCCTAGCTTTGGGCATTGCCGTCTCTACACCCCCAGTAGTGGCTCTGGGGGCAGGGATCCTAGAGCAGGGAAGGTGGCTGCTGGGCTTTGCTTTGCTGGGAATGTTTGCTTTGGCGATGTTAAGCGGCTGGCTGAGTAAAAGGCGGCGTTCTTAACTTGCCTTTGATAAAGTCAGAACAAAAGCAAGGTCAGCAGTGGCTTCTAACTCATGGGGAACATTTGCCGAAATTAAGACAAATATGCCCGGAGATAGAGAGATCTTCTCACCTGCAAGGGTTAAGACTCCAGTTCCTTCAATGACGTGGAGAGTAGCGTCCCTTGTGGAGGTATGCTCGGAAATACTTGTGCCTCCCGCCATACAGAAAAGAGTATGTTGGCAGACTTCACTTTTCCAAATGATCTTGCTGAGAACTCCTTCCACAGAATAAGCAATGTGATCTTTGAGCTGCAAAAAAGGTGACTCAGGGGAGACAAGAGACATCATTAAGCCTCCTTCTTGGCAATCAGTATGATGTAGCCTAGGTTATTTCGATATCGGCTAAAGATTTGCTTCATAGATAAGATCCGCTGCCGGATTACAGGACGTGTAAGCACATTCCACACCATAGTTAAGAGCGTCGGCAATCCTTCCTCTGTAGCAATAGCAACGGGATTGAGCAAAGTTAAGGGGCCGGTGGCATACTGGACAACCGTAAGATTTGCTTGCTGAACAGTTGCAAGCCAGCTGTCAGTAGATAAAGGATTGGCATTGACATGGATTACGGAGGATAACTCCTTGCGGATAGCGTCGCTGTTGGATCCCTCAACTCGCAGCTCATGGCTGAGGAACTTACCCCCTGGCTTGAGGCAATTGTAAATCCCTGACAAAATCTTAGATTTTCCTGCATCGGACTGCATTGTTAAAATAGCTTCCGCCAAGACATAGTCAAATTTCTGATCGATTTGATCTAGGTGAAAGATATCGCCCTCGAGGATCTCAACTTGGCCGGCTAGCCCTGCTGCAGAAACATTAGCGCGAGTGCGAGCAATGTTATCTGGATTTTTCTCAATGCCGGTAACATGTATGCCATAGCGCTTTGCCAATCGAATAGCCGTGTAGCCAAGGCCTGAGGCAAGTTCCAGCACAGTTTCTCCTCGACGGAACTCGGCAAACTTGAAGAGCCGTTCGGTAGCGCCAAAGCCCCCCGGTCGAAGTGCCTTTTTACCTGCCGCAGCCAGTACCTGGTGTCCAGGTGCATTTTTTGAGTCCAGCTTAGACATAGGTAACTCCAAAGCTTTGCAGAATTGGGAAATATAGCATGGAGCAGATAGTGAAGACTTCTTTACTACTGATCAATCCATCCTCCTTCCGAAGTTGGTTTGCTAAGTGCTGCTATTGTACCCCTTGAGTCCTTAACAGGCTGTACCCTGTGGCCATCTGTTTTGAGCTTGGCTGTGAGCACCTCATCACCTTCTATAATGAGAGATGCCCACAGCCGCAAAGAAAAACTTATTTTTCTCAGCTATTCGAAAAATCGAATATTAGAGAAGAGGAAAAGTTGAGGGGATGAACTTTTTTGGCCATCCTGCTCTTCCCAAATTCTTCTCTCAACCAGAATCCAATACCGACCTATTTTTTGATAACGATCTTCGTAGATCATCTTTGCTTGAGTTTTTTCTCCAGTTCCTGGGCTACAATACTCAGCAGTGTAGTGAGTGGGTAGGTAGCCCTCACCTGTATCGTAAAACTCTTGAACTGAGACTGTAATTGTCCGATTGGCAAGATGGCGATGTACCATTTGAATGTGCTTGCCCTGAACCCAGTACCTATCGGTAGAAGATAAGCCCGAAACAAGAACTTCAGTGATGTCTGAATTTTGTGGCTCTCCATAGGCAAAGGCGTGGCCACCGTGTTCCTCGTCGAAGGAATGACGAACGCGATGCACCATGACTTCCCACATCTGTTCCCGTATTTTCTGGCGGATCTCCTCGTCCTCGACGCCGGCAACATCGATCTTCATGTTGCGGTCAATACTCACAACTCCTGAGAAGGAGAGGCTGCTGTCACCTTCTTTGGGAAAGTAGGTTATCTCAGCTCGGTAGCCAGGAAAGTCTTTGTCCCAGGTGTAGCGATTCTCAAAAGCCTCCTTGAATAGCTCTCGGGCCGGAGCTTGCTGTGCTGCCATAATCTCCTCCTTAATGAGAAATTTTACTATTTAAATCCTAGTAGAGGCTGATGGCTGGCCTTGGGATTTTAAGGTTTCCTTATGACTGGCCACCCGCTCAGCTCTCTTGTTCTCGAAGTTTCTCGAAGTTCTTGGCGGTTACCGATGGGCAGGAAGGCGGAACCTCAATCCTTCACTTGGCCTGAGGGGAGCCTTGAAGTTAATGAAAACCATTGGCAAGGCGCTGTCCACTGGCAACAGAGGGAGAGAGCTAAGCTAAAGCTCGGCGCTGTTGGCCTTTTGGCGACAAGCTGGCAGGAAGAGAGTCTGCTTTCTCAACTCACTCCATGTCCAAAATCCAACCCCTGAACCCAGAGCGGATCGCCCAGATGGCCGCGGGAGAGGTGATCGACTCGCTGGGGGCTGCTCTGCGAGAATTGCTGGAAAATGCCCTCGATGCTCAGGCCACCCGCATTCAGGTGGAGATCTGGCCCAGCCGCTGGCAGGTGCGGGTGGCCGATAACGGCCAAGGGATCCCCGCTTCGGAGCTGGAGCAGGTGGCCCGTCGCCACACCACCAGCAAGTTGGACGGTTGCAGCCTGGGGTTTCGGGGCGAAGCCTTGCACAGCCTGGCCCGGCTGGGATCCCTAGCTATCCAAACCCGCCACGCTGACGATGCTCACGGCTGGCTGGCCGCCTACGACCGACAGGGGGAGCTGATCCACAAGCAGCCGGCAGCCACTGCCTTGGGAACGGTGGTCACGGTTGCGGATTTGTTTGCCGACTGGCCTCTGCGCCGTCGGGCTTTGCCCCAAACTCGCCCGCTCCTAACCCTGGTGCAGAATGCAGCCCTAGCCCATCCCTGGGTCAGTTGGCAGGTGCATCAGGAAGGGCAATTGCTGCTCAGCCTCTGGCCGGGAAAGTCTCTGCAAGATCTGCTGCTGCAGGTGTTGCCGCAGGTGGATCCCACGGATCTGCGCTATCGGCGGATCCAGGATGGGGATAGCGATTGGGAAGTGGTGCTGGGCCTGCCGGATCGCCTGCATCGCCCCCACCCCGATTGGATCCGTGTGGCCGTAAACGGACGGTTTGTGCAGATGCCCGACTGGCAACGGCTGATCCAGTCGGTTTTTCACCACGCGTTGCCTCGCCACCGTCATCCACTGGTGGTTGTTCACCTGCGCCTGCCCCCAGAGCAGGTGGATTGGAACCGTCATCCTGCCAAAAGCGAGCTCTACCTGGAGAATCTGACGGCCCGCCAGGAGCAGTTGCGCCAACACCTGCACTCCCTTCTGCAATTGGGATCCGGGCAAGCCAGCCGCCGCTCTGTGCATCTGATCCGGGCCAGCGAGGCCAAGGTGGTCTATCGAGTCTCGCCCGATTTTCAGAGCCATCTTCCTCCCTCTGACCGGCCAACTTCTCCCTTGCCTCCCCTCAGGGCGCTGGCCCAACTGCATCGGATCTACATCTTGGCAGAGCACCCCCAGGGGTTATGGCTGGTGGAGCAACACCTGGCCCACGAGCGAGTTCGCTATGAGTACATCCAGCAGCATTGGCAACTGGTGGCACCGGCGACGCCCGTAACGCTGCAAGGACTATCGCCCCAAGCCCTGGAGCGGTTGGAGCAGTTGGGGCTGGAGCCGGAACCCTTCGGCCCCAATACCCATCTCATTCGACGCCTCCCTTTGGCTTTGGAGTCGGAAGATCCAGAAGAGGTACAGGGATCCCTGCTAGAGCTCAGCCGTTGTCAAGATGTGCAGGCAGCCCAGGTGGCGGTGGCCTGTCGAGGGGCCTTGCGCAATGGGATCCCACTGACCCTGGAGCAGATGCAAAAGCTGTTGGAAGCCTGGCAGCGCACCGCCAATCCCCACACTTGCCCTCATGGTCGCCCGGTCTACCTGGCCCTGGCAGAAAAAGATCTGGCCCGTTACTTCCGCCGCCGTTGGGGCCTCTGCGACCGGCCTATCTCCGACTCCAAACTGGGATCCCTATGGGAGCTGGATCCGCTGGGAGACAGGTTTGCCGCCCAGGTGCGCTCTTCTGCGTCGGATCCCACGGACGAGCCCAGCTCCACCCCACTATAATCGGGGGTGTCCAACTGCTGAAACCCCTGAAACTCCATGGCTTCTTATCTCAAACTCAAAGCCCAAGAAGAGACCTGGCTGCAGCGCCATTCCCGTCTGATCTTGGCGATCTTGGCCGGCCTGGGATCCCTGTTGACGGCCTATCTCACCTACACCAAGCTGACGGAGCAGCCCGCTGCCTTCTGCACGGGGGATGGGGGGTGTGACCTGGTGCTCTCCAGCCGTTGGGCAGAGTTTTTGGGGATCCCGACCGCGGCTGTTGGCCTGTTGGGATTTTTGGGAGTCTTGGCGCTGGCGGTGCTGCCGGATGGGCTCCCACTGGTGAAGCGGTGGCGCTGGCCGGCCCTGTTTGGCTTGGTTTCCGCCATGACCGCCTTTGAGATGTACATGCTTTACCTGATGGTGGCGGTGCTGCGGCAATTCTGCATGTATTGCACCACCGCGATTATCTTGGTGGCGGGGCTGGGGCTGGTGACCGTGCTGGGCCACCGCTGGCTGGATGGGGGCAAGCTGGCCTTCAGCTACATTCTGGTGGCCTTTCTCACATTGGTGACCACGATTGGGGTGTACGCCAACCAAGTTCCCCCGCCTAGCCCCCTGGCGGTAGGGTTGGCAGCCCACCTGCGGCAGATCGGCGGCACTATGTACGGGGCCTATTGGTGCCCCCATTGTCAAGATCAGAAAGAGCTGTTCGGGGCAGCTTTCGACCAAGTGCCCTACGTGGAGTGCTCCCCCAACGGCCCCGGCACTCCACAGGCTCGAGAATGCACAGAAGCGGGGATCACCAGCTATCCCACCTGGATCATCAATGGCCGCACCTACACAGGCGTTCGCTCTCTGGAAGCCTTGGCAGTGGCCTCTGGCTATCCGCTGGAAGAGGGCAGATAAACCCCTGGAGTCGGGATGAGGATGTGAACTCGGTTGCGCCCTGCCTGCTTGGCCTGGTAGAGCGCGCTATCCGCCTGCTGCAAGGCGGTTTCCGGTTCTGGGCAGTAGTCTTCGCTGAGCACGATCCCACCAATGCTGAGGGTAACCGGCAAGCTGCGCTTGGGGGAGATGTCAATGGGCCGTTTGGCGATAGCCTGCCGCAGAGACTCTGCGTAGCGACCACAGCGAGAGGGGCTAAGTCCGGGCGTAAGGCAAACAAATTCTTCCCCACCATAGCGGTAGAGCAGGCTGGAGGGCCGCAGTTGATTTTGCAGCCGCCCGACGATGGCCTGCAGCACACAGTCGCCAATGTAGTGGCCGTGGCTGTCGTTGATTTGCTTAAAGTGATCTACATCCATCATCAGCAGGCAGAGATAGCGGTAGCGAGCCTCCCCGCGGGCTCCCACCTGCTTGAGCAAATGGGGCAGTGCCTGATCCAGAGCTCGTCGGTTCAGCGCCCCGGTCAAGGGATCCGTCAAAGACAAAGACTCCAACAACTCATTGCGGGCTCGCAATTGCCGGTTGGCCTGGGCCAAAGCTTGGGTGAGCCGCTGGAGGCGCAGCCCTGCCCGCACCCGCGCTCGCAGCTCCTCGGGATCGACCGGCTTGGTGATGAATTCATCCGCCCCCGCATCCAGCCCCTCTACCCGAGCCTCAACTTCAGAACGGGACGTGAGCAAAATGAAATAGACGAACTGCCCTGCGGCGGATCCCTTGAGACGGCGACAGAACTCTACCCCCGATATCTCAGGCATGACCCAATCGCAGATCACCATGTCGGGCCACTCGTTCTCTTCCAAGCTTTGCAAGGGATCCCAAGCTGCTCGGCCGCTTTCCCAGCTTTCCACGTGGTACTGGGAGCCTGTGAGAGCATCGACAATATAGCGACGGACTACTGGGTCATCATCGACAACCCAAATGCGGGGAGTCCGGGCCGGAACAGAGCTCCAAAAGGTTTCTTCTGCTGAACCAGAAGGGTGGTACGCAGAATCCAAGCCCTCCAGATCAAGGGATGGCATAGCTAAAAAAGAGGGATCGCCCACTGTAGTCGGATCCCAATCTTAGCGCCAACAGCTAGTTGGAACCAGAGCCGGGAGCGGCCAGACAAGCATGGTTGGAGGCCCGCTCACGGAGCGCAAGGTGCAGTGCTTCCACAAACTGCCGCACCCGAATCGGGTCGATCATGGGAAAGGGATCCGAATAGCCTGCCGGCATGCCTGCGGAACGGGAAGACCGCTTCAGAGAACTGGCCACAATCACTCCATCTGCCCGCCGGATCAGGCTGCCGATGTTTTCAGCAGTAGCCCCCGAGCCGATGAGCAGCGGCACCTGAGGAGCAACTTTGCGGGCCAGCTCCAGCTCCTCGAGCAGGGGTGGCTTGCCGGTGGCCCAGCCGGAAAGGATGATGGCATCGGCCAGGCCGCGCTCCACCGTGTCGGTGATGGCCGCATCCAGGCTGATGGGACTTAGGGGTTGAGCGTGTTTCACCAGCACATCGGCAAAAATCTTGATATTAGCCCCCAGCTCCCGGCGATAGCGCAGCAGGCGGTAGGCATTCCCCTCGATAATGCCTTGGTCGGTCACCATCGCCCCGCAGAGCACATTCACCCGGATGAACTGCGCCCCCACGCAGGCGGCAATTGCCAGAGCACTGCAGCCATCGTTGCGCAAGACATTGATCCCAACCGGCAGCGAGACCAGGGTTTTCAGCCGCTGGACGATGACGGTCATGGCGCTGACCACCGCTGCGTCCACCCGATCCTTGGCAAAGGGGGCATCGTAAAAGTTCTCGACAAGGATCCCGTCTACCCCTCCTGCAGCCAGGGCAGTAGCTGCCTGTTCTGCCTGAGCGATCACCCATTCCAAGTCCCCCCCCCAGCGGGGTGAGGTGGGCAGCGGCAACAAATGAACCACCCCAATGACCGGATGGGGGGTTTTGAAGAGGTGTTGCAGCAGGTTCACCGGCAAGCTTCCTCAGGGATCCCTAACGATCTTACGCCTGGATCTGACCCACAGGGGTATTCTCTGGGGGAAGTGTAACATCAGGGCTGGGGGGAGAAGAGCGGGCTAGGCCTCGGAGCAATTGCGGCACCATACCCGGCCCTTCGTAAACCCAGCCGGTGTAGACCTGCAGCAGGCTGGCTCCCGCTTCCAGTTTCTCCAAGGCGTCGGCCAAGGTGAAGATGCCCCCCACTCCGATGATGGGCAATTTTCCTTGGGTGGAGCGGTGGATGTAGCGGATGACTTGGGTGGAACGCTCCCGCAAGGGGGCACCGCTGATCCCGCCGGCTTCTGCAAGGATTGGCCTAGACTCCGCTGGTGCGAAGGGGATCCCGCGGCCAGGCAGGAAACGGGTTTTCAGGTTATCGCGGCGCAGGGTGGTGTTGGTGGCCACAATCCCGGCCAGTTGATGGTCTTGGGCCAGCTCCAGGATGCTGTCGATGTCGGGCCAGTCCAGATCGGGGGCGATCTTCACCAGGAGGGGTTTTCGCTTCTGATTTTCCCGCTGTAAGGCAGATAGGATGGGCTCCAGTTGCTCAGCAGCCTGCAGGGATCGCAGCCCCGGCGTGTTGGGGGAGCTGACGTTGACCACAAAGTAGTCCCCCAGCTCCTGGAGCAGCCGGAAGCTGGCCAGGTAATCGGCAGCCGCTTCTTCCAGAGGGGTGATTTTGGCTTTGCCCAGGTTAATTCCAATGGGGATGGGACGTTGCTGTAGCCGGCGCAACCGTTCCGCCAGAGCCGCCGCCCCTTGGTTGTTAAAGCCCATGCGGTTGAGGGCGGCGCGATCTTGGGGCAGTTGAAACAGGCGAGGTTTGGGGTTGCCCGGTTGGGGCTGAGGAGTGATGGTGCCCACCTCTACAAAACCAAATCCTAGGCTGGGCCAGACGCCCAGAGCCAGGCCATCTTTGTCGAAGCCCGCAGCCAATCCAAGGGGATTGGGAAAGGTAAGGCCCCACAGCGACACCGCTAGCCGGGGATCCCGGTAGCAAAACAGTCGCTCCAGAGCCGATAGGATCCCGGTGGCCTGGGTGGCATCGATCCAATGCAAGGCGCGCAGCAGGCCCATCTTGACCGCTTCCGGGTCGGCTCTCAGCCCAGAAAAAAGCAGAGGCCACAACACATCTCGGTACAGGTTCACCGCAAAGACCCTCTACAGGTAAACTGCCCCTTGGCTGTAGCTTGCTTCCGCGTCGCAAAAATCGGTGAGCAACTGATGGACTCCGGGCTCACTGCCAGCTAAGGGATATCCCATTGCAGCACTCAACGGTAACCTCTCTGGGCTTGCTCTTTGCCGGAGATGGAGTCCCTTTGCCGCTCAAGGCTGGCTCCCCAAACTGCCCCCAACAGCAAGGTTACCAGCAGGTGAATGCGGCCATCCAACATCACCACATCCAAAAGCCCTGAGGCAAAAAACGCCGTCAAGGCCAGCAGCATCCCCAGCAGGACACTTTCTTGAGAGCGCCGCCAAGCATGCCATCCCCGCGCCAAAATCCAACCCCACAGGATCAGGTGGCCCAACAACAGCGGGATCCCACCCTCAGCCGCCAGGTGCAGGTACAAATTGTGGCAATGGCCCAGCAGCTCCGGCGGATCTTGAGCATTGTAAAGAGCGGCAAAGCTTTGCCAGCCCCAACCGGTCAAGGGCCGCTCCTGCACCATCTGCAGGGCGAATTGCCAAGCATCCAGCCGGTTGGCGGTGGAACTAAAGTAGAGCGCTTGAGGATCGAAGGTGTCTGCCAGACGGCTCCAAATCAATCGGGGCACAACAGCCCGCCAGCCCGGCCAATCCCAAGCAGCAGCCAAACCGGCCAATCCCAGACCGGCCAAGATCCCGATCCCCCACCAACAGCGCCGCAGGGCCAGCCCCATCATCAGCGCCAGCCCCCCCACTCCCCAGCCGTTGCGAGAGGCTGTCAGCAGCAACAAGAGGGATCCCAGCCCCAACACAGCTCCCAGCCCTACTGCCTGTGGCCAGTCTCTATCGGCTCGATCCAGCCACAGCCCTGCCGCCAAACACAGGTGGATCACCAGGTAGATGGCCAGGATATTGGGGGAAGTAAAAGCTGCCGCCGGTCGCTCTCCCCCGGCAACCCCCGTAATCCAAACCGGCCCCCAGAAGAAGTGCCCCTGCCATCCCCACAGCACTTCTCCCCAACCCAAAAGCAGCATCAGCCCGCTGCCCAGCACCAACACCTGGGCCAACCGCCGACGGCCTACAGGATGGAACTCCGTCCCGCTGACGCGAAAGGACTCCGTCCCGCTGACGCGATCGGCCAGAACAGCGGCAAAGGCCGGCAGCATCAATAAAAAAGGCCAGTAGTTGAACATCCCTGGCAGGCTCAGCCGCCAATCTTCCCCCAAAAAAGCCACTCCCACTGCCGCCAGGCTTAGGAGAGCCGCCAGTCCAAACAAGGGATCCCGCAGGATCGCCCCACCATAGCGGGTATAACCCTGGATCGTCCCCACCAAAGCCAAGAGTAAGCTGGGAGCCAGATTCACCGGGATCAGCGCCGCTGCCGCCAGCAGCCAGCCCCGCGGTTGAGAGGGCAAGGGATCCGGCGACAGTTGTTGAGACGAAACCGGTGCCGAAGAAGACATCACTCATCCTCGATGGGGATCCCTGGCCTGACCTGCCCCTGGCCGAAGTAGCGCCCAAATTGCAGCTCGTACACCTCATCTTCATCTTGGGTTTCTACCCAGAGCTCCGAGCGGGCATAGCCCACGCACAACAGCCCATACCCCTGCTCCTTCAACTCCCGCGAAATGCCCATGGCTTCCGGCTGGTACAGGGATCCCCGCCGTACCCGCACCGCACAGGTGGTACAGGCGCCATTGCGACAGGCAAAGGGCAGTTGGATCCCTTGGGCCTCGGCGCTGGCCAAAATGTATTGATCCGCCGGCACCTGGATTAGATAGTGAGTGTCCCGTTGGCGGTCATGGATGTGAACCGGGTAAGAAGGGACAGAAGAGAAAGGACGCATCGAGAAGTGGCCTTTTTGCAGAGGTCTTTATTCATGATTCCACAGGATTCTAGCCACTGCCCTGGCAAGCCCGAATTGGCTGGGGATCCCCAGGAGCTGAAGCCGATCTGTTGGTGGGTCTAAAGATAAACAAACAGACCCCGAGTTGGTTGTTGAGATAAGCTAAAGGTAGGGCTCCCAAGGAGAGCATCCATGCTGGAAACCCCCAATGCCAATCTGGCCTCACCGGAAAAACCTTCGCCTTCCCTCTCTGCCGAAACCCTCAACAAGCTGATCGAGAGCAATGCTGAAAGTCGGCCTTGGGGGAGCTTTACAGTGCTGGAAGAGGGCCCTGGCTACAAAATCAAGCGGATCGTGGTTTTGCCCAAGCATCGCCTTAGCCTGCAGTTGCACTACCATCGCAGCGAACACTGGATCGTCGTTGCCGGCACCGCCAAGGTCACCTGCGGAGATGAAGAAAAGCTCATCACGGCCAACCAATCCACCTACGTGCCCCCTTGCACCAAGCATCGCCTGGAGAACCCCGGCGTCATCCCTCTGGTGATTATCGAGGTGCAAAACGGCCAGTACTTGGGCGAAGACGACATTGTCCGCTTCAGCGACGACTACGCCCGGGTTAACGGTGGGCAAAAGTAGCCAATCTCAAATGGCCTAGGCGAGCTCTTCGCTGCTGAGGATCGCGATCCTCTAGAACAGCATCACCAGCAGGGCAACCACCAACAACAGCACAGCCCACATAGCCTGCCAGAAGGGATGGTAGCTGGTGAGTAGTTGGCCATGGCGGCTTTGAAAGCGGGCCAGATCCAGGTAAGGGGCCACCCCCCGTCGGAACCACCCCACTGCGGATCCCTCTTGGCCGATTACCCCCCCTGCCTGGCGCGCTCCAAACAGGAAGTTGCCCAGCGGCCCAAAGCGGGAAGCATAGCGCAGGAAGATCATCCCTGTCTCATCCTGGAACTTGAGATCGGAGCCAAAGCGATAGCCCGGATCCCCCCGCCCGATCACCCGCCCCTCCAACTGCATCGGCAACCCGCGCAAGGGGCTGGCGTAGGGATTGCTCATGGCCTTCAACACGGTCAACGCTGGCGGGTTTTCTAAGCTGGGGTACATCACTGTCATCTTCAGCAGCAGGCCCAAGCCCACCCCCATCAGGATCAGCCCGGCAAACATTTCATAGAAGCCCACCTGCAAGGCCGGGATCCCGAGCAGCGCCCCCACAATCGCCCCCAGCCACTCGGCGTTCAACAGCAGCACATCCAGGAGGAAGTTCCCGTAGAGCTGTTGCCGGTTGAGCTGCTTGCCCTGGGCAACCACGCTGGCCATATCGAACTCCACCGGCAGATCCAGTTGCTCCGCATAGGTGCTCAGCGCCCGTACCCGTTTGCCCGTGAGGGGATGGGTGGAGTTCAGCTCCATCCACCAGGCCCAAGGGTTAAACAGATCCCACAAAAATACCCTGCCCACCTGGCCGGGATCCGAGGCAACCCGGTAGGCCGTCCCCGCCGTAACAGCCGCCTTGGCATCGTAGATCCCCAAAGCCCGCGTTCCTTCCAGCAGGCGAGCACTGCGCTGTCGGGTTTCCTCATCCCGCTCCCGCTCTCCCTCTTGCACAATGCCGTAGGCAATTTTCACCAAAGCCCGCGAGAGCCCATTGGGGTTGCCGGTGGTTTCGGCAGCAAAGTGGTCGGCAAAGTACTCCCGCACCCGCGACAGATAGAGCAATAAATAGGAGCCAGCCACGTAGAAAAAGTAGGCGACCAAGGCCAGGAAGCGGAGGCTTCTGTCCACTTTGTCGTCGCCGCGCGCATTGCGCATGTAGACGTAGAGAAGGTAGAGAATCTGCACCAGCGTGGAAGCCAGGGTCATGACGGCGAAATCCCAGTGGATCACATGCCCCAGCTCGTGGGCATAGACCGTAGCCACCTCTTCATCTTCCAAGTAGGTGAACAACCCTTCGCTGACGACGATGCGGGCCGTATCCGGCAGGCTGCCGTAGGTAAAAGCAGTGGGGTTTTGGTCGCGGATCAGCCCCAGCTTCGGCTGCTTCAGCTTGTACTGGCGGCAGACCCGTTCAATGACCTCCGCACTCTCTGGGCTGCGACGCCCGATTTCCGCCAAGCTCACCCACTCGGTGCCATAGAGGCTGTGCTGGATCCAGTCCATCAGCCAGGGAGACAAGAAGAAAATCAAAGCGTTGAAGGCGAGGGTGAGCAGAATGGCGAAGATGAAAGAGCCCAGAGAGAATCCCCCCTCTAAGCTGCCCAAGACGGTCAGGAAAAGCACAAACACCATACCGAACAGCAGGCTCAGGGTCACACCTGAGGCCGCCGTCAGGTTGCCGGCAAAGCTGGCCAAAATCAGCGAGACCCCCACCTGAGGCGCGCGGTAGCTGCGCTTGGTTTGCCCAATTTTGAGACCTGAGGTGGCGGGATCCAATTCCGCTAGGGTGCGGCTGGGGTTGAAGCAATAGCGGCTCAGCCAAACGCTCAATAGACGCAGCTCGTGAGGATTCAGGCTTTTCAGAGGCTCCAGCCACAGGGCTGCCTCCACCGACAGCATCACCGTCGAGACGGCGCTGGGATTGCGAAACAAGGTGGGCAAGAGGGGCAGAACCTCCTGTTTTTGCCCAGAAGTGAGGCTGTGAAAACCCAAAACCGCCTGGCGGAGCAAACCAGGCGGCTGAGGAAGGTCGGCAGTAAGCAACTGGCGATCGCTGACAAAGCAGTAGCGGCTTAGATCCGGACTCTCCGGGGACTCCGTCCCACTGACGGGTTCGCGAGAGGGTCGCGTAGCGGTAAAGTGCTCTGCACTGCTAACACGACCGGGATCCACCTTGTCTGTCGCCGGCTCCGGATCCAGCCTCACCTGAGTTTTCCAGTCGGCAGCCTGCTGGCCCATGGGGCGGCTGTAGAGGGCCAACCGTTTGACTTGGGGGTAGCGAGTGGGAATCGCCTTCTGGAACCAGGCCGTCAACTCCTCATAGTTGAGAGCAAGGCCGGCAGGGCGGTTGATCATAATGACGAGGGCATAAGCCTTGGGACTCTCCTGGAGCGGTTGGGCTTTGGCCTGTAATCTAAGGTGGGGATTGGCCAGCGCCTGCTCCAGCCACTGCACCACTTCCTGTTCGTTCATGGCCCTCTCCCGGATCTAGTGGGGTGAAGAAGATCAACTATTCATCAACCATTCAACTGTTGCCTCGGTTGCCGACTGCCGATTGGCCTCACGGGAGCTATTCTGGCATTTCCTCCCGTCAACGGGATCCCCATCCTCCTACCAGCCCAGTACAGTTCCCCTGCTGGGAAAGCATGAGAACCTGAGCTTTGGGAATTTTTGGCTACAAAATCGAGCGCTGCCCTTCTGGGCTGATACCAATAATGGTGAGCTGGCAATCCAACACTTTGAAACCGTACTTTTCTGCCACCTTCTGGGTGATGTTAAGAATGGCGTTGTTTTTGAACTCGATCACCTTGTTGGTCTTGACGCACACCAGATGGTGGTGGTGGTGGGGGGCCGGCTGGTTGATCTCGTAATGTTTGTGCCCTTCGGTCAGTTCCAGTTCTCGCAAAATGCCCATGCGGGACATCAGCTTGACGGTGCGGTAAATGGTGGAAAGGCTAATGTTGTGGCCTTCTTCCCGCAACTTTTTGTGCAACTCCTCCGCGCTCAGATGCGTGCCCTCAGGCAAGTTTTGAAACGTTTGCAGGATGATCTCCCGCTGCCGAGTGGCTCGCCAGCCTTTGGCATTGAGCTCTGCCTTGAACGCCTCTTCGGTGTAGACCATGATGCCGCCCCTCCGCTGTTGGGCAACGTCGCCGTAACAGTCAATAAGTTCTGTAATTGATAATAACTTCATTTATGACGACACCACCCGACTTGGTTGCTGAAGACATCGTTCAGGCTCAGTTCAGGCCCAATAGAACAGGGACGCAACTGAGGCGCATGGGCTGCCGGGAGAGCCTCGGGAAGGGTGCGGGAAACCCAATCCCTCATCCATCCGGGATGAGCTAGCCTACAGAGCAGAGCCATGTGGCGGACTGTTTCTGGTGTTCGGGCGCGCCTAGGCTAACATACTCAAGAAAAGGCCCGCGGCATCCTGACAGCGTTGGCAAGCGTAGTGATCGGGGAAGGAAAACGAAAATGCGGTTTGAGCAGCCCAAAACCTATTCCATTTCTCTGGGTGGCTGGGGGTTCTGGCTGGGATCCCTGGCGTTGGCAGCTTTGCTGACCAGTGTCGGGCTGGGGTGGCTGGTCGCCGGATTGGTGGCTCTGTTGCTGTTTTTGCTGTCCTTGCCGGTATTGGTGCTCCTGGCCTTTCGCTGGTGGGCGCGCCGCTGGATTACCACCGATCGCTGCCCGGTGTGTGGGTCGGAATCGCAAGCCATTGAGGGCAGCCATTTCTTTTGCCCCAATTGTGGAGAGCCGCTGTTTGTTGCAGACGGACGTTTTTATCGGCAAACGCCCCCCGGCACCATCGATGTAGAGCCTGTGGAAGAGGGTGGCTGGGAATTGACGAGCTGATGCCCCCTCGGTTGCCGGGATGTTTAGAGGGTGTTTTCCGTGAAAAGTGCTATGCCTGCGGCACCCCATGGTGCTACACAACACTGTTGCTCCGCAACGCTGACGCCACGGCACGAACGACATCTGTGGGGCTGGCCCAGCAGACAGCTGGTTTCCAGCTGGGTTGGGCTGCTCTCGGCGGCCACTCTGTTGCTGAGTTTGTCTCCCACTTCTCAGGCGACGGAGCAGGGATCCCTGCAACCTCAGGTGGAAACTTATCTGGCTCAGTTGGCCGGTCGGGGGTTTTCGCCCACAGCTCAGGGGGTTTGGCTGCAGATGGAGGATCCTTCGCCTCAGCGGGACAGAATCCTTGTTTTGGGACAGCATCAGGGATCCACACCCTTGCCGGCTGCTTCTTTGACCAAGGTGGCAACGACCCTGGCCGCTTTGCAGCACTTTGGCCCGCAGCACCGCTTTGTTACCACCTGGCTGGCCACTGGCCCCTTAACTGCTGAGGGAGTTCTACAGGGGGATCTCTGGGTTCTGGGGGGGGAGGATCCCTTGTTCGTCTGGGAGGAAGCCTTCTCCGTCGGCAACCTGCTCAATGCCTATGGGATCCGCCAGGTGCGCGGGGATCTGGTGGTGGTGGGCCGCTTTTACATGAACTTTTCCCGGGATGTGGCGCAATCGGGATCCCTGTTGCGGCAGGGGCTGGATGCGCGGCGCTGGCCGCCAGAGGCGGAGGCCCAATTTCAAACCTTACCCCCCGGCACACCCAGACCGCAGGTGGAGATCTTGGGTTCGGTGCGGGTTGCCCAGCAGATCCCGCCCGGCGCTCAGGTTTTGCTCAGACATGAGTCCCCCCCCCTCATTTACCTCGTCAAGCTGATGAACCTCTACAGCAACAACTCCATGGCCGAGATGTTGGCCGATGCGGTGGGGGGTGCTGACCAGGTGGCGCAAATTGCCCGAGCCATCACCGGGATCCCGCCCGAAGAGCTACACCTGATCAACGGCTCCGGGTTGGGGGTGGAAAACCGCATTTCGCCGCGGGCCAATGTAGCTATGCTTCAAGCCATCCAGTCTCTTCTGGAGGAGCAGGGGCTCACTCTGGCGGATGCTTTTGCCGTCGTTGGCCAAGATGTGGGAGTGTTGGAGCGGCGTCTGTTGCCAGGGATCCTAATTGCCAAGTCGGGCACCCTGAGGAGCGTCAGCACCTTGGCGGGTGTATTGCCAACCGAGCAGGGGGACATCTGGTTTGCCCTGATGAATGGCGGATCCGATCTGGTCGGCTTTCGCACCCAGCAGGGACAATTCCTCAGCCGCCTCCAATCCCAATGGGGATCCCCCACCACCTTGCCTGAGCGTTGGATCCCTCGCTCTGGAGATACGGGATCCCGCACAGAGCTGAACCCCCGTCTTTGAAACTGGGCGTCAACAGCCCTCAACCCAGAAACCTCGTCCGGCAGGGATCCTCCCCATGGGGCGTACAGGGATCGAACCTGTGTAAGGCAAATTATGAGTTTGCTGCCTAAACCGCTCGGCCAACGCCCCTGATTCTTTTACTCTAGCGTTTACTCTAGCGCCCTTGTCTCCTCCAGAAGCGGCTGAAAACAGGATAAGCTGCATGTCGGTGGTTAGGATCTGACGCCATGGCTGCGCCGCGTTCTTGGCAGGGGCAAATGGCCCTGGGCTTGGGGCTGATTGCCTTGTCCTCGGCTCTCTGTTTTGGCTTCTTGGCCGTTGGGCAGCACTATCTCTACGAGGATGGATCCGCTGTGGATTTCCAGCCTGCCGGGGAGAGTTTGGCTTTGTCTCCCGCCCCCAGTACTGGGCCTCCGACGACACCGCCCCTCCCTAACCCCCCCTCTTCCGACGGCAATCTCCCAGAGGGATCCCCGCTGCAGCTCTGGCTTGTTACTTTTTTAACCGTGTTTGTGGCGGAAATGGGCGACAAAACCCAGTTGGCAACCTTGCTCATGAGTGCCCAATCCCAATCGCCTTGGGCGATCTTTTTCGGTTCCGCCGGTGCCTTGGTGACCGCCAGTTTTTTCAGCGTAGTGTTGGGAGAAGGTCTGGGCCAAGTCATTCCCCCGGGCTGGCTACAATGGTTGGCGGGTGCAGGGTTCCTGGTGATCGGGGGCTATGTATTATGGCAGGAGTGGCGGGGGAACAAGCTCCCAGAGGGCTAGCCTCCCTGAGCAGCCGATGCCAACCCGGCAGGACAGAGTGGAGAACAACCGAGGAACGTGTTGATCCAAGACAACGACAGCCGAACCCCGTCTTTTTTGCTGCGGCAAATGGCCGGACGGGCCGCCCTAGTGAGCTTTGGCTCGATTCTGCTGGCCGAAATGGGCGATAAAACCCAATTGGCGACCCTGCTCCTCAGTGCCCGCTCGCAAAACGCTGGGGTAATCTTTTTGGGCGCTGCTGCTGCTTTGATCAGCACCAGCCTAATTGGGGTGTGGGCAGGAGCTTGGGTGGCCCGCCTGATCCCACCTCGCTGGATCAAAACCCTGGCAGGCGTGGGGTTTGTTGTGATGGGCCTAGTCTTGTTGTGGGGATCCCTGCCCATAGCCGGCTGAGCAGAGGGCTTCAGGATGGCTTCGGCAAAGCGTGATAGGATTAAGAGCGCCTCACTTTGACACTTCAAACTGAGGACCTTCACTTGAGTCCGGACAACCGGTCAGGAAAACCAGCATGGCCAAAAAACGCAACCTGAAGCGGGAAAAAGCCGAGCGCAACCGCGAATATGCCAAACAGTTCCAAAAAAGTCGTGCTCGCAATGGCCGCCGCTTCCGTTCTGCCCCCCGCGACAACGAGGCCAGCGCTGGCGAAGAACAGCAGTAAGGTTGTTTTTGTCGAGATGCTCTGTCGGTCAATCCTGTGAGCGGAGCTAGTTCAACAAACCTGCTATCGTATGCAGGGGTGGGCCGGAGCGGATAAGCATGAAATATCGACGGATTCTACTGAAGTTGAGTGGTGAAGCCCTGATGGGGGAGCGCCCCTACGGGATCGACCCCGAGGTCTTGAAGTCCATTGCCGGCGAAGTGGCCTCAGTGGTACGGGCCGGTGTGCAGGTGGCGATTGTGGTGGGAGGGGGTAACATCTGGCGCGGGCGCAAAGAGGCGGCTGCCCAAGGGATGGATCAGGCTTCTGCCGACTACGTAGGGATGCTGGCCACCGTCATCAACGCCTTAACCCTGCAGGATGCCATTGAGCGAGCCGGGATCCCCACCCGGGTGCAGACGGCCATCGCCATGCAGGAGGTGGCGGAGCCCTATATTCGTCGCCGCGCCATTCGTCACCTGGAAAAGGGGCGGGTGGTGATTTTTGGGGCAGGATCTGGCAACCCCTTCTTCACCACCGATACCACTGCGGCCTTGCGGGCGGCGGAGATCGATGCCGAGGTGATTTTCAAAGCCACCAAGGTGGACGGAGTTTACGATGCGGATCCCAAGACTCACCCTCAGGCCCGCCGCTACGATGTCCTCAGCTATCAGGATGTGCTGAACCGCGATCTGCGGGTTATGGACAGCACCGCCATCGCCCTCTGCAAGGAAAATCAATTGCCCATCGTGGTCTTTGACCTGACTACCCCTGGCAATATTTATCGAGTGGTGCAGGGAGAACCCATCGGCACTTGGATCGGACAGCGGACGGTCGAGAACAACGGGATCCCCAGCCCAGGAGAGTTGATCCCAAGTTAGGGGGGAAATCGGCCTTGAGAGTCCGGCGACGCCCTAGCCAGGATTGAGTCCGAAGGATAGCCTGGCTCAAGGGTGTGCTCAGGCCGTTTGGAGGGAAAGGCAATGACAGATCAGGTTCAGCATTCGGCCCAAAAGGATCCCGTCTTGCCCAAATGCTCTGCTGCCCAAGGCGCTATACCCAGGTCACCCCATGTTGCTACGCAACGCTTACGCGAACGCTGGGGTCGGCGTCTTTTGCAGAGCTTGATTTTCCTGTTGGTTCTGGTCGGGGGATTGGGCTACTGGCAGTGGCAGACCTGGCTCCAGCCGGTGGGCGGCCCAGAACCGATCCAAGTAACAATCCAGCCGGGCAGCAGCAGCCGTCTGATCGGGCAAAAACTGCGCCAAGCAGGGGTGATTCGCTCAGCTCTGGCTTGGGAGCTGTGGAGCCGCACCTTCGGGCGCGACTGGGTGTTTCAGGCGGGCACCTACGCTTTGGATCCCAACCAGGACATGCTGGCCGTGGCCCAGCAACTGCGGCAGGGAAGGATCCTGCAAAGACGTCTGACCATCCCGGAGGGTTGGCGCATCGAGCAAATGGCAGAGGCTCTGGCCCAGCGCAACTGGCTGGCAGCCGATGCCTTCATTGCCGTGACCCGGGTGATTCCCCCCCTCGACTGGCTGCCCCCCAACTTGAGCTCACTAGAAGGCTACCTGTTCCCAGACACCTATCTTTTCCCCATCGAACAGGTGGAGGGATCCCTGCCGGATCGGGAAAAGGCCCAGATGGTGGTCGACGCCATGCTGCAGCGATTTGTCGCGGTGGCCCTGCCCCTGTTTCGCCAGCACACCACTTCCCTGTCTCTGCACGAGTGGGTTACCCTGGCCAGCATTGTGGAGCGGGAGGCCGTGGTGCCGGAAGAACGCGCTTTGATTGCAGGTGTCTTTCTGAACCGGCTTAAGAAAGGGATCCCCCTGGGAGCCGATCCGACGGTGGAATATGCCTTGAATATCCGGCAAACCCCAGATCGCCGCCTCACCCTTGCGGAGGTGCGCACCCCCTCTCCCTACAACACCTACCTCAACCCGGGCTTGCCCCCTGGTCCCATCGCCAGTCCGGGCTTGGCCAGCCTAAAAGCCGTTTTGCAGCCTGAGCAAACCGACTATCTCTACTTTGTGGCCCGCTACGATGGCACCCACGTTTTCAGCAAAACCCTAGCAGAGCACGAGGCAGCCCAATTGCAGATTATTCAAGAGCGTCGGCAAGCTGCCCAGGGATCCCACCATAGTCCTCAACCCAGTCCTTAGCCGAGGAGCGGATGGTACACAAACCTTGGTTCAAGCTCCTGCAACCGGATCTGGTGGTGGCCGGCACTGTCTTAAAGTTGCGGGCAGAAGACCTGTGGGCCTGGCAGGTAAAAGGCATCATCTTTGACGTAGACGGTACACTGGTGCCGAGCCGACAGGTTGAGGTGGATCCCGCTGTGGCTGCTTGGCTGGAGCAGTTGCGTCCGCACTTTCAAATTTGGCTGGTGAGCAACAACCTCAATCGCAACCGGATTCAACAAATCGGAGAAAGCCTGAACCTGCCCTACATTCACCGCGCTGGGAAACCCTCACGGCGGGCTTTGCGGCGGGCCGTAGCCCAGATGGGCTTGCCGGTAGAAGCGGTGGCTATGGTGGGAGACCGCCTGTTGACGGATATTTTGGCGGGCAATCGACTGGGGTTGGTAACCGTGCTGGTCAACTCCCTCTTGTCCGAAGCAGTCGAAAAGAACCCTGCTACCCTCTAGGGGCTGCGCTTTTGAGAGATTTGAGAGTTGGACAACTGTAATTGTTTCAAACTGAATTGAAAAGGTTTCCAAGCACTCCCCCTTTCCTTCGCAAAGAGAGAAGACCAAAAGACAATCCTGCTGCTCGGAAGGACTTAGTCACTCCAGTTTAGGGTGAGACGCCTGGGCAGCTGAGAAAAGCCCTGTGGCCCCATGCATGTTTCATGCATGTTTTAGGTTTGGGTACACTGTCCCAGTTTGAATCGAAATGACCAACCACAGGTTGTCAGCGCTGACAACTGCTGACCGGATGGGTAGCACATCTAAAAATCAAGACAAAAATCGAGAGAGATTTTCCAGACCTGACCCATCTGCCCCAATTTTTTGTAGAGTGACGGCAGGTGAGCCGGATCCCGCGTTGAAGCCCAGTAGGCGGCGGTGTGAGGGCGGTGTGAGATCCAAAGGTCAAGCATGCGAACCATCCCTATTGTCAAGTCTGCCATGCAACGGCTAAAGTCCATGCTGCAAAAATCCCTGCGTTCTGCTGCGACTTCCCCCGGCTCCAGATCCTCGCTTGTATCCAATGGACGGAGCCTGATCAAGCTGGGCAGCTTTCTGGCCTTGCCGTTGATATTCTCGACATCACCCGCTTGGGCTTTAACAGTGATGGCGCGTCCGGATCTGCGCGACCTCAAACGTGCAACCGTGTTTCGGGTGGTCAACTACAACACCCTGGTTGTTCAGCTTGAAGGAGACTTGAATTTGCGGCTGGTGCAACTGATTGGGATCGATCCCTTGCCTGACCCGATCAACCCCAACTGGACGGAGTTGCGCGGACAAACCCCTCTGGCAGTTTACAATGCCGGCCAATATCTGCAGACTGCTCTGCTGGGACGTGAGGTGTTTTTGGAGTTGGATCCTGCCCTAGCCCCTGCTCCCACCTTGCCTGCCTACGTTTGGCAAGCCAATACCCTCATCAACCAGGAAATGCTGTTTTTGGGGCATGGCCTGTTGTCGCCTCAAGCCGATGGCTTGAAGTACGGCCCCATTCTTACTGAAGCTGCCGATGCAGCCAAAAGACAAGGACGCGGCTATTGGACAACCTACGGCCCTCGCTAGAGACCAAGCCAAACCCAGAGCTGGAATTGCCGGCCTGTTTGTTGAGAATAATCTCAACAGCCATCTTCCGCCGGTCGGTGAGAGGTAGGTATTGTGGGCATAGCTGCTCCGAATGGCAGAGAAACAGCCCGAAGATTCTGAGCTCTCCTCTCCACTCTTGGCTGGTCACCCCCCAGAGCCGAGCTGCCGGGAAAGGGTTGAGCTGCTCTCTTGGGATTTCTCGCTTGTTTATGATGATCTCGTGTGGGTTTCCAAACGCGGGCTGCCCAGCTTTTCAGGGAAACGTAAGGGATCCCACTGTGGGGTTTGGAGTTCCCTATGGCGGATGAGTTGCCATTTACCTTAGATCAGCTCCTCATTGTGCGGGCAATTGCCCAGCAGGGTAGTTTTCGCCGTGCTGCCGATAGCCTGTTTGTCTCCCAGCCTGCCGTCAGCTTGCAAGTACAGAACCTGGAGCGACAGTTGGGGGTGGTGCTGTTCGACCGCAGTGGGCGCAAGGTGGAGCTGACGGATGCCGGGAAAGTGGTGCTGCAGTACAGCGAGCGCATCCTCAAGCTGTGCCGTGAGGCCGTCGAGGCCCTAGCGGATTTGCAGAAAATGGAGGGGGGGCATCTGGTTCTGGGGGCCAGCCAAACGGTGGGCACCTATGTCATGCCTTCTTTGATCGCCCAATATCACCGCCGCTATCCACAAATTTCCGTACAGCTCTTGGTGCAATCCACGCGGCGAATTGCCCAGAAATTGGTGGACGGCCAGTTGGATGTGGCCATTGTTGGCGGGGAGATCCCCTTTGAGCTGCAGCGGCACTTGAAGGTGATGGCTCTGGCGGAAGATGAATATGTGTTGGTCGGTGCTCCCGGGTGTGCCATCGACTCTCCGGCTCTTGTGGATCTGCTGGCTTTGCCCTTCATCACCTTGGATCCCCAGTCTTCCACTCGGCAAACCATCGATCGGGTGCTGAACCGCCACGGCATTAACCCGGCCCAATTGAACGTGCGGCTGGAACTCAGCTCGATTGAGGCGATCAAAAATGCCGTCCAGGCGGGGTTGGGGGTGGCCTTTCTGTCCATGGTGGCAGTGGGATCCGATGTGGAACAGGGACGGTTCCGGAAGCTGGCGGTGGAAGGGCTACAGATACGGCGTACCCTCTGGCTGGCTTTTAACCCGGAGCGCTATCAATCGCAGGCAGCCACCCGCTTCCTCCAAGGGCTGCTGACCCGCCAAGACTGGCTGAAAACTCCCCCGCCCCATTTGCAGTTGATCGGCTAAGTTGCGATGCGTTACGGCCTTTTCCGAGTTGATGGGATCCCAGGTAGATTCCGGTGGATTGAGCAGGATCCCTGTTCAAAGAGATACGAGAGATATTTCCGTATAGGTGCATTCGCTGTAGCCAATGCTGCTCCGGAAGAAACTGCATCTGCTGAATCTGTCTGTGTCTACTGACCCCAAGCCGATGACCAGGCAAACGCTGTTGGAACGACTCCCCCTGGCCCAGCGCTTGGCGGAGTTACAGGCCCGCGTTCAAGAGATCCCGCTGCACAGGGTGAAATTGGAAGGGTTGAACATCGCAGGGGCAGAGTCCTGCTGGGCTGCCTATCGAGACTGGGGAAAAGGGATCCCACTGCTGTTTCTGCATGGCTTTATGGCCACTCATGCCAACTGGTGGCCGCTGATGCAAGGGTTGGGAGACGAATATCGCTGCATTGCCTTGGATTTACTGGGGTTCGGGCAGTCCGGCCAACCGGCCTTGCACTACGACATCGCTGCAGAAGTAGAGTTTGTGCGCGGATTTGTCCAAAGGCTGGGCCTAGCTGCTCCGGTTTTGGTGGGCCATTCCTTTGGGGGATGGGTGGCGGCAGCTTACGCCGTGCGGTATCCGCTGCGGGGGTTGGTTTTGTTGGCTCCTGCCGGGATCCGCGACGACAGCTTTGTGAGACGCTACAACCATTTGCGGCCCTTGCTCTGGGAAAGCGCTTGGGTGGATTGGCTGTTGCGGGCGATCGCTCCGCTGGCCCGCTGGTGGCATTGGGAAGACAAGCTGGCCCAGCTCTTGTGGTTGCGGGGATCCCTGCGTCAGCAGCCGGTCGCTCGGCAATTTCTCCGACAACGTCTGCGCCCACAAGCTGCTGTCGATACGGTTGAACGTTATCTCAACTACATTCAGGCCCCCACCCTGGTGATCGCCGCCGAACAGGACGACACCATTCCCCTCTGGCACTGCCAAACCTATGCCGAAGGGATCCCTGGGGCTCAGCTCAAGATCCTGGCCGGGGCCGGCCACGCCATCCCTGCCTTGCATGGGGAACAGGTGCTGCCCCTGATCCGGGAATTTCTCGACACAGCCCTTTCCGCACAATGCGGGCTTTGAGCTGGGGCTGTAGCGTATGGCCGAGAGAGGAATGCCGCTTGCCAGATGGCGATGCCCGATAGGCGACGGAGCGCCGCCCAAGGGGAACGCCTGACCCTAACCAGCGGGCGGTTTCTGCTAGAAACCCATCAGACGAGCAACAGCGGACAGCTCAGGGACAACGCCGGTGTGGATAGGAGCGGATCCCTGGTGGCTGGCCGTGTCCGGATCCTTAAGGCCATTGCCCGTCAGCACGCACACCACCTGTGCTCCAGCAGGCACCTGCTCTCGCCATTTCAGCAATCCTGCCACCGAGGCCGCGCTGGCCGGCTCGCAAAAGATCCCTTCTTCGGATGCCAGGAGACGATAGGCTGCCAGAATCTCCTCGTCGGTGACGCTATCCACCTGACCGCCGCTCACCTGCACTGCCGCCTTGGCCTTCACCCAACTGGCAGGATTGCCGATGCGAATGGCCGTGGCCACCGTCTCTGGGTGTTCCACCACCCGGTTCAACACCATGGGGGCAGCACCGGCAGCCTCGAAGCCGTAGAGACGAGGGCGACGGGTAGCCTTGCCCTGCTGGCGGTACTGGCAAAACCCCATCCAATAAGCCGTGATGTTGCCCGCGTTGCCCACCGGAATACAGAGCCAATCGGGGGCATCCCCCAAAGCATCCACCACCTCGAAGGCGGCGGTTTTCTGCCCTTCCAAGCGGAAGCGGTTGACCGAGTTCACCAGGGCCACCGGGTAGGTTTCCGCCAGCTGCCGCACCATAGCCAGCGCTTGGTCGAAGTTGCCTTGAACGGCGATGATCTCCGCCCCGTACATCAGGGTTTGGGCCAGTTTGCCTTTGGCCACGTAGCCATCGGGGATCAGCACATAGGCCCGCAGACCTCCTTTGGCCGCAAAGGCAGCAGCCGCCGCCGAGGTGTTGCCGGTGCTGGCGCAGATCACGGCCTCTGCTCCGGCCTCTTTGGCCTTGGACACGGCCATCGTCATACCCCGATCCTTAAAACTACCGGTGGGGTTGAGGCCCTCCAACTTCAGGTAAACTTGACAGTCTCGCCCCAGCCGTTGGCTCAAAGCCGGGGAAGGCACCAGAGGCGTGTTGCCCTCATGTAGCGTGACCACAGGTGTGCTGGCGCTGACGGGGAGCCATTCCCGATAGTGCTGGATCAGGCCGGGCCAAAGCCCCACTTGCGCGCGGGATCCGGCTATACGAGGGGGATGGGTGGGATTCAGGGTCGCCATGCCGCAGAGGACACCGAGGCTAATCAAAGACCGGCTTTCTCACTGTAGCTGTTCGTGGAGGGGTTCGTATCCACCTCCCGCAGCGGCGGCAGAAACATCTTCCTGATCCCCTCTCTTCAGAAGCTGGGGAGCGGAGGAGCTGCAGGTCGCAAGGCCAGAGCCTGCACCAGAGAGCGCAACTTCAGACGAATCTCGGCCAGCTCTTGCTCTGGGTTGGAGTCAGCCACAATCCCGGCACCGGCATACAAGCGGGCCCAATTCCCCCGAATTAGGGCGGAGCGGATCCCCACCACAAACTCGCCATTGCCCTGTAAGTCTACCCAGCCCAAGGGAGCGGCATAGCTGGAGCGATCAAAGGGTTCCAACCGCTCTAGCCACTGCAGCGCCGCCTGTTGGGGATACCCTCCCACCGCTGCCGTCGGGTGGAGCTGGGCCAGCAGATCGAACAGATGTACATCGGCGGGGAGCTCCGCCTCGATCAAGGTTTGCAGATGCTGGATGTTGGCTAGACGGAGCAGCCGCGGTTGCGGGGAAATGCAGGGATCCATTCCCAACCGACTCAGAGCCTCCCGGATCGAGCGCACCACCCACTGGTGTTCGCGGCGGTCTTTGGGGCTGCGGAGCAGCTCCTCGGCCAACTGGCGATCCTGGACAGGGGTGGCGCCGCGGGCGGCGGAGCCGGCTAAGGCATCGATCTGCACCCGGCCTTGCCACACGGAAAGCAAGCGCTCCGGGGTGGCCCCCAAGAAAACCTGGGGAAAGGCCCCCTCTTGGACCAGGGGGAGAGGCCTGGCCGGCAAATTCCCCCGAGCATCTGCCTCCAAGGACTTCGGCCCGCTGACACCAGCGGCAAAGGCAAAGATGCTGCAATCGGGATGATCTGTTTCCAGGTAGGCCAGCAGGGACGGAATTGACGGCGGGACAGGCAAGTGCAGATCCACGGCTTCGGCCAGCACCACTTTCTCCAGGGATCCCGCCTGAATCACCTGCAGGGCTTTTTGGATGCGCGCCAAGAGGGGGGCTTCCTCCAAGTTCACTGGCACAGGAGCTTGCAATTCCCACGAGGGCAAGGGGGATCGAGAAAGGCGCTCCATTTGGGCAAAAAAGGCGGTGATCTGCCCGGCCAAAGCCGCTAGGTCGCTCTCGGGGTCGATTTCCAGATTGAGCCGCGCCACCGCCAGAGATCTCCAGGAGCCTGGTACCTGCAACAGTTGCCAGCGCGGCAGAACCAGCGCCGCCCCCCCTTTGCTCCTGGGGCTGAAACTGAGGCGACAGAAACACAGAGGGCGTTCCTGCCGGCTGCCTGGGAATCTTCCCACTTCCGAGGGCTCCGTTCTGCCAATGCAAGCGGCATGGACGTGGGGCTGCAGCTCTTCTACAAAGCTCCGTGCCGCCCGCAAGCCCCCTTCTCCCGCGAGATCAACCTGCCGCAGGGATCCCCATCCCAACACCCGCACCCTTTCCCCGTGGGCCTTGTGGGAGAGATAACAGTAGCTCGGGAATCGGTTTGTGGGGAGCGAACCCAGCCTCTGGGCCAGCACCGCCAGCGGATCCAGCTCTGGGATGGGCTGCGACAAGCTGAGGATTTGGGGAACACCCCGCGCCCGCGCCATCTGTTGGCAGGCGGCTAGGAAGGGATCCCAGTAGCGCCGATTCCCCGTCTCGCCTGTCCAAGCAGAAGTGCGCATCGGCGGCCATGCTCTCGGCCACTCCAGGCACTCAAGCGTACCGTGGGCATTCCGAGGGGAAAGAGAAGAGGTCATGCGAAAGAGCAAAGAGAACGATCCCACCTTGGCCGAAAACAGGACACCTGTCGATGGAGACCGGCAGGAGATGACTTTAGGATAAGAGATTAGGAGAAGAGACGGCAGCCTGGGCTTTTGGGGGCCAGATCTGAGGAGCTTCTTCACGGACTGCAAAGTTTCTTAGCATCCTGGAGAATGCTTCCTAAGGCGCTCTACCTTACAGAACAGATATAGACAGATCCGGAGACGGGCCCCAGAGCAGGCTTGCTCCCCAAGGAGAATTCGCATGCATCCAGATGTCAGCCAAGTGCAGCCAGCAGCAGAGGCCGCATGGAGCAACCGCTCTCGCCGGCAATTGTGGATGGCTGCCCTTAAGCCCCCCATGTACAGCGTGGCGATCATGCCCATCTGGGTGGGATCCGCCATTGCCTACGCCCAGTCAGGGGTACTGGATTTGGGGGTTTTGGGGGTGTTTTGGGGAGCTGCCATCTGCATCTTGGCCTGGGTCAACCTCAGCAACGACGTGTTCGATGCCCAGACAGGGGTGGACAAAAACAAACTCCACTCGCTAGTCAACCTGACGGGCAAGCCGGGGCAGGTGTTTTGGGTGGGGAATGCCTTTTTGGCTCTGGGGCTGCTGGGGATCCTGTGGCTGAGCTGGCGGCAATCGGATCCCACGGTGCTGCTGTTGGTGCTGCTGGCCTGCGGGCTGGGCTATGCCTACCAGGGGCCGCCCCTGCGCCTGGGCTATCAGGGCCTGGGCGAGATCCTCTGCTTTTTCAGCTTTGGGCCGCTGGCGGTTTTGGCCGCCCACTACAGCCAAAGCCAGACCTGGTCGCTGCCGGGGTTGGCAGCCTCACTGGTGGTGGGAATGGCGACCAGCTTGATTTTGTTTTGTTCCCATTTCCATCAAGTGCAGGATGACCTAGCCTGCGGCAAGCGCTCGCCGGTGGCCCGCCTGGGGACTTTGCGCTCGGCCCGCCTCATCCCCTGGCTCTGCGGCAGCCTTTTTGGCCTGATGCTGCTGTTTGTGGGGCTGGGGATCTTTCCAGCTTGGACCCTGCTGAGTTTGGCGGGGATCCCGTTTGCAGTGCGGCTTTCCCGCCTGCTGGGGGCTTACCATGACCAGCCGCAGCGGATTAGCCACTCCAAGTTCATCGCCGTCAGTCTCCATTTTTGGCTGGGGCTGTTTCTGGGGTTGGGGTTCATCCTCAGCCGCTATGGCTGAAGGCTGAAAAGTCGGCTTAAGGCTAGGTGTGCGCGGGATCCCCCCGGTGCAGCCGGCAAAATGGGATAAGCTACAGCCTAGAGTGCTAGCTCAGAGCGTTGGCTCCAAGGGGAGTGGTCAGTTCGGGTCGAGGTGAGGCGGCAGCAAGAATAGGATGGGGCGATTCTTCAATTCCAACCTGGGAGTGGCGCTGTTGGGGAGCAGCATCTTGGCTGCTTTGGTGGGCTGGGCCTTGTCGATCGACATCGAGGAAGTGAAGGTGGAGTCTCCTTCCCCCGATCAGCCCCTCTCGGTCAGCCGCAGGGTAGACATCTTGGGTCGTCGGGGAGGACATCAGCGTTGGCGGTTGATTGCCGAGCAGGTGGATCTGGCAGCTGGGCAACAGGTATTTGAACAGGGGGCACACGGCTACTTCTACGGAGAAGGTGCCGACCGGCAAAAAGGGGTGCCGGATCCCTTTTTTGATAGCAGCGAGCAGATGACTTGGCGGGCCAAGCGAGCCCGCTACAATGCCACCGCCGATGAGCTGTATTTGGATGAGGAGGTGGAGGTGAGGAGCGGCGACGGCAGCTTGCTCTTGACCAGCGCCTTGAGAGTCACCCCCGAAGAACGCATCGAGGTGCCGGCGGAGTTCACCCTCAAAGGCCGGGAAATGGTGCTGCAGGGCCGCTCCGGTTCGTTTAACTTTCAGTTTGCCCTTCTCAGGGCCGAGCAGGGCAAGCTGATAGTGTTGCCCCCAAACGGCTCGGCACCCACCTCCACCACCATCACCGCCGACCAGATCACCTACGACCGCACCAACCAGGTGGCCGAGGGGAAAGGGAACCTGCGCATTCGCGAACGTGGCATCGAGATTCGCGCTCCCCAAGGCACCTACCTGCGGCAACAGGCCCAAAGCATTCTCTCCGGCGGTGTGGTGTTGCAAGAGGTGGCCGGCGACAGCAGCCGGGATCCCTTATTGGCCGATCTGCGCTTGGCCCAGGCCTCTCCCGGCCCGGAGGCGACCCCAGACCAACAGGATCAAGAAGTCACCATCATTGCCGACCGCCTCACGTACGACCGCAACACACAAATTGCCCAAGGGGAAGGCAACCTGGAGATCCGCCAGGGGGAAACCATCATCCAGGCGGCCCAGGGCACCTACCGCCGCCGCGAATCCCAAAGTCTGTTGACGGGAGGAGTTACCCTGGAAGAACCCGGACGGGTGCTCACCTCAGCCCGCCTAGAGGGCAACCACCGCGACAAGATCTTCTTCTTTGAAGAGAACGTCCTTTACCGGCAGATGGCTGCCTCTACCCCCACGCCCGGCGGGGGATCCCTGACGGAAGAACTGCGCCAAGCCGAAACCGAAGTGCGGGCTGCCCGCCTGGTTTACAACTCCCGCACCGGTACTTCCGAGTTTAGCGATGCCGTCGAGTTTATCCAGCGGGGACGTAGGGCCAAGGCCAACCAAGCCACCATCACCCCTGAAAAGGTGGAGCTGCGGGGAGAGGTGGTGATCGAGCAGATCGAAGGGGACTGGCTGGCGCGGCGCTTGCAAAACTCAGAGACCCAGGCGGATGTGGATCAGCCGACGGTGATCTACGCCGACCGGGTGGAGATCGACCAAGCCAGCGGCGATGCCCGCTTCTTCGGCAATGTGGTTATTGTGCAGGCCAACCGCGCCATCGAAGGGGATCGCGCCGATTACTTCGACCGAGAACAAATTTTCAAAATCAGCGCCGAACAGGCTCCTGTGGTGCTCTGCGATCGGGGAGAGGTCGGCCGCCTTCCCGGGGAGAGCACCCAAGCTCTGCCGGGCCGCAACGCGCTGGATCAGATGTGCCGGGGCGCCAATCGCCTCAGTGGCAAGCTGGTTACCCTGAACATAAAACAAGATGAATACACCGTCGAAGGAGACGAGCAGCAGCAGGGAATGTTTCAGTTTCGCATCACCGACGCCCTCTGACGGGCTCCATCTGGGGTTTTTTATCGTCTAGGTTTGGCTGAGGTTGTGATCCGAGGTGATGTCATGACGGCTCCACTCGCCGAGGGCAAACTGCGCAGAACCCCTGCTCAAGCGGGCAGCTTTTGGGGATCCCTGAGATTGGGAGCTGCCTTTTTGGAGTTTTATCTCTTCAAAGAGATGATCCGCCCCTTCTTTCTGGGGGTGGCCGGGGGCACGGTGATGATGCTGGGCAACCAGCTGTTTATCTACACCGATCTGCTGGTGAAAAAGGGCGCCCCTCCCCTGACCATTTTGCACATTCTCCTCCTCAATTTGCCCGCCATTTTGGTGGTCACCTTTCCCATTGCCGGCCTCTTTGCCACCTTGCTCACCCTGGGCAAAATGGGAGCCGACAGCGAGATCACCGCCCTGCGTGCTGCTGGGATCCCCTATCGCAAAGTGTTTATCCCCGTGCTCTGTATTGGCCTGCTGATCAGCGGCTTGGCGCTGTTGACCAATGAAGTGATTGTGCCGGAAACCAACCAAAAGGTGAAAATCCTGAACAAGAACCTCATCTTGGCTCAAGATGCTCTTTTGTTTAATCCAGAAGAGATCGTGCGGGTGGATGATGATCTCTGGTTTCATGTCGGATCGATTGACCCGAAGACCGGCTTGATGCAGGATTTGTTGATCCTGGATCGCAAAGCTGAGACCGGCCACCTGCGCTATCCGCAGGTGATCTCCGCTCAAACCGCGCAGCAGGTGGGCCAATCGTGGCAACTGCGAGATGTGGTGATCCGCCGTTATGACGAGCAGGGGCGCACCTACTATGAAGGCCAGGTGGAAGAAATGCAGCTCAACATCGTCAACAAACTGGTGGGCCTGGTGTACGCGGAAAAAGTGCCCCAAGAGCAACGGGCGGGGGAGCTGTGGGAGCAGTGCCAGCGATATCGAGCGGAGCAACGCCCTTCTGCCGATGTGGCCCGCTGCCTGACGGAATACCACCTCAAGTTCGCCATTCCTTTGGCCAGCTTTTTCGCCATCTTGGTGGCTGCCCCCTTGGGCCTGCAAACGGTGCGGCAAACGGGGCGCTACGGCGGCGTGGCGCTAGCGATTGTTCTGGTGTTTATTTACTATGTACTGATGAGCCTGGGACGAGCGATGGGTCGAGTGGAGCATATCGATCCCTGGCTGGCTGCCTGGTTGCCGAATATGATTTTCGGTGGGGTGGGCTTCTCTTTACTGTGGCGGTTTTTACGGTGAAATCCTGCAACTTCCCCCCTGACTTCAGCCCTTGGGCAAAGTGGTTGGCTCTTTGCTGGGGCGGCTCCCTGTGGTTGGGGACGGGGGAGGCCGTCTTCGCCCAGTTGGACCCCCTGCCCACTGTTGGCGTCGGCGGGACGGAGTTCTCTCTGGAGGGCTACCAGCGCTTTCGGTCAGCGCAAACACTTGCTCAGCGCCTGCAACTGGCCCGCCGGGCTTCCAGCCCAGAACCGATGGCTGCCGCCGATGAGGAGCCCATCACCTTGGCCGAGGCGCAATCTTCTCTGCCTGCTACAGCCTTGACTGCGGCAACCCCACCCCCTACGGCCCCGGTTTCAGACTTTGGATCCCCTCCCCTTGCCAACTCTCCTGAAAAGCCCCTCACGCCAGAAGAACTGAACCGACAGCGGCTACAACGGCTGTTGGCCGAAGGGGCAGCAGCCCATGCTCGGCGACAGGCGCAGCAGGCCCAGGCAACACCTTCTCCCCAACCCCCTTCACCGGCGACGCCCACCGCGGCAGTTCCCAGCCTGAACTCCCTTCGGCTTTCCCAGCCCATGACTTCTCAGGCTGAAGCCCTGCAGGTGGAAGAGCAACCCTGGCTGCGCCCCACCAACACTGTGCAGTTGCCTGCTCCCACCTCGGCACCCAATGCCGAGAACCCGGCTACGGCTCAACTGCAAGGTGAAGCTGGTTCAGAGGCAAGGTTGCACCGGATCCCAGCTTCGACGGTTCCTCCCTTGATCTCCCAAGCCGGTGGGAGCTTGGATTTGGGCGGTGTCCTGTTGGCAGAGGCCACCCCTGGGTCGGGGCTGACGGGATCCCCTCCAAGGGGAACGGAAGCCTTTATCCCCACCGCTGGCTCACCCCTGGCTCCTCAGCTGCTGGAGCGGTTCCCGCTCCTACAGGATCTGGGCACTGGTGCAGATGCCGTTTCAGCGGCAGAAAATCTTGGCACCGGCAGCCAGGGATCCCAGATTCGCCAGCAACTCTCGGCCACCGCGCAGCGGCAAATCCCCCTCGACCCGGATCAAATCAACGTGAGTGGGGATGTGCTCAGCTACATCGCCGAACAAGACCTGGGCATTGCCGAGGGGAACGCCTTGATCCAACTGGCTGACGGCACCCGCATCACCGGCGACCGGCTGCTGTTTTATCGGCGGGAGCGACGCCTGCGCAGCGAGGGCCCTTTTCGCATGGAGCAGCCCCCTGGCCCCCAAGGGCGCGGGATCCGGCAAATCGAAGGGCGAAATTTGGATCTGGATATCCCCGGTCGCACCGCCCAATTTGAGAGCTCGCTGGTCATTCTGCCGGGGGAGGAGCCGGGCACCAAGGTTTTTGTGCGCAGCCAAGAGACCACCGCCATTTTGGGGGATCAGATCTTTTTCGAGAAAGCCACCGTCACCACCTCGCCAGAGCCGCCCATCACCCACTACGTGCAAGGGGATCGGGTGGAGGTGTTTCCCGATGACCGGGTGATCGTCTACGACGCCCGCGTGTTTGCCGGCGGCGAGCTGACAGAAGCAGGGGATCTGCGGGCGGGCCTGCAGATTGCCTATTTCCCCCTGTTCATCTACAGCCTGCGAGATCACCAATGGGTGCTGCCGGGGCGCAGCGAGACAGAGGGGGTGTTTGTCAAATCCAGTTGGGCCTACCGCTTCGACGAATACAACTTCGGCGGCCTGCGGCTGGATGCCATCCAGAAAAAAGGGGTGGGCATTGGTTTCTTGCATGACTACATCCTGCCCATCCCGGACAGCGTCAACTACGGGCGAGCCCAGTTTTACTTGGTTACCGAAGCCGACCAACAGCGCTTCTCCAGCCGTTTCCGCATCGACCACAACTTCGACTTTTACGCTGCCAACCTCTTTGGGCAGGAAGGCCAACTGCGGGGACAGCTCAACCTCAACCTGGACAACACCTACCGTCCTGCCGGCGGACGCAACGACAACGCCGATCTGCGTCTCAACGCCACCTTTCAGGGGGATCTCTCCACCACCACCCTCAACATCAGCCGCACCGGATCCCAGGAGCGGGGCATCTACAGCTTCCCCCTCACCCTCAGCCACACTCAGCGCTACGGGGGCGTGCATTGGCTGCAATCGGATCTGCGCTTGGACTACAACCAGCGGGTGAGCGTCAAAGATGGCCCCGACTTTGCCGATGCGCGGTTGACGCTGGGCACTCAACTGACCCCACCCGGTTGGGGAGGTACCTATCGCCTGGCCTACCGTGCCTACAGCAGTTCCAATGGCGACAACGAGCCGCGTCGCAACTTCGAGCTGGCCTTTAACCCCGACCTCATTCGCATCACGCCCGATATTGCCCTCAGCAGCGCCCTCACCCTAACTCAAGAGCAACAGCCGGATCAAGAGGTGGGGGCGGGCCTCCACTTTTTCAATCGCTACGAGCTGCGCTCCAGCCTTCAGTTCAACGATATTCAACCGGCTCCCTGGATCACCTTCATGCCGGGTTCTATCGATTACACCCAAGTTCTCTACTCCACTCCTGACCAGGAGTCTACCGTCAGCCTCAACCCTCGCCTCAGTCTCAGACCTGCCGACTGGAATACCATCGACCTGCGCTACAGCCGCACCTTCTACGGCAACAATTCTGTGCCCTTCCAAACTCTCTCCACCAGCCCTAAAGATGTGGATCGCATCAATGCCAACATCAGCTTCTTTACGCCCCGCGATCCCCTACCCGATGTGCCCCCAGGCTACATTGCCTTTGAAGATGACCTGCCCGGCGAGCTGCCGATAGCCCTGACCTTCCCCGACGATACCCCGGAGGATTTGGCAGCGATTGCCTCCCGCAACTTGCAGGATCTGCAGGCAGAGGTGAAAAACCTGGTGCGCCTGGACACCAACCTTGGCTACGACTTCGTTGCCCAGAAGTGGGATACCCTCAACGCCAACTTCACCTGGAGCACCGCCCCTGATCTGTTCAACATTCAGTTGCAGACGGCCTACGACCTGAACCAGGGACAGCTCCAACCCGTTCGTCTGGAATATCGGGGACGCAGCAGCACCACATTTAACCGGGATCAACGCTCTGGCCTGGATGTGTATGAGCCGGGGATCAGCTATGCCCTGCAGGCGGTTTACGATCCCCGGTTGGGCCAGATCTCTACCTATGGCCTGGAGCTGGATGCCACCCTCGGCACGCGATGGCAAAATCACTGGCGGCTGCGCTTGGGCCTGACGGAAGCAGGGATCCGCCGGGTGGAAGTTCGCCGCGACCTGCGGGATTTTGAGCTGCGCCTGGCCTACGATCCGGTAGCCGAGTCGCTGCGCCTGGAAGGGATCCTGGTGGCTTTCCCCAGTCGCCCGGTGGGCCTCACCCAAGAGCGGGGAGATTTTCAACTGACCTCTCCCATCACCTCCCCTATCGGCACCTTTCTGCTCCGCGACGCCGAAGCGACCGGCTGGGATGGCCTCAGGCCCTGATCCCCGCTTCTCCAGGAACCGCCGCCGGCAGGATCCCTGCCAACAGTTGCGGCGGGTTAGGTGATGACGTCTGGCTGCTGCCGACCGGTGCGGGCGCGAATCTGGGCAAGGTGATCGGCCAGTTGAATCTGTTCGGCCAAGGCCACTTGGGGATCCAGGCCATGCCGGGCGGGATCCAGCTCCAATCGCTCCAGGTACACCCGCAGGGTGGCTCCGTGGGTGCCGGTTCCCGAAAGCCGGTAGATGATGCGGGATCCATCCTCAAAGCCGATGCGGATCCCTTGGTGGCTGGTGGTGCTGCCGTCCACGGGATCGGTGTAGCTGAAGTCATCGGCATAAGCCACTGTGTGGGATCCCAAGCGCTGGCCCACCCACCCAGGCAGGGAGCGTCGCAAGTCTTCCATCAGCGCCTCGGCCACCTCCACCGGCAGTCCCTCGTAGTCGTGACGGGAGTAGACGTTGCGCCCATAGGTGCGCCAGTGCTCTTCCACGATCTGCCGCACCGGCTGCCGTCGAACGGCCAAAATGTTCAGCCAAAACAGGACGGCCCAGAGCCCGTCTTTTTCCCGGATGTGGTGAGATCCGGTGCCGAAGCTCTCTTCCCCGCAGAGGGTAACTTTGCCCGCATCCAGCAGGTTGCCGAAGAATTTCCAGCCGGTGGGGGTCTCGTAGCAAGGGATCCCCAACTTGGCCGCCACCCGATCTGCTGCCTGGCTGGTAGGCATGGAGCGGGCAATTCCCGCCAGACCTTCTCGGTAGCCGGGTACCCGGTGGGCATTGGCTGCCAGCACTGCCAAGCTGTCGCTGGGGGTCACGTAAAATTGACGGCCCAGGATCAGATTGCGATCCCCATCCCCATCGGAAGCGGCCCCAAAGTCCGGCCCATCTTCCCGAAACAACAGTTCCACCAATGGGCGGGCATGCACCAGGTTGGGATCCGGGTGTCCGCCGCCAAAATCCGGCAGGGGCTGCCCGTTGAGCACACTGCCCTCTGGTGCTCCCAGGGATCCCTGCAAAATGGCGTGGGCATAGGGGCCGGTGACGGCGTGCATGGCGTCGAAGGCAATGCGGATCCCGGAAGCCAGGTAGTCGCGGATGGCCTCGAAATCGAACAGACGCTGCATCAGGCTCAAGTAATCGGCCACCGGGTCGATGACGGACACCGTGAGGGACCCCAGCCGTTGCTCGCCCAAGCGATCCAGATCGACATCGGGAGCTTCCAGGATGCGGTACTCCCGGATCTGCTGGGTGCGGGCGTAAATGGCCTCGGTCACCTTCTCCGGGGCAGGGCCACCGTTGCCGATGTTGTACTTGATGCCGAAATCCCCCTGGGGGCCACCGGGGTTGTGGCTGGCGGAGAAGATGATCCCCCCGTAGGCGCCGTACTTGCGGATGAGACAGGAAACCGCCGGCGTGGAGAGGATCCCTCCCTGCCCCACCAACACCCGCCCGATGCCGTTGGCCGCTGCCATCTTGAGCAGGATCTGAATGGCCTCGCGGTTGTAGTAGCGGCCATCTCCCCCCACCACCAGGGTTTGGCCGGCGGATCCCTCCAGGACATCAAAAATGGATTGGACGAAGTTTTCCAGGTAGTGGGGCTGCTGAAACACCGATACCGGCTTGCGCAGGCCAGAGGTGCCGGGTCTCTGGCCAGGGAAGGGCGTCGTGGGAACGATGCGCAGGCTCATAGGCTGCCGGAAAAGCTGCTTGCTCCTCTACTATCTCATCGTTGGGCCTCTCGTTTGTGCTGAGCAGAGTTCTTTCCCCTCCACCCATTTGTGGATGGGTTGAATGGATGCATCGATCTCCGCTGGTAGCCCTCCATCCTCAATCCCCTGGCTTAACCACCCACTCCACCGGGGTTTTGCTGGGATCCGGCAATTTCAACGAGAACAGCCCCGCCGCCAAGATCAAGAGGGTGGAAAACCAAAGACAGCCCTCCAACCCGTAGAACTGGAAGAGGATCCCAGAAGTTACCGTCCCCAACAGCCGCCCGCCGGAATTGGCCATGTAATAAAAGCCCACATTGAGGGCTACGTCGTCGTCTTCCGTGTAGGCCAGCACCAGGTAGGAATGCACTGCCGAATTGAAGGCAAAGACGATCCCGAACAGGATCAAGCCGCCGGTGATCACCAGCTCCGGTGCCAGCCCGGCCATGAAGGCTGTAGCGATCATTGCCGGCACCGCCGTCAGCACGAAGGTCCAAATCTGGATGGTGCGGGCCTTGGGAGCACGGCCAGGGCGACCCCCGCTCAGCAGTTGCGGCGCTACAAACTGAATGAACCCATAGCCAATCACCCAGATGGCCATGTAACTGCCCACCTGCATAAAAGTCCAGCCCAGCTCGTCGTAGAGAAACACCGGCAGGGCCACCACAAACCACACATCCCGCGACCCAAACAGGAAAAAGCGAGCTGCCGAGAGGATGTTGATCTCTCTGCTCTTGGAAAACAGCCGCTTGAAGGGGATCTTGGCCTTGATTTTGCCCATGTCTGCAGGCAGCAGCGCCCCCGAACAGAAGATCAAAGCCAACGCCCCCGCCTGGACAAAGTTGGCCATGCGGAAGCCCATGGGATCCCCGTAGATTTCGGTGAAGATCTGCAGCAGGGCCGCTCCCACAAAGAACCCCACCCCCTTGAGGGCGTTTTTGGATCCGGTGAGCATAGCCACCCAACGAAACAGGCGGGATTCCGCTTCTTTGGGCACCACCAGGCGGATGGCGCTTTTGGAGCTCATCTTGGTGAGATCTTTGGCAATCCCGGCCAGAGCTTGGGCGGTCATCACGTAGGCCACCTGGCCCCAGACCGGCCACTGCATGTTCAACACGCCCAGCATCACCAATCCCAAGATCTGGATGGCAATGCCCCCATACAGGGTCAGCCGCAGGCCAAACAGGGATCCAATCCAGCCGCCCAGGAAGTTGGTAATCACCCCGAAGATCTCGTAGAAGAGAAACAACATGGCAATTTGAATCGGGGTAAAGCCCAACTTGTGGAAGTGCAGCAGCACCAACATGCGGATGGCGCCATCGGTGATGGTGAATCCCCAGTAGGCGGCTGTAACCAGGGCATAGTTGCGAACCGCAGAGGCTTGAGCCGTCGAAACAGAAGTCATGGGCAGGTCTCCAAGGGAGATGTTTCTATAGACTGCGGGCCACTTTGCGGGCCAGTTCCGCCATGCGGTTGGCGTAGCCCCATTCGTTGTCGTACCAGGCCAGGATCTTCACCTGGGCGCCATCCACCACCATCGTCGAGGGCGCATCCACAATGCTGGAACGGGGATCCCCTTTGAAATCCACCGAGACCAGGGGCAGCTCCTCGTAGCCGAGGATCCCCTTGAGTTCGCCCTCGGCTGCAGTTTTTAAGAGGTGATTGACTTCTTCCACGGTGGTGGGCCGCCTGACTTCGAACACCGCATCGGTCAGGGAAGCGTTCAAGAGGGGCACGCGCACGGCAATGCCGTTTAATTTGCCGTTGAGTTCGGGGTAAATCAGACCAATGGCCGTAGCAGAGCCGGTGGTGGTGGGCACCAAAGACAGCAGAGCGGAGCGGGCCCGCCGCAGATCTTTGTGGGGGGCATCCACCATGGTTTGGGTATTGGTGACGTCATGGATGGTGGTGATCACCCCGTGAACAATGCCGATCCCCTCGTGGATGACCTTCACCAAAGGAGCCAGGCAGTTGGTGGTGCAGGAAGCCGCCGTGAGCAAATGGTGCCGGGCCGGGTCGTACAGGTGATCGTTGACGCCCATAACAATGTTGAGGGCCTCTTCGTCCTTGACAGGGGCAGCCACAATCACCTTGCGCACCCCCGCTTTGAAGTAGGCATCCAGCTCCGCTGCCTTGACAAATTTGCCCGAGCATTCCAGCACTAGCTCGATCCCCAACTCTGCCCAGGGCACTTCACCAGGAGACTTGTGTTCGCTAAAGGTGAGGGTTTTGTCCTGAATGCGCAGCCGGTTATCGGATCCCTCGATGTCGATAGCCCAGCGGCCCTGCACCGAGTCAAACTTCAACAGGTGGGCCGCCGTCGCCGCTCCCCCTTTGATCTCGTTGATGTGGGCGAATTCCAGCTCTTCCCAGCCCCAAGCAGCCCGCAACACTAGCCGTCCGATGCGGCCAAAACCGTTGATGCCCACCCGCACTGCCATAGCATTGACCCTAGACTTGTCCAGAAGGGATCCCGCTCTCTCAGGGCAAATCCCGCCTCAACTTTATCAGAACGCCCTAGTCGTTTCAAGACAAGTTGATGGGTAGGGTCAGGAGAGACTGGCCGATGGGGGTCGGTTCACGGTTGGCCTTGGGAAATGTTGCCGAATGTCCTGAAATCCAAAAGGGATCCGCTGAGGCAGCCCCAATCGACAACAGGGCCTATCCTGTAGCCGATTTGCAGTCCAGATCCACACCTCTGGGCAACAATTCGCCCAACCCGGCAACCGGTGGCGTGACATACTCCCATCGCTGACCCTACGGGTACAGCGTGGGCTTCTCGCTTCATCGGGGAGCCTACGCAAGAACCCTCCACGAGCAGACACGGAATGCCCTACCGCGTAGTTGCACCAGATTCCGGCAAAAGCCGTTTTGTGCAAGTACTCCCACCATACACCATGTGGGGGTATCTGTATCTCGACACTGACTCTACGAGTACAGTGCGGGGCTTAGCTACCCCCACACCCCGACAAGCTAAGCTGGGAAAAGTTGTGCTTTTCTGGATGTGCCCCCGCCGCCTCAGCCTTCTGTGCAGGATGACTTTCCTCCCTTACCCCCCCCACCTCCCCGTTCTCCGGCTTTGAGGGTGGTGGAAACGGCTTTTTTGGCCAGTACGGCAGCCTTGATCTGGATCCTGAGCTACACGCCGCTAGCTCCTTTCATGCGCCTGTTTTTCCCCATTCCGGTGGCGCTGGCGGTGATGCGCTGGGATCCCCGCACAGGGGCAATGGCCCTGGTGGTCTCGGGCCTGTTGCTGACGGTGCTGATAGGGCCCACGCGCAGCATTCTCTATGTCATTCCCTATGGTCTGCTGGGCTATTGGTGTGCCCGCCTGTGGCAGCAGCGTCTTTCCTGGTACGTCTCGGTGGTGAGCGGGGCTGTGCTCAGCGCCCTGGGCTTGATCTTTCAGTTGGTGCTTTCCTCCCTACTGGTGGGGGAAAACCTCTGGATCTACGTAACCATTCAACTTACCGGCCTAACCAACTGGCTCCTGGATATGTCCCTCAGCCGATGGGGCGTCTACTGGGTGGCAGAACCCTGGATGGTTCAGGTGGTGGTGGTGGGATTTATTGCCTTCAATTCCCTCATCTACGTATTCACGGTGCATTTGGTGGCCGCCCTGGTGATGGAGCACTTTCGTTGCCCGCTGCCACCCCCGCCGAAGTGGGTACAGTTTTTGCTGGATTAGCAGCCCCTGTGAGTTGTACAAGAGCAGAGCAAGCTGCTCTACAAATGAGTTCTTGACAAATCTTGACAAATGAGTTCTTGGCAAAAGTCCCACCCTATTGCCATGCAACGCTACAGGAATGCAAGAACTGGAAGGTTCTCTGCTAGGATCGCGGTAGCGGGACGGAGTCCTTTCGCGTTAGCGGGACGGAGTCTCGTTGGGATCCTGGTGGCAACAAGATATCAAGATATCAAGATTTAAGACTGCGATTATGGCTTCCCGCAAGAATCAACTGGCTATTGACAATGACGAGCTGATGCGTCGGGTAGAGGCTCTGATCAACGCTTCCAAAAATCGCTATCGCATCACGGTACAGGTGGCCAACCGCGCCAAGCGCCGCCGCTACGAGGATCCGGATGATATAGAAGATGGCTGGATGAAGCCAATCCGCCGCGCTGTCATCGAAATGTCGGATGAACTGACTGAGCCGGAAATCATCGGCGATGAGTAGTCACTAGACTTGCGGCCTGCTGGCGCGACCGCCCTGTTGAAACTGCTAGCCGGCTGAGCGGCTAAGGGTAGAAGCTTTCGGCAGCCGCCTATTTTGTCAATTTGTCAAGTCGTTTGCAACGGGATCCCTTTCCCGCAGGCGAGCCTCGAGCCGCGATTCCATTAGGTGCAGCAGGCGGTGGGTCTCCTCTGGGCTGAGACCCTGGATGCGCATCTCCAAGGGGCTGTGGAACCAGAGGGTCTGCTGTGGGAAAGGAATCTGGATCCCTGCTTGGTCGAAGGCGTGTTTGAGGCGACGGCGGTATTCCCGCGCCACCCTCCACTGCTGCAGAGGCTGCACCTTGATCCAAATGCGCAGCGTGATCCCCCGCTCCCCCAGATCATCGACACCGTGCATTTCGGGGGGCTCGAGAATTTGTTCCCGCCAAGCCGGCTCCCGGTACATCTGCAGAGCCACCTGCTCGGTGATGCGTATCGCCTGTTCCAGGTCATTTTCATAGGCAATCATGATCCCCAGATCCACCCGTGACCAGCCGTTGGAGAGGTTTTCCACCACCCGGATGGCACTGTTGGGAATGGAGATCAAGCTGCCTTCGGTGTTGCGCAACTGGGTTAGCTAAACCGCCGGGAAGCCCCGCACTCTCTGCAACAGCAGGAGGGTCGGGATGAAAGGCGTATATATCCTGTGCCATAATCAACATGGCTGTACAAAACGGCGTTGCCGGAATCTGGTACAGCTACGCGGTGGGACATCCCGTGTCTGCGCGTGGAGGGTTCTTGCAGTAGCTCCCCGATGAAGCGCGAAGCCCACGCTGTACCTGTAGGGTCAGTGATGGGAGTATGTCACAGACGCTGGCAAAGGTGCTGAGGCGTTTGCTGAGGCGATAGGTGGGGGCATTTTGCTCTTGGCGCAGGGCAGCAAAGAGGTTATCCAGCACTAGTCCACTCAGCCAGACACTGCCATAGGTGGCCAGACCCACCCCTACCAACCGCAACAGAGGGCCGCGCAGGGAAACCAGGAAAAACCTTTGCAGGGGTCGCGTTTGCGGGAAAAGGCCCAAGCTCACCCCAACTCCGCCCACCCACAGGCTAATTTGCACCAGGCGTAGCAGGCGAATTTGCAGCTCCAAGTAGGATTCCTGCCGTTTGCGTCCGGCCTGTTGTTCGACTAAGACGGGATCCACGCCCGGCTGCTCTTCCCCCGCTAGGCGCTCCTGAATCTCTGCTTGGATGGCCTGGTATTCCGTCTGCAGGGCATCGCGTTTTTGCTGCAGCCGTCGCCGTTTTCGCTGGCAGAGCTGGCTCAGGCTGCCCGCCACGGCCAAGATGCCGAGGGCAATCACCGCTTGGCGGCGCAAAAATTGAGGCTGCCGCTCCCGTTGCGAAGTGCGCAGCGCTTCCTCAACAATGCCGGCTACCTGCTCAGCCCAGTCCATGGGTTGGGCGCCCTGGAATTGAGCATCGAGGGAGGTGATGGTTAGCAAATGTCGCCCATTCACCCGGATAACAGGCTGGTTGGTCTGGCCGTCCAGGGTGACTTCAACCTGCAGCGCCTCTGGATCGAATCCGGCGCTGGCCAACTGGTGCAGGGTTTGTTCAATGGAGCGCACCCGCTGCGACACCGGAGGCAGGCTGCCGGGATCCCCCTGGGGAGCAGTAACCACAAACAAATGCCGCCCATCCAGCGTCACGGCCTCCGCCTGGATAGAAGAGGTGGGGAGGCTAAGCGCTTGCCGCAGCTCTTCTAGGGCATCCAAACGGTTGAGCAAAGGCAGGTTGGGGGCGGTGCCGTTGTTTTCGGCAGCTTCCTGCCCCCATGCGGGCCTGCCTATGGGGGATAGGGCAAAAGATGCACCGAAAAGGAGAGGCCACAACAGGGATCCCGTTTTCCCCGGCTTCGGCTTGTCTACCGATTGCAGTTTGTGCAGCATGAGCCGTTTGCGTCAGCGGTGCAGAACACTTTAACGCCTCACTCCAGAAAGAAGAAAGCAATCCCGAGGATGGCATAGGTGGCCAAGAGCAGTAGCCCTTCCAGCCAGTTGGAGCGCCCATCGCTGCTGACGGAATTGATCAGCAGCACCGAGACTGCAATGGCCACCAACTCCACCATGCCGAAGTTAAAGTTCATGGGCTGATGCAGCACATCCCCGGCCAGCACCAGCAGGGGTGCCACAAACAGGGCAATTTGCATCGTCGAGCCCAGCGCCACCGAGAAGGAGAGATCCATCTTGTCTTTCATGGCCACCGTGATCGCCGTCGCATGTTCTGCTGCATTGCCGATGATCGGCAACAAAATCACCCCCATAAACAGCGGCGTCATGTGAAAGTGTTCCAGCGTGTCCTCTAGGGTGCTCACCAACAGTTCCGACTCCAGCGCCACCAACACCGTCAACCCCAAGAGGGCCAGCACCCAAAACCCCAAACCGGCTCCCTCGGGCGGAGCCGTCAACACCTGGGGAATGGATCCTTCCGCCTGCAAAACCGGATTGGGGGCCAGGCGATTGGCCGCCTCATCTTCTGCGGCTTCTGCTTCGTGAAGGGCGTAGAGGTAACTGTGGGTTTTGAGGGAAAACAGCAAAGTGAGACCGTAAACCCCGATCAGCACCAGGGCTACCGCCGTGGATAGCTCTTGGATGGAGATCTCCCCCAAGTTGGCATCGGCATAGGTGACCACGCTGGGCAAGATCAAGGCCACCACCGCCAGGTTCATCACCGAGGCATTCATGCGGGCCACCTCGGGTCGAAAGCTCTGCTCTCGAAACTTGATCCCGCCCAAAAACATGGCCAAGCCGGCCACCAGGAGCAGGTTACTGATGATCGCGCCGGTGACGGAGGCTTTTACCACATCCACCAGCCCCGCCCGCAGTGCCACCAAGCCGATGATTAACTCCGCCGCATTGCCAAAGGTGGCGTTGATCAGCCCCCCGACTGTCGGCCCTGTCAAGGCTGCGATCTCTTCCGTGGCCTGACCCATAAACTTCGCCAAGGCCACCACCGCCAAAGCCGCACAGAGGAAAACCAGGTTGGGATCCCAGCCCCGGAAGTGCCCCACCCAAGATAGGGGAACCCCCAACAGCAGCAGGAACATTATGCTGTTCAGACCTCTCTGCCAACCTGATGCAGAGCGATCCGGGGAAATCAAAGGATTTGCATTAGCCAGGGTCATGGTTCACAAGGGGAAAATAAGGTAGCGGGGCTGTTTGGGTTTCGGGGATCCGCGCCCCCTATGGCCAGAGGCGGCCACCATGAGGCCATCTCCAAGAGTCTAGCGGCTGCGAGGGGAGGTTGGATAGGTGCTGCTGGCTAGAGGGAGATAACCCGGTTGCGCTGCAACTGCCGGGCGATCTCGGCTCCCAGGTGATCGACCAGACGCTGGGGATCGGCGATTTTCAAAAAACTGCTGCCCTCTACCTCAAAGGGAAAGGATCCCTCGATGCCGTCGCGGGGGAGTTGTACCAGCAGCAATTGTTCGGGGCGCTTCGATTGCAGGGCATAGCCCAACTCCAGACAGACCTGAGGGCTGGGTAGGGGACGCCCCCGGCCATTCACCTGCACAGGGGTTACATCGGCCACCACCAGCAGCGCGTGCTTGAGCTTGCGAATCAAGGCCGCATCGATGAGCGGGGTCTCAGCCTCAGCGGGAAGGGATCCCTGAAGCTGTAGGGGCACAACCGGCCCGTGGTTGCGATTGAGGGTCTCTACCACGGCTTGCAATGCCCGGTGCAGAGTGGCGCTGGAGTCGGGGTAATCCGATTGGCCGCAGAAGTAGATGACCGGCTCGGTCATGTTCAGAGTGGCCCGCTTATTAAAGTAGATCTCGCGGCTAATTAAATCGAGGTTGGAGATGCTGTAGGCACCGCTGCCCTCGATGTAAAACTCCACCAGCTCTCCTTCCAGGTAGCGCTGCCACCACAGGGAAGCCTTCACCTGCTCCACATCGTCGAGAAAGTCGGCCCGCATCGCCGTTTTCAAGAGGCCGGTACGGCTCAGGCGCAGGTCGGGGGCCCTCTGTTGGACTTGGGAAGCAGACAACACCGAATCCAAATACCAGGCTTTCAGGACGATGATCGCCATGGGATCCCTCTGCGCTCAGCCTTAAAGGTACGTGACATACTCCCACACTCATGCTGACGCAAAGCGCTCCGCGCCGCCAAAGCGAGAGAGTGCAGGCTTCAAGGACTCCGTCCCGCTGACGCGAACAGTGACTCCGGTTAGCGCTCCGCGCCGCTAGCGCGAAAAGGACATTTCCTGCGCTTGAGGACTACGTCCCGCTGACGCGAAAAGAACGGGATGCCCCACCGCCCTGTGCTTGATGTTGATGGCCGCACGGTGGTCGCGCCCTAGTTCTAGCCCACAATGGGAACAAGAATGCCACCTGTCTTGAATCGCTTTCGGTACTCTTTGACCGCACCGAGAGCAGTTTTGACTGCTGAGGTGCGCCTTAGCCAACCGCTTCAAGGCTTTCTTACGGCGGTTTGACCCTCTCCTCTTGCGAGACAAGGCTCGCTGCAACCTCTTGAGCCTGAGCTCTGCCTTGCGATAGTACTGGGGAACTGGAACAGACTCCCCCGCATCGGTCACCAAAAAGGAGTCCAGCCCCACGTCGATCCCCATCGTGTTCTCCAGTGTTGGCGGGTCAGGGGTAAATACGGGGACAGATGAATCTTGCAGGCTCAAGGTCACATACCACCCGTCTGCCTTGCGGGTGATGGCAGCGGTCTTAATCACAAAGCCCTCAGGCAAAGGACGGTGCTGAATTATGCGAACAGCACCGATTTTGGGCAGATGGATAAACTGCCCGCAAATGCAGTCTTGTTTCATCGGGGGGAAACTGAAGGAGCGATACCGCCCAACTCCCTTGAATCTGGGTTTCCCTGCCCGCTTGCCGTTACCGTCCCCCTTCAGCCACCGGTCGAATGCTTTGTGCACTCGCTCTATGCAGTTTTGCAGGACTTGCGAATGGACTGCTCTGTACTGCGGAAACAGGGCTTTCGTGCTCACCAAGTCCCGTTTCTGGGAGTAGAAATCGGGCTTGTCTTTCAGCTCAGGCAAGTGACAGATTAAGGGACAAGCATTGATAGCACAGCGATTGTGTTCCCACCACGCAAAGCGCTCTGCCAAGCGGTAGTTGTACTGCTTGCGTAACAAGTCTAGCCACTCGCTCATCAAAGCAATCTGGCTGGGCGTAGGTCGCAAACGGTACTGGTAAGCAGTTCTCATTGAGGCAAGGGTAATCTACTGGAATGAATCCTACCTTATTGCTTCATGCGGTGGGGTTACCGTCTCGGTTTTAGGCCAGTCCATTGAAAACCAAAGTGTCCCCGCCTTTCATCCCGACCTTCACCCTGGATAGTGGTGAGTGGATAGTGACTAGCCACTATATAGAGGGCGGGGCTTCCCGGCGGTGTAGCTAACGGGGTGCGGGGGCAATCAGTCCCGCGCCCTGCCCGCAGGGTGAGCACCGGGATACATGGATCCCCGCCATACCCCTGAGCAAAATCTGTAGTAAAACGTACCTGTGCTGGCGTACCCTACAAGCACCGGATTGATCCAGATGCCTCCCAGCAAGCCGCTCGCGTTAGCGGGACAGAGTCCTCGCTGTTGACGTGGCTGGAGATTGGCCGGCGCGTATACAACTACGCTTTGCCAGAAATCTAAGGAGTGGGTAGAATCTTGCTCTTGGCCACTGGACAGGGGTTCCTTGCTGCAGGAGTCCATCCTGCCTGCCGATGCACCCTTCCCTTCTGATTACCGTCAGCAGAACCCCTTGCCAGACAGCGTCTGCCGGGAACGGCCCAAGGGTTTCAAAGCCCTGCAAGGCCAGCTGAGAAGGCTGCAACCCAGGGGGGCGAGAAAACAGCAGGGGTCTTGCCACTGGAAGAGAGCACCACTGCAGGTTGCCAGGATGCAGCAGGGCATTGCCAATGGTTGCCAAGAGTTCCATTTCCAGAGGGCCCATTGGCGTTAGGACCGAGGGCAGACCCTCTTTATCTTTATCTTTTCTTTGTGGAAGACCTCAAGGCCAAGGGCTGGGCAAGGGGGATGTTGCCCAAGGAGTGCGTCGAGTCGGTTGCAAGTGCTGAGGGACGGTTAGCAACAGCTGGGCTGTCGGGGGGCCTCAGTGCCCTGAATGCCGGTACCGGGTGCATCGGGACTCAGCCTCAGCCTTGGGAACTGTGCTGGGTGGATTAGAGGTTGTTTTGCGAGCTGGCAGTAGCCAGGGAGGCTGGGGAAGGAGAACCGCCTGTCCAGTTGTTTTGTCGGGGGTTGTAGACCCAGGCAAGTGGCGTGGGGCAGGAATGCCCAACTGCGAGGTAAGGACTCCGTCCTGCTGACGGGAAGGGTAGCCCGCGCTCTGTCCGCAGGACGAGCGCCGGGAGGATGTCACTCCTCTGTCCAGAAACGCTCGGAAAGATATTTGTCAGCCCCGTCGCAAAAGATGGTCACCACCACTCCAGAGGAGAGCTGACGGGCCACCTCTAGGGCTGCCACCACATTGGCGCCGGCAGAGATGCCCACCAGCAGGCCTTCTTCCAACGCCAAGCGCTTGACCATTTTCTGGGCTGCTTCTGTGGAGATCTCGATGTGCTGGTCGGGTAGGGTGGGATCGTAAATCTCGGGTTTTAGAGCTGTGGCCATGTGCTTGAGCCCTTCCAGGCCATGGAAGGGAGAGTCGGGCTGCATGGCAATGATTTGGATATCCGGGCGATACTCTCGCAGGCGCCGCCCCACCCCCATACAGGTGCCGCTGGTGCCTAGCCCGGTAACAAAATGGGTGACCTGCCCCTGGGTTTGCTCCCAAATCTCCACCCCAGTGGTTTCGTAGTGGGCTTGCCAGTTGGCGGGGTTGCTGTACTGGTCAGGGTAGAAATAAAGCTCGGGGTTTTCCGCATAGAGGGCGCGGGCTTTCTCGATGGCCCCATCGGATCCCAGAGCGGGATCCGTCAGAACCAAGTCCACGCCGTAGGCAGCCAGGATCTTCTTGCGCTCTGGGCTGGCGTTGGCGGGAAGGGCCAGCTTGACTTTGTAGCCCAAGGCCGCCCCGATCCAGGCATAGGCGATGCCGGTGTTACCGCTGGTGGCATCGAGGATGATCTTGCCGGGGGTAAGCTTGCCCTGGCGTTCGCCAGCGCGAATCATGTTGAGGGCCGGGCGATCCTTGACTGAACCCCCAGGGTTGTACCACTCTGCCTTGCCATATACCCGTACCGATTCCGGCAAATCGGCAGCAACCCGCCGCAGACGGATCAGCGGCGTCCCCCCCACCAGCTCAATAGGGCTATCCACAGCAGGGAGTAACGGGCGAGAAGAAAATGCAGTCGGATACAAGGGGGATCCCTCGCTAGACAGGCATCGGCTGGACAACCATTGCTCATCTTACCCCGGTCTTTCCGGCCTCTTGGGAGCTTTTTAGTTTCCCCCTCCTGCCCAAGTTCTGGCTAGGCTCCAAGTAGGCTCTAAGATAGGGGTAGAAAAGTGGGATTTTCCCACAGCAGGATGACGCGGAGGGGCATGGCAGAAATTGGGATTGTGACTGCCCAGCAGTTTGATCGGCGACGGGGCCAGATCCATGTCTACGACGGCGAGGGCAAAGGCAAGTCCCAGGCGGCCCTAGGGGTTGTGCTGCGTTCGATCGGCTTGGGGATCGAAAAGGCGGCCCCCAGCCGGGTGTTGCTGGTGCGGTTTCTCAAGGGGCCAGGCCGAACCTATGCTGAGGATGCGGCCATTGCGGCTCTGCAGCGAGGCTTCCCCCATCTCATCGATCAATTGCGCACCGGGCGGGGAGAGTTTTTCGGCCCAGATGAGATCACCAAGTTTGACCGTCAGGAGGCCCGCCGCGGTTGGGATGTGGCCAAAGGGGCTTTGGCGTCGGGGTTTTACTCGGTGGTGGTGCTGGATGAGCTCAACCCGGTGCTGGATCTGGGCCTGTTGCCTGTGGAGGAGGTGGTCAGTACCCTCAAGCAAAAGCCGGAGGCCATGGAGGTGATCATCACCGGGCGCGGCGCTCCCAAGGAAATTATCGACCTGGCGGATTTGCACTCGGAAATGCGCAGTGTCCGGCGGGCGACGGATCCCCAAAACGGCCAACCCCCTTGCAGCGGCATCGAGATCTACACCGGCAACGGCAAGGGAAAATCCACCAGCGCTCTGGGGCGGGCTCTGCAGGCGATTGGACGCGGCATCAGTAAGGATCTCTCCCATCGTGTACTGATCATGCAATGGCTGAAGGGGGGAACGGGCTACACCGAGGATGCAGCCATTCGGGCCCTGCGGGAAAGCTACCCCGATTTGGTGGATCACCAGCGTTGCGGTCGGGACGCCATTGTCTGGCGGGGCAAACAACAGGAAATCGACTATGTAGAAGCGGAGCGGGGCTGGGAGTTGGCACGGGCGGCCATCGCTTCTGGCCTGTACAAAACCATCATCTTGGATGAGTTGAACCCGACAGTGGATCTGGAGCTGTTGGACGTGGAGCCGATTGTGCAGGCTTTGCTGCGCAAGCCGCGGGACACAGAGATCATCATCACGGGGCGGTGCCATGCCCCCTTACCTTACTTTGAGCTGGCCTCTGTCCACTCGGAAATGGTGAGCCACAAGCACTATGCCGAGCAGGGGGCCGATCTGCGGCGCGGGGTGGACTATTGATGGGATCCTTCGCAGCGTTCTCAGCCAATTCTGCTCTCTCTTGGCCTCCAGACCCCAGGACTCTGGCCCAGTTGTTGCTCACCCTTTTCCAGACGGAAGTGTGGGTGGAGGGAGGGGAGCGTGTTCCTGCTGGCCCGCTGGTGGTGGTGAGCAATCACCGCAGTTTTCTGGATGCACCGGTGCTGATCGCGGGGTTGGGCCGACCGATTCGCTTTGCCTGCCATTACTACCTGGCTCAGGTGCCGCTGCTGCGGGAGATCGCCTTGGCTTTGGACTGCATTCCCCTCAAGCAGGGATCCCGACAGCAAATCCATTTTTTTCGCCAGGCGCAGGCCAGTTTGGCAGCGGGGGTGGGGGTGGGGATCTTCCCAGAAGGGGCGGAGCAGATCACCCGTGAGACCTCGCCTGGGGAGGTGGGGCGGTTTCAGCCAGGTTTTGCCCACCTGGCGCTGGCGGCAGCGGTGGATCCCTTGCCGATTCTGCCGGTGGCGGTGTGGGCGCAGGAAGAATGGCGGGGAGTAGATATTCCTATGGCTTTTTTCCGCTGGTTTGACCCCACTGAACCCCGATTTCAACAGGAAGGGGGACATCCGGTGGTGTTGTATCGGCGGGTGGTGCTCAGGGTGGGATCCCCCCTTTGGGTGGGCAGGAAGCAGCGCCAGGGATCCCGACGCGAGCGAATGCAGGTCATTCAAGAGCTAACTGCAGCGGCCCGAGAACAGGTGCGATTGGGATTGGCAGAGAGATGAGAAAGTTGAGTGGCGAGCCGGTAGCATCTGCCTCTAGCTTGGTCAGCCCGGCAACGGGAGCGGTCGGTCAGGAGCGGCCCCTGCTGCTGTATTTGCCCGGTATGGATGGCACAGGTACGTTGTTTTACCGGCAGGCGCAGGCTCTGCAGCGGGAGTTTCGCATTCGCCCCCTGAGTTTGAACCACCCGGAAGCGGGGGATAGCTGGGAAACCCTGGCCGATTGGGTGGGATCCCAGCTAGAAGCGGGGGCGTACTTGTGTGGAGAATCCTTTGGGGCTTGCCTGGCCTTGTTGGTGGCCGCCCAATGGCCGGAACGGTGCCGCGGCCTCATTTTGGTCAATCCAGCCTCGTCGCTGCGACGTAGGCCCTGGTGGTGGGCAGGGCATGTTCTCCTGCCTTTTTTGCCACCGGCGCTCTATCACCAGTTGTCGGAGCGGGGGTTGGGGGTTTTGGCGGAGCTCAGCCAAATGGAGCCGCTCGATCAGGAGCGGCTGCGCCAGGCAGTTCACAGTGTTGAACCCACAGTAGCTGCTCGGCGCTTGGCTTTGCTGGGATCCTTTGCTGTGGAGAAGCTGCCCCTGGAGTCGATGACCCTGCCGACTTTGCTGGTGGCGGGGGGGCGGGATCGCCTGTTGCCCTCGGTGCAGGAGGTGGGCTGGCTGGCGGAACGGCTGCCCCAGGCGCAGGTAGAAATCTCGCCCCAGAGCGGCCATGCTTGCCTGCTGGAGCGGCGGATGAACCTGCGGCGTTACCTGCTCAAGCCGGATGGCCTTTTTGCCCCTCTGCTGCTCAATTCTGCTTCGGCCCATTGAGCATGGACAGGGATCCCCACAGATCTTCTATCCGCTCTGGGCAGGAGCTCTCCTTCCCCTCTCGATCCAGCCAAAGGGCTCGCAAGCTTGCTGCTTTTGCCCCCTGGTAGTCTTCGCGGTGGCTGTCGCCAATGTGGCCGGCGGCTGCGGGGGGGATCCCGTGGGCTGCCAGGGCAGCTTGGAAGATGCGAGGATCGGGCTTGGCATAGCCCACTTGGGTGGAGAGGGTGAGGGTGGAAAAGTAGGGATCCAACTGCAACTGCTGCAGCACCCTGGGCAAGCGGCTGTCGAAGTTGGAGATCACCCCCAACCGGATCCCTTCCTGCTGCAGGGCCCGCAAAGCCGGCAGCGTCTCGGGATACAGCTCCCAGGGATCCGCCCCGGCAAAGTGCTCAAACAATTGGGCGAAAAAGTCTTCAAACCGGTGCTCTCCGAAGGCAGCCAGGGATCCCACCCGGGCAAAAGTCTCCCGCACCACCTGGCGCCACCAGGTCCGCTCCCACTCCCGCAAAGGGGATCCCGTCAATCCTGGGCAGGCCGGGGCTGGAGCCTGGGCAAAAACTTGGCCAAAAGCGCGATCCAAGGCCTGGGGATCCACCCTTACCCCATACTCCGCTGCCACCTGGCTGTAAACCTGGCCCACACTGCCCCGCACCCGAAACAAAGTGCCCACAGCGTCGAAAAAGAGCACCCTCAGCCTCACGACTGCCCCTCGTAGCGCGCGTAGGCATCGACAATCCGCTGCACCAGAGGGTGGCGCACCACATCCCGCTGGTCGAAGTAGCAAAAGGCAACCCCCTCCACCCCTGCCAGAATGCGCTCTGCCGCTGCCAGGCCGGACATGCGATGTTTGCCCAGATCCGTTTGGGTGAGATCCCCGGTAACCACCATACGCGACCGGAATCCCAGCCGCGTGAGGGCCATCTTCATCTGCTCGGGGGTGGTGTTCTGGGCTTCGTCCAAAATGATGAAGGCATTGCTCAAAGTACGGCCTCGCATATAGGCCAGCGGCGCCACCTCGATCACCCCCTGCTCCATCAACTGCGGCAGCTTGGCCGGGTCGATAAACTCGAACAGGGCATCGTAAAGGGGCCGCAGATAGGGATCCACCTTTTCCACCAGATCCCCCGGCAAAAACCCCAGTTTTTCTCCCGCCTCCACAGCCGGGCGAGTCAAGATCAGGCGCTCATACTCTCGGTTTTGCAGAGCCGTGATGGCCACAACGGCAGCCAGATAGGTTTTTCCTGTGCCCGCCGGTCCAATGCCAAAGCAGAGGTCGTGGGTGCGAATGGCTCGCACGTACTCCTGTTGGCGGGGCGTTTTCGGTCGGATAAGCTCCCCTTTGCGGGTGCGGGCCAAAATCCCTGCTTGTGCTTGCTGGTAGGCGGCAGCCTCTTGTCCGGAGAGGGCGCGAAAAGCTTGCTCTGCATCGATCACAGTGACGGGGTGCCCAGTTTGCCAAAGCGGCCTCAGCAATTCTAGCCATTGCCGCACCTGCTGCCGCTGTTGGGGAGTGCCTTTCAGGTACAGGTCTTGTCCGCGCAGCGTTACAGAAGCACCGCTGGAGCGACTGATCCACCTCAGGTTGGCCTCCTGAGTGCCCGCCAAAGACATGGCCTGTTGAGGATTGGACAGAGAGATGACTTCGAAATCAGAAGAGAGGGAAGTAGGGTTGTCGTGCATGCCGTGGGCGCCGGGCACCCTGGGAGACCTGTAGGGGTGATCTTACCAAAAACGCTTGTCAGGGCGCTCTGGGCTGTGGAAAGCCGCTGCAGAGCCCAGGGGTCGAGCGCAAGAGTGCTTAACAGGGGATTACACCATTAATGTGTTCCAAAATACAAGCTTCTGGAAGATCTGCAGCAAACCTGGATTTGGGTTCCGGCCTTCATTGGCAGCCGAGTCACAGGGAATTAACAACTCCCTAAGGTTCCCTAAAAAAGTATTGCAAAGGGCTATCTTTTCGGGAATAGCTCTTATTCATCAAGTAACGTTGATCTATCTGCTAAAGGAGCTTGAACTCCCAGTCTCTCGTCGGTCGGGCAAGAGCTTGAGGTTTTCAACTCCGTTGGTCATCGTGCATCTGACATTCTCCATCCAGCAGCAGGGATGTGGATGGGGGTCTCTTACAACCTTTCCCCAGGCTCCTCTTGGGGATCCCTGTGACTCCTCAATTTCTGAGCAAGAGGCTCATCCCTTCTGGAGTCACTTTGAAAAATCAGATGGATGTATAATATGTTCAGTACGGATTACTACCAGTTGATCTTTCTGTTTACTTTCGAGTCTGCCAACATGGTAGCCAAAGCAAAGCAGAAAATTGGTAGTAAGACGACACGGAAACTGCGCTTTGGGTATTCTACTCAAAGCTTTGCGGGATACCGCCATTCTGGTTGGAAACAAACAGAATGCTATCGCTGCATAGTTGAACAATGATGTTCAGCAGTGTTCAGCGTAAATGTATCAGAGATAGATGTTTACCCAATCTGCGTCTGATACCCTGGGGTTGGCACAACTGGATTTGGCGCAAATTCCGCGGCAGATCACCTGCGATGGCAGTGACTTGGATTGGAGCCAGGCCCTGGCCATCGAAGGGATCCAACCTGAAGAAGAAGCTTTACAGGCTTGGATGGCTTTCCGTGACCTGCGGGTGAACCAAGAGGCGGGCAACATTTTACGCTGGCAAGGGCGTCCGTTGCGGGCCAGCCGTATCCGCTTTTTCCCCAGGAATGTGGCTTGGCGCTATGGCTTCTCGTTTTCCACCAGCATCCGCTCGCCCCTTGGCAAAGGGATCCCGACCCCTGAGGAGTGGCGCTACCCGGGCCTCTGCCGCTACGGGATTGTGCTGTTTCAACCCAACGCCCAACTGGTGGCCCATCAGGTTTTCGAGTCCTCGCCAGAGCAGCCCCAAGAGGTGGATCTGGATCCCAACCTGGATATTGCCTTCAACATCAATGACGCCAAGGGCAGCTACGGCGACAATAGCGGCAGCTTCGATATTTACCTGCAGGTGGTGAGCTAGACTCACCCAACCCCAGGAGGGATCCCGGCTGATCGCGATAGCGGGACGGAGTCTTTGCAGGGCGGGTCAGGGGGCAGTTGCCGGGTGGGATCCCATCCCCTACAATGAGTGAACTGGTGGCTGGATCCCAGCTTGCCAGTGCCCTTCCTGGCCCTGGAGAGGTGGCTGAGTGGTCGAAAGCGGCTTCCTGCTAAGAAGTTACGGGGCCCAAAAGCTCCGTCGAGGGTTCGAATCCCTCCCTCTCCGTCCATATTTGCTGACCAAGGTTGTTGACGTCCTCTGCGCGCCGTTAGCTTACTTCCCCATAGCGGTAGGGCGGGGCTTTTCTCAGTAGCTCGGGCGTCTCAGACTAACCTGAAACGACCATAGAGGCCAACTCCGCTACCAGTCATGGGTCGTGGAAGCAGGAAGAAATCAGAGACGTCACCTCCTATTGGGGTTTCGTAAGTTTTTCAGAGGGGTGTAGTCCTCAATCCAAATAGGCGCTCAACTCCTGCTCCAATGTAGGCAGTTGCACCTCTCCCTGCTCCAGCTCTTCCAAATCTTCCAGTTGCTTGCGCAAACGGGCGATCCGCTCTTGCAGGCACTCTTTGATGCCTTTGGCCCCCAAACCGAGGCAGCTGCGGCAGACTTCCCCGTAGATTTGCCCGCGGTCGTTATAGACCACCGCCAGCAACACTTGGTGCCCTTTTTTCTGGATGGGGTTGGCCCATCCCCCACAGATAATGCAGGGCACTCGGCCATTGCCCCCGTAAATGCTGCGTTCCCAGACGATTCTCACGCTCAGCCTCAATGCAACTTGTTGCCCACCAGCATAAAAACCCAGGGGGATCCCTTGCCACCCCAAGATGCCGCGTTCCTTCCCTTCCCATTGCGGTGAAACGGTTTGCTGGTTAAATGCCTGCCCCCCTCTCCCCCTGGGAGAGGGGCTTGGGGGTGGAGGCCAAAAAGGGATCCCAGTGGCTAGGTGCTGGGCCGGGCAGATTGAGAGCGGTCGATGGTGCGATAGGTGAGGCTGGCAGCCACCTCTAGAGCTTTGGCGGCGTCGCGGAAATAAAACCCCAACTCCTCATCCTTCTCCGTGCGGTTGGGCTTATTGAACTTGGCCTTGAACTGCACGTTGCAATACATGGCCAACCCCACCAGAACCTCTGACAGTCCGTGCTGGTTGATCAGCCGCTCCACGTCCGTAAGCAGGCTTTTGATCAGAGCATCGGCTACTGGTTCTGGCAAACTGTCCAGGTCGTGCATGGGGGCTCCTCAACCAACGAGAGCAAACAAGCCAACGGGTCTGGGATCCCGAAGGCAACCTCTCCTGATTTTCCTGCATCTTTTCCAGAATGCCCAATCCCCTTGCCAACGCTACCACCACTGCCGCAGCCAGCCCCACAGGCCCGGATAACGAATGGAGCGCTCCTGGGCCGCTTGTTCCAGATGATGGGCGTGGTCTTGGCTGCCGGGATCCCGCAGACATTCAGGCGCATCAAATAGGCATAGCGGTGGATCTGTTCTCGCAACTGAACTGGGGGAAGGGCAAAGCACTCTGGGCAAATAGGGCCGAGATTCAGACCCCTATCGTTGAAAAGGCAACGAACTCGCTTCCCGCCCGCAAAACGCTTTCCGCAGGCGGCACAGTAGCAAGCTGAGGGCTGGTTGGCAAGGCGCTGCCAGCGAATTCGCATGGTCTTCCCGACAAAAAGGCAAGCAACGTGCAGGCAATTCGCTGTAGCCATAATAGGCTAGAAGCTGGTGAGCAGAACCCAGGATGGGGGGGCCTGGAGTATCGAAAACCATGCCGCAACTCTACGACTGTGTCATCGTCGGCGCCGGCCCTGCTGGAGGATCTGCCGCCTACCATCTGGCCAAGCGGGGACGCTCGGTGCTGGTTCTGGAAAAGGATCCCTTGCCCCGCTACAAACCCTGTGGGGGCGGCGTTTCTCCTATGGTGGCGGCTTGGTTTGACTTCGACTTTGGCCCCGCCATTTCCCTCAAGATCCGGCAAATCCGCTACACCTGGCGCGGCGGCGATCCGGTGGTGGTCGATTTGGATTTGAAAGAGCCCGTTTGGATGGTGCGGCGGGATGTTTTCGACCACTACCTGATTCAGCAAGCGCAAAAGCAAGGGGCAGCGCTCCAGGCAGAATGCCCTGTCTCTGGCCTCGAGTGGCAAAGCGACCGCTGGCAAGTGATGACAACCGCCGGCCCGGTCTGGGGTCGGTACGTGATCGGGGCCGATGGGGCAAAAGGCTCAATGGCCAAGTGGCTGGGCTTTCAGGAACGCCGCCGTCGCTTGGCTGCCGCCTTGGAAGCAGAAGTGCCTCTCCTGCAGCCGCAAACTGCAGCCGCCCATTTTGACTTCGGCGCCGTCAGCAATGGCTACATTTGGAACTTCCCCAAGGCTGATGGCTACTCGATTGGAGCGGGCACCTTTCGGGGTGGAGAAAAACAAAACCTGCGGGAAATTGCCGCCCAATATGCCCAAAGCTTTGGCGTAGACTTGAAGTCGGTCAAGCCGTTTGGCCATCCCATCTGCCTCTGGGACGAAGATCAACCGCTTCACACCCAAAATGCCCTCTTGGTGGGAGATGCCGCCTGCGTTATCGATCCGTTTACCGCTGAAGGGATCCGCCCTTCCCTTCTCACCGGCATGTTGGCGGCCCAGGCCATCGATCAAGCTCTAGGCGGGGATACAGAAGCTCTGGCGAACTACTCTGCCCGAGTGCAGCAGGAATGGGGCTCAGAAATGCGCTGGGCTAAGCGGATTGCGGCGTTGTTCTATCGCTTTCCGGGCGTGGGCTACAGGGTGGGCGTCAAACGACCGGGAGCCACTCGGCGCATGGGCCAGATCTTGGCCGGTGAACTGCGCTACAGCGATGTGGCCAGCTCAGCTATTCGCAAGTTAAGCGGTGGTCTGCTCGCCTAAGCCCGGCACCGACAGACGCGGGCGAGATCCAGGATCGTCGAAGCGCTTGCCGATCAACAGGCAGTTGCGACCATCCGCTTGGCGGCTGTAGCTGAGGTGAGTAGAGAGAGCTTTCATCAGCAAAATACCCCGTCCCCCCTCGGACTCAAGATTGGCGTTGGGCGATGTGGGATCCGACACGTTCCGAGCAAATCCCTCCAGATCAAACTCCTGCCCCTGATCCCAGATGCGCAACTCCAGCCCTTGCGGCATCAGCAGCAGCTCAATGTCGATGGGCGTACTTTCCGGCAGAGCGCGGTGGGCGTGGCGAACGGCGTTGGTAAACCCCTCTACCAAAGCCAACTGACATTCCGCCCAAATGGGATCCGGGATGCCCGCATTTCGGAAAGACTCAAACCAGGTCAAAACCTGGTCAAGCGCGTCCAGGGTTGTGTCAACCCTCAGCGCAAACGTTTGCCTCTTGTCCAGAGGGATCCCTGCCGCGTTCAAAACCGAACCCCAACGATGAGGATTTAACCTGCACCCATCAATCCTGGCCGGATTGACCCTACCAGATTCTAGACCAGAGCCCTGCTAGAACGTGTCATCCCCCACTTTGGGGGGGTAGCTAGGGAGCGATGACCAAATCCACGCGGCGGTTCCGCTGCCGTCCGGCTTCTGTGTCGTTATCGGCCACCGGCAAGGTGGGACCAAAGCCAGAGGTTGTCCAACTGATGGGATGGCCTTCCGGCAGCAGCTTCGTCAAATAGTCCTTAACCGCATTGGCGCGGCGCAGAGAAAGGGCCAAGTTGTAGTTTAAGGGCCCGATGTTATCGGTGTGGCCGTTGACTTGAACGCGAGCGCCGGGCATGGCCTCCAAGGATTTTGCCACCTGGGCCAACAGCGCCGCTGCTTCAGGTCGAATCTCGGCTTTGTCAAAATCGAACAGCAAATCGCCCGGCAGGCTGATGGTTTGGGTTCCCACCTGAAAGGAGGTTGGCGTTGTGGTCGGAGCCGGGGTGGGCGCAGAGGCGCTTTCTGCCCCTGGAGCGATCTCAGCAGCAGTGGAAGATTCCCTGACAGGCTCAGGGGCTGTTTGAGAACGCAGCCGTTGCAGCCGCGACTCCAATTCCTCAATTCTGATCAAGAGCTGGATCACCTGCTGGCGGATCTCCCGGATCTCTGCCTCCAGATCCGTGGGGCTCTCATGATTTTCCTCTGGATCTGCATCTGCTGTTGGGCTGGCCACCGGAGGATTGGCCTGGGGCGGGGCCAAGGTGGGCAGGATCGGTGGTGTGGGAGAAGCGGGTTGAGTGGGAGAGATGTTGGTCTCCGGCTGGGGCTGAGGTTGGGCCTGCTGGGGAAGCACCATCCCGACCCAGATTCCGCTGCTGACCAAGAGGATCCCGCTTAGGGAATGGAGAGCGACTGTTAGGAGCTGGGACGAACGAGCCATTGCAGGCAAACCTGATACATTTACGCTGAACACTGCTGAACATCACTGTTCAACTATGCAGCGATAGCATTCTGTTTGTTTCCATTCGCGTTAGCGGGACGGAGT
>NZ_JBSSDA010000017.1:0-68449 GCF_054060305.1 Thermostichus sp. OS-CIW-31 | reverse complement strand
TGCTCAAGTAATCTCTCTCCTTGGGGCGACTGTAAACTCGCCTGAAATTCGGAAACTTAGCTGTCCTCTGGGGCCGCTAGGGATTGGGATAAAGCTCGCACCCTGCGCATAGCGCGGGTGTCGGGTAGTTTACCAAACAGCTTAAGACCTGCCATACGCCACAGCCTCTCCCCGGAAGAGGGAAAGGCTGGAACTGGGTTGGGAAGTAAACTGCTTTTCTGGTACTCTGGAATACCTGTGCTCTGTGGGCAGTTGAGAGTGGGGTTGCGGCCAGGTGCCCCCATCAGTAGGCTAAGCCCATGCTGCGGGTGGTTTCGGGGCCAAGGTAGACTCGGATGCTCAGAAAATCGGTGGGACAAGCGGTTTCACAGCGTTTGCAGCCAACGCAGTCTTCGGTGCGGGGAGCGGCAGCGATCATGCCAGCCTTGTTGTTCCCCTTCCAGGGCACCATCTCCAACACGTCGGTGGGACAAGCCCGCACACACTGAGTGCAGCCGATGCAGGTGTCGTAGATCTTGACCGAGTGAGCCATTAGCGTTCTCCAGTCGAGCAGGTTGAAACGTTAAAAAGAGGTTTACCGAATCCGCAGGGCAGCAGCATCGCTGCGCAAGTGCCCTCAGTGTACAGTAGTCCTGGGAAGCCTCCAAAATCTCCGATCCAAATGTTCAAACAAATTTACATCCGGTGGGGTCGTCCTCTGAGCTGATGGGAAGGTTGCTGGGGTTGGGCTAGGATCGGCCTGAAGATCACAGGACAAGGGATCCTGAACATGGGGCGTTCGGTGCAAGATTGGCGAAGGCAAACTCAGGGCAATCTGCGTCGTCTGGGGCCAATTTTGCTGGAGATCTTCGAGGAAAACGTCCCTCGCCTACGCCGCTGGGATCAGCAGCTCACCGATTGGGTGCGCAGCCGCCGCTGGGGGGTGGATCCGTCTCTGCCCAAGGTGGCTATCTATGTCCTGGGCGCAGTGGTGATCCTGGCGATCCCACTTCTCACGTTTGTGGCTTTGGGGGCCTTTCTGACCTTTCTGGGTGTCCAAATTGTCCAAAAGTGGTCACAAGGGGATCCCGCTCGCCAAACTCAGCGCCGCTATCTGCGCAGTGCTGACGCGGATGATGATGACTTTGATCTGGATTGAGAAAGGGGCTGCGGGGAATGGGCGGGCTAACTGTCCGCCGACCGTTGGGGCTCCTGGGAGTCTTGCTGCATGCCCAAGCGTTGTTTGACCTGTCTGATCACCTTCTGGTGAGAGCGGTTTTCCAGCCTGTTTAGGCCGATGGCGCCGGCCAGGATCCCCAACTGTAAGGCCAAGCTGGGCAAGGTGGTGTTCAAGTCCCGTCCCGCCAGGGCTCGAAAGAAAAACACAAACGCCCCGATGGTAGCCGAGAACCCCACCGCCAAGTAGATGAAGCGCCGCAAGCTGCGGTAGGGAGCGGCCAGCTCCGTCAACAGCCTCACCTGCTCTGCTGAAGAGGGATCCCGGCGTTGCGACAGGGGCGATCTTGGCTTGGGATCGGAGTCTGCCATTGGCTACACCTCCTCAGGCAACAAGAGGGGCTCCCGACCGGAAACCCCCGCCAAAACGGCTTCGGCAGCGCGGCAGGCGGCCAGAATATCTCGCTCTTCCCCTCCCAAGTACACGCGGCCAAAGCTACCGAAAGGCATCACTTCTAGGATGTTGATCTGGGCAGATTTTTCTGCCTCGTTGGCAGCCAGGGGGGCATAGCCTGCCGGTTGCACCTCCAGGATGTAGAGGGTTTGGCCAGCCAGGAGCATTTGGCCACGGCGGGAACGGTTAATCAACTGGGTTTGGTGGGGATCGATGTTGCGGATGATCTGGCTGGAGATGATGCGGGGCTTGAGGCGCTCCTGTTCACTCACCCCTAAGGCAGCCAGAATCGCCCGTCCGGCGGTGCGGGTATCCCCTTGGTTGCTGGAGTGTACTTCCAGAAGGCCGTAGAGGCGTTCCACCACCTGCAGCCCCGGCCTCACCGAGGTGGCCTTCAGGGCAATATCCATAACGCGGTTGATCTCGATGCCGGGGGAAATCTCGACCCACAAAGAAGTGTCCCCAGGCAGGGGCAAAAAGCCGTAGGCTACTGTGCCCAGATAAGCAGCATACTGGGGTTGCAGCCGATCCAAAAACACGTAACTGCGAAGGTCGATCCCCAAAAAAGTCCTCCCTTTGGGCTCAGTTGGATGGTGAGCTGATGGCGATCTACATTCTCATTCTCCAGCCTCATCCCAGCTCTTGGATCTTGGGCAGACCGGCCAACCTTGGCGCATCAGTTGGGTTGCTGCCCGGCTCTACAGATCGCCCTGAGCCACCACCTTCACCGTTGTCAGGGCTTCCACGTCGATGGGCCCGCGCACGTGCAGCCGCTGGGTAGAAATGCCCAAAGACAGGTCGCGAAACGCTCCCAACGTGGGGATCCCAGCTCCCCGGCCTGCCGAGAGGGGGGAAGTGTTGATGTGGATCAGGGCGGCATCTACTTCCTGGAGAAAGCGCTGGGCCGCCGATTGGCTATCGGTGAGGATCGTCTCCGATTGACGGCAACCATTTTTGTTGATCCAGGCGATCGCCTCCGTCAGGTCGGCAATGGGCTGCAGGCGCAGATGAGGTCGTTCCGTCGAGTCAAAGCCTTGCCCAAGCGGCTGGAGCTGCGGGAACTGTTCCAGAATGGAGGTGGCTGCCTGGATATCGATCCCGTGACCCAGCAAGTCCTCAATCAAGGCGGTCAGATGGTTGGTGGCCCAATCGGTGTGGATCAGCAGCCAAAGGGTGAGAGGCTGATAGATAGGGATCCCTTCTGAGCCGTACTGGGCCAGGGGATCCAACAAAACCGACTTGACCAAAGGCCAAGGGGCGGTGCGATCCAGATAGATGTGGCCGTAGCCCAAATGGGTAGCCAGAGTCGGCACTTTGCTGGCCTGCAACAGGAACTCCACCCAGCCGGGGCGACCGCAGGGAATCACCAGGTCTAGGTAGCGGGTTTGCTGTAACAACGGCAATAGTGGGGAATCTACTTGGGGATCTGCGGTTCGGTCTTGGGCGGGCAAGGTTTGAATGGCTCCTTCCGGGATCCCGTGCTCATAAGCCGTCTCTGCCAAGAGGTTGACCATAGCCTGGTGAGTTTTCTGGATGGGACCGCTGCTGGCCAAAATCACGCCATTTCCTGTTTTTAGGCACATGCCAATGCCATTTAAGGCAAACTCGGGGTAGATTTCGTAGACCAGAGCAATCAACCCCAACGGGACGCGGTAGCGGCCAATAAACAGGCCATTCTCCTGGCGGTGCCCTTTCTCCAGCTTGCCAATGGGATCCGGCTGCTGGGCCAGGAGAGTCAGCAACTGGGCGGATCGCTGTAGACGCTCGGGGGTGAGCTTCAGGCCGTTGAGGATCCACTCCGGTACGGTTTGCTCGCGGCAACTTTCCAGGTCGAGGGTATTGGCTTCCAGGAGCAGATCGGAGCGCTCCAACAAACACCGCGAGAGAGCCAGCAGGGCCTGGCGCTTGGTTTGGCTGCTCAACCGCTGCATCTGCGGTAGTAAGCGGCGTACCTGTCGCAGAGTGGTACCTAAGTCAAAGTCTGAACCGAAATCTGTCACTTGAACTTCTCCCGCCTAGCCCATTAGAGACAGACCCGCTGCGTTCTCCAGACCACTGCTAACAAGAAATGGTTGGATCCACAAGTGTCAGGGCTGCCGACTCTAGAAACCGGTTGCCGGATCAGATCTCGTAAGTCTCAGGGCCGCCGCAGCATCAGGATCGCCGTTACCACCAACAGCGTCAACAACAAGCCGAGAATCATGAACCAACTGAGCAACTGGGTTTGGTTTGGGAAGAGCACTGCGCCGATGAACCCAACCGCCAAGACAATGCCCAAGCTGAGGGTGAGGCCCAAGAGCGCGGATCCCTGTAGGGTACTTTCCCGCCGCAACACCCATTGGTAGCCGTTCCAGAACCACATTTTGCGATAGGGATAAGAAACGGCCAGTTGCTCGATGTACAGGCGGTCGGGGGTAATGGCAAAAATATGCTGGCAACGGCTACACCCAAAGGCTTCGGTTAGGGTGATCAGGCGCAACTGACCTTGATGGCAGCACGGGCAGGGGTAAATTTTGGCGGGCTCAAGGGTCTGAGCGACACGCAGGGCTGAGTTTTGACGGGGAGACTTGCGGGGAGAAGAGAAGGCCACAGCTCTCAGCCGGTGAGAAGTTGGGATCCCTCACATCCTATCTTCAGGAAAGCGGAGTCAAGCCACCCAGAGATGGTGGACGTAGCGCCAGGTGAGGATTTGGTTGAGGGCGAGGAAGATCAAAGCCAGCAGCCCATATCCCAGCTTCAAGGCGACACCAAGATAGGGCCGCATCCGCTGGGGGATGAAGCTGAAATCGGTGTGTTTGGCCCAATGCACCAACGCCAACACCTGCAGGATGTGAACCGGCAGACAATAGCGGCTCATGCTTCGCTGGCCCAAGGGGCTCGTACCCGTCAGGGCAATGTAAAACATGGCCCAAGCAGCCAGATGAAATCCCAGCCGCTCCCGCCAACACTGGCTTCTACCTGCCATAACTCCTGCCGCATCCATTAAACCTGTAACAAGCAGGGATCCCAGGGTGGCAGACACAAACAGTTGGCTAAGAGCGTCAGCCCACAGCCCAGGGTCTTTCATCGGTGCAGAAAGAGAGAGTAAGCTTTGCCAGCGTTCGGCGGAAAGGACATATGTGCGAGCTTGGAAAATAGCTTGATAATTGGCTTTCACGCCGGTAAAGTAACGCTGCATTTCCAGGTAGAGATCCCAGCGTCCGAAGCGGAGCTGACAGTAGAGAAAAAAGCCCAGGCCACCCAACAGAGCCAAGCTCGCTGCCATACTCGTCCAAAACCAACGGCGGGCTTGGGTTCTCTCCCCCGCTTTCAGGAGATTCAAAAAAGGGAGCAGCGCCACCGGCAAGCCGACAATCCGAGTAGCACTCATCACCAAGCCGTGGATCCCAGCCAGGAGCATCAGCAGGGGACGGCCCCCGTGAATTGACCAGTAGAGAAAACCCAGTAGGCTGGCCATAAACAAAGATTCGCTGTAGCCCACGACCAGGTAAAAGCTGGTGGGATAAAAGAAGATGAGCAAACTGGCCAAAATTTGCCAGAGGGGGGGAATTTGCCACCTGCGGTAAAGCAGGAAAAGGTAAACCCACATCAGCCAGCAAAAGAGCTGGGCGGTGAGGTAGAGCCCCAGTTCAGGGTCAACTCCCACAAGGTGACTGATTGCGGCCACTGCCAGGGGATAGCCGGGGAAAAAAGCTACGTTGCTCTGCTCGTAGGCAATCTTGTCAAAGCCCACAAACTGGTACCCTCGCCGCACAATGCTGAGATACCAATAGCTATCCCGCTGACTCAGGGCTGTGAAGGCAGAAGCATAGTCGCTCTCCTCACTCCAGAACGGGATCATGAAGATCTGCAGCACCGTCAAGGCCAAGCTGGGCAACAAGATTTGCCCTAAAAAAGGGGCAAGATGCTGCCGACCTCGCTGCAACAGATGACTGAGAGGAAAGCTCATCGCTGAATCTTTAAAGACGGAGATGTCACTTCGATTTCTTCTTGGTAATCATCTTGGTAATCATCGGCAAGGTTCACCTGCCAGAGGTCGTGGTTCCTTTTTGATCTCCACCCTAAGGCCCTGTGGATTCCTTGCCAAAGTCTAGGACTTTTGAGATACCGCTTGGTTCAATTGACACCCTCTAAGAGTGAGAGTGTAAATATTATAAAACGGCTCTAGAACAGGTCGAGAAACTTCCCCACCACCGGCCAATTCCCTGCCAAACCCCAGGACAATGAGGGGAGAAGAGAAAGGTTAGACTGGTGAGGCTGCGGCTGGAGGCTGGCCTGTGCTGTTAACCAAGGGCTTTGAGGTGGAAATGTACACCGGCACCGCCGCCGGGGAAGTGGTGGGTCTATCGGATCGCATTTGCCAAGCTTTGCCGGGGTTTGTGCGGGAGCCGGATCGGCGCAATGTGGAGTACATCACCCCCCCTCTCCGCCGCTACGAAGACCTGCTCTGCGCTCTGCTGCGACCTCGCCTGCAGTTGCGGCAATTTTTGCGCCGTCTTGGCCCTTACACCCTTCTGCCGGGGAGTACGCTAGCTTTGGGCGGCAGCGATCACTTCGAGCGGTCGGATCCCGGCAACCCCTACCACGACTACATCGAGCGCACCTATGGCACGCGGGTGGTAACTGCTAGCATTCACATCAATGTTGGCCTGCCAGGTACCGAGGCCATCTTCCGGGCCTGTCGCCTGCTGCGAGCGGAAGCATCTCTCTACCTAGCTCTGAGCGCTTCCTCTCCTTTTCTGGACGGACGGGTGACGGGATCCCACTCCAGCCGTTGGCAGGTGTTCCCCAAAACGCCGGCTCAGGTGCCCTTCTTCCGGGATCACGCCCACTACATTGCCTGGATCCAGGAGCAGCTAGCCTTGGGCACCATGCAGAATGTGCGCCACCTGTGGGCTTCGGTACGGCCCAACGGCCCGGATCGGCCCTACCACCTCAACCGCGTGGAGCTGCGCATTTGCGATCTGGTGGGGGATCCGGTAATGGTTCTGGCGATTACCGCCTTGGTGGAAGCCCGTCTCTGGCAGTTGCTGGCCCAGCCGGAAGCGCTGGATCCCTTGCGGGGGCCCTTTACCCCAACAGAGCTGGAGAGCCTTTGCGAAGCCAACGAGCAGGCTGCTGCTCGAGAATCGCTGCAATCTCATTTGGTCGATTGGCGGACAGGCCGGGAACGGGCGGCCCAAGAGTGGATCGAAGAGCTGCTGACCGAAGCTTGGCGTATTGGCCAACCTCAAGGCTTGGGCTGTTTTCTAGCTCCCTTGCAAACTCTGCTCCACCAGGGCAATGAGGCCCAACGCTGGCTGAAGCAAGTCAACCAGGGATCCACACCTGCCCAGGTGTACCAACAGGCCATCCAGGAGCTGGCCGAACAAGACCGAGAGAGCATGACTCTAGTCAATAATAAGCTCAACTATACTGAAAATAATGTATAATATGTTCAGTACGGATTACTACCAGTTGATCTTTCTGTTTACTTTCGAGTCTGCCAACATGGTAGCCAAAGCAAAGCAGAAAATTGGTAGTAAGACGACACGGAAACTGCGCTTTGGGTATTCTACTCAAAGCTTTGCGGGATACCGCCATTCTGGTTGGAAACAAACAGAATGCTATCGCTGCATAGTTGAACAGTGATGTTCAGCAGTGTTCAGCGTAAATGTATCAGGCAGGAAACCCTCTGTCAAGCTGTCGGCTAAGCCTCTGCCCAACGGTGAGCGTTCTCAACCCGGTGCTTTCTACACACTAGCTCGCCGAGCCAACTTATAGTCATTTCAAACTGGATTGAGACACTCCTACTGCTGCCCAAACGCTCCGCGCCGCTTCCGCGACCACCTCCAGTCCTTCTCCCAGAGAGAGAGGAGTTGGGAAGCAATGCAACAGATTTCATTCTTGTTTAAAATGCAATTCCCTAGGCAGGCTCCACCGCTTCTTGTAGGGCTTTGCGGGCAATGCGAGTGACGTAGACGGTAGCGGCTATGGTGGCGATGAGCCCCACGAGGCGAACGACCCATTGGGCGGTTTGAGCCTGAGGATCCAACTCCGCGCCTTCCATGTCGGCCAGGGATCCCGCCAATGAGCCGATGTACACATACATAAAAGTGCCCGGCACGATTCCAGCGGTGCCCAGCAAGTTATCCAGAAAAGAAATTTGGGTCAGCCCCAGGGCGTAGTTGAGCACATTGAAGGGAAACGCAGGCGACAGCCGAATCAGGCCGACTATTTTCCATCCCTCACGTCCCAACGCTCGATCGATGGCCGCAAACTTGGCGTTTCCCTCAATCCATTTCGCCACCTGTTCCCGCGCCAAGTAGCGCCCGATTAAAAAAGCCAAGTTGGCTCCAATGGTTGCCCCGATCAGCACGTACACAGTTCCGGCCAGCAACCCGAACACGGCCCCTGCCCCCAAGGTCAGCACCGAGGCTGGTAGAAGCAGCACCGTCGCTACAATGTAAATGGCAATGAAGAGGATTGGCCCCAGCAACCCCAAGCTTTCAATCCAAGCCAGAGCTTCGGCGAGCCAGTCTTGAATAACTCCAAAAAATCCCAATCGATGGGCTGCCCAAAAGATAAAAATGGCCAAGCCCAAGCCGATAGCAAGCTTAAGCAAAATCCGCTGCTTTTGGGGATTTGTGTTGAGTTGAGGTAGCTCTTCCATTGGCTAAACTCCTACAAAGTTCTTGTGAGGCGAGCTAGGGCAAGCCAGAGTAGACAGCTCTTGGAGTGGGGGAAGTATCTTTACCCGAAAGTCGTGCCGTTCCATCCCCAAAGATAGCCTTTGGCCTCGCTGAACTCAATGTAAATCCTCTTCTTGGGGATCCCCAATCGGGCCTCGATGGTGCCGCAAAAAAACTCGCTCATGGCTCGGGTTTGTTGGGCGGAAAATTGCCCGATACTCTTGATTTCTAGGTAACAACAGGGATCCCCACTGCCGGCAAAGGTCATCGGGATCCCACCTTCAAAGGCAGTCATCACGTAGGCTTCCGACTTGCCCAACTGTTCAGATAGAGCAGCAGACAGCACCTTAAGCAGTTCCTCTACTGCGGCGATTTCTGGTTGCACAGATGTTTGCAGCTTGATCAAAGGCATGGATCCCTCTCCCTATCAACAAATTCATCTTGAAATTCATCTTGGCATTCTCAGCCCCGCTCTTCGGCAATCCACCTGTGGTAGCGTAGCGACAGAGTTGGGCAAACCTCTATGGAGCAGACGAAGCCGGCCAAGCCAGAGATCGGCCACCAGCAGGGCCAAATCGGGCCAGGCCCTTGTGCTATGCAAACTGAGGCTGCCCCCGCTCCTGTCGGCCCTTACAGCCAGGGCATTACTGCTCTGGGGCCGTTTCTGTTCACCGCCGGACAGGTGGGCCTGGATCCCAAAACCGGCAAACTGGTGGGGGAGGACATTGTTTCTCAAACTCGGCAGGCGTTGCTGAACGTGCAGGCAGTGCTGGAAGCGGGGGGCACCACTCTCGCCAATGTGGTGAAGACAACGGTTTTCCTGGCCGATATGGAGGACTTTGCGGCCATGAACGAGGTTTATCGAGAGTTTTTTGCCACCGATCCGGCTCCGGCCCGCTCTTGCGTGCAGGTGGCTCGCCTGCCCCTCAATGCCCGAGTAGAAATCGAGGTTGTGGCCTGCTACCCACAATCGACCTAAATGTCTCCTGAGTCCGGCTAGCGGAATGGTTTCTGGGTCGGCGCGGATCCCGGCAAATCGGGAACCGGATCGTAGCCCCCTGGATGCCAGGGATGACAGCGACAGAGGCGACGGATCCCCAGCCAACCCCCACGTAGGGCACCGTAGCGCCGCACCGCTTCCAAGGTGTACTGGGAGCAGGTGGGGTAGTAGCGACAAGCAGGCGGCAGCCAAGGAGAAATACCCACCTGGTAACCCCGGATCAGGGCAATCAAGCTGCGAGTGAGGGGATCCGATCGTTCAGGCATGGGTCGGAGTCCAAAAAGCGCATCTCTAGGTAACTTGAGGTTAGCTGTTATCCCAGACTGGAGGCGCCTGCAAAGGCGAGCAGGGCCGGTTCCCAGCCCCAGACCATACGGTTACAATCAGAAAGGTTAGCACCTAAATATTTTGGACTGAGGGATCCAGCGAAGGTGGGCTTATCCTAGGGCGCGGTTCTGGGAGAACGCTTTGAGTTCCATTTTGCATAAGGAGTTGGCGTGAGGGTATTCGGGCAGCTGCAGCCGGCACAGCGGCGCAACTTGGGCATTTTGTTTGTGGCTGGGCTGCTCTTTTGGGCCAGTTTATCCTCGCTGCTGCCCACGTTGCCTCTCTACGTCAGAGATGCTGGTGGCACCAGCCAGCAAGTGGGCTGGGTAATGGGGGCCTTTTCGATTGGGTTGCTGGCCTTTCGCCCTGCGTTGGGTCGCCTGGCGGATGGCCACAGCCGGCAGATCGTGCTGCTTATCGGCATGGGGGTGGTGGGGATGGCCCCCATAGGATACTGGCTCTCCGATTGGATCCCATGGGTAGCGCTGGTGCGAGCCTTTCATGGGGTTAGCATCGCCGCTTTTGCCACGGCCTATGTGACTTTGGTGGTGGATTTTGCCCCAGAAGAAAAACGGGGTGAGATCCTGGGCTACATGAGTTTGGTCAATCCGATTGGTGCGGCTATTGGCCCTGCTTTGGGCGGCTTTTTGCAGGAGTTTGCCGGCTATGGCCCTTCGTTTCTCTTCTCTGCTCTGCTGGGGTTGGTGGGCTTTCTTTGTACCCAACTGGTTCGAGAACAGCGGCGTGAGCATTGGGGATCCCTGCCGATGGATGGGGCCTTCTGGAGCTTTCTGGGCAGCCCAAAGGTGCGCTCCCTCGCTTGGGTGATGTTTTTGGTGGGGTTGGCCTTCGGCACCCAGACCACCTTTGTGGCCTTGTTAATCCAAGAAGCCGGAGCTCCCCTGAATCCAGGTCTTTTTTATACGGCAGTGGCCTTTGCCAGCTTTGGAGTGCGCCTGCTCACCGGTCGCGCTTCCGATCGCTATGGGCGGGGGCCATTTATCTCCCTCAGCTTGGCCACCTATGCCTTGGCAATGGGGATCCTGATTGTTGCCAACAGCACCGGCGCTTTTCTGGCTGCTGGGATCGTGGTGGGTTGCGGTTTTGGTACTTTGATCCCTCTCATTTCTGCCCTCGTGGCCGATCGCTCGGAGCCGGCGGAGCGGGGTCGCCTGTTTAGCTTGGTGATGTGCGGGTTTGATTTGGGCATTGGCCTGGCGGGGCCCCTTTTGGGCACCTTAGCAGCGGGATCCGGCTATCGAGCCATGTTTGGCTATGCGGCTCTTCTTTCCTTGGCTTCCTTGGGTTCTTTTCTCTTCTTCTCCAATGGACGACCGGGGGACTCGCTGCGCTTTGCCTTGGGCCTGGGGCCGGATAGCCTTTCGGGTTGTCTGGAGGACAGCCGCAACCCGACCTCCTGGAGCCACCGGGTCAGCCCGCTCCCCCGGAGACGGGATCCCGTTCATAGATAGTCTCATATCTCTATCAGATCCCCCCTGCTCCACACCTGATCCACACCTGAATTGAGACTCAAGCCCTCTGCAGTTTCTACAGACAAACCGGCCCATTTCTGGAAACTCGCCCTATCCTAAGTTGGAGTTGGTGTACAAAAAGCAACTCTGGGCACGGGCTATGGAAGCGCGGCATTGGCTGGCCCTGATGGGATCCCTGGTGGTCAGTGCCTTCTGGGGATGGGTGGAAGCCGTCTGGGGGGTGACAGTGCGAGTGCAATTGGCCGATACCACTGCCCCTCTGGTGGTAGGCGTTTCTCTCCCTGCCCAACTGATCAACGGTCGGGGAGAGGTGCTGGCAGATCTGCCCCCTATGCAAGGGTTTTTGGCTCAGCCCAGCCCTCAAGGGGTGCGTCTGCATGGGGTGGTTGACCCGGTGCTGTTCATCGAACCTCAGGAGGGTGGCCTGGTGGCAGTGAATGGCCGCTGGTACTCCGGCAAGGTGCTCTTGACTGGCTACAACATGGTGATGGCCATCAACTACGTGGATCTAGAAGACTATGTGGCCAGTGTGGTGGATGCAGAAATGGGATCCCGGTTCTTCCCAGAAGCCCTGAAGGCGCAAGCGGTGGCAGCCCGCAGCTACGTTCTTTACCATCGCAATTCCCGAGGTTGGTTTGATGTGTTTAGCGATACTCGCTCCCAGGTGTACCGAGGGCTTTTCCAGCGGTCGGCAGCCGCCCTGGAAGCAACACAAGCCACCCGTGGTGTGGTCATGGTGTATGGGGGTCAGTTTGTCAATGCCATGTACAGCGCCAGCAGCGGCGGCCAAACCGTCGGGGTGAGTGGGATCCCTTATTTGATGAGCTTACCGGATGTCAGCCCCTATCCCAAGTTTGGGCATGGCATTGGCATGAGCCAGTGGGGCGCCCAAGAATTGGCCCGCCGAGGCTGGACTTACCGCCAAATTTTGGCCTACTACTACCGAGGGGTCAGCTTTGCTCGTTTGCCAGAGTGAGACCTTCAGTGCCCTGATTTGCTCTGTCTCGTCTGCGTCAACCGAACCGCGGCTTTTGGGCCTGAAAGACCTCTTGGGCTTTGGGATCCCCTCGCTGAGGGCGGCGTTGGACTCCACTTCGGTCATGGTGCTAGAGCCGAGATAGTAGCCCCACCGATACACCAGATCCCCAAGGATGCCGTAGTGTCTCAGGGTTTGCAGATCTTTCATCAGGAGCGCACCGTCACGAACGGATCCCACACCAGAAACCCTGCTCTGCTTTTTCGCCATTCGCATCTTCCCTTACAGCATTTTTGGGCCTGACTTTTAACTTGAAGAAGACCCCGTTTTGTTCCCACCTCAGCTTCAATTTTAGGCTTCTGGGAGTGGCCTCATGGGTAGAACACTCTATGTGTCCCAACAGGATTGCTACCTCAGCCTCGACCAGGAAGCTGTTTCTGCCAAAGCGCCCTTTCCTCCTCCGAGAACACCCCGAGCTCCCCCAGGCCCCGCACCAGGCGGGCCCTCACCTCCTCATCACTCCTCAGGGCCGCCGCCCGCCGCTCGGCCCGGTGCATCAGGGCCCAGGCCTCCATCTCCCGCTCGCCGTTCCAGAGGAGGAGGGAAAGAAGTGCCCCAATCTGGTCCCAGAAGCCCCGCCCTTCCAGAAGATCCCGAGCCTTTTGCAGGCACTCCTTGGTGTCCTCCCGGGCGTCCCGCTTCTTCTGGTCGTCCTCCTGACCCTCTTCCCACCCCTCCACGTGCTCGGCCCAAAGCCCCTCCAGCTGGGCCCGGGCCAGGGCCCGGGAGGGGCAGGCGATAAGGTACGTGCGGGCGAAGAGGAAGAGGAGGAGGTAGCCCAGGGCCAGGAGGGAAAGGGGAAGCCCCGGGGCTCCCCCGGGAGAGGCCGGCTCCTGGAGGAGGTCCTGCGCCAGGGCCAGGCTAGCGCAGGCGGACCACCAGGCCGCGGCCATCCGTGCTGCTCCCGTAGGCGTAGACCCGCCCTTCGGGGTCCTTGAAAACAAGGTCACAGTTTACCTCCAGGTTCAGGGCGTAGGGCCCTTCCGTGCCCCCGAGGAGAGCCCACGGGCGCTTCCCCCGGTTGGTGTTGTAGCTGAAGCGCACCAGCCCCTCCGGGAAGCCCGGCAGGAAGAGAAGAGCTCCTCCATTGTTCCCCCCAGGCACCGGCATGTCAAGTCGCGATTTTTGTGGGTTTTTCTTCCACGGCCCAAAGCGGGCCCATGTCCAGGTAACGCCGGAAAGCCCAGTCCTCCGTGGCCCTCAGCATCACCACCGTGGCCAGATTCACCAGGCTCCCCTCGCCGGGGAAGACCCCAACCACCCTGGTCCGCCGCTTCACCTCACGGATAAGCCGCTCCAGCACATTCGTGCTCTTAATGTGCCTCTGGTGGCCGCTGGGAAAGTCCAGGTAGGTCAGGGCCTCCCCCAGACCCTGGGTAAACACCTCCACCGCCCGCTTAAACCGGTCCCGGTAGCGCTCAACGAACCCCCGGGCCAGAGATTCCGCCGTGCCCCGCCGCCGCGCCACAAACACCTCCTGGAGCTCCTCGGCCACCACGCCCCGCTCCGACTGCGGCACATGAGCTAAAACGTTCCGCATAAAGTGCACCACGCACCGCTGCCAGCTGGCCCCAGGAAGCTCCGCCATCACCGCTTGGCGGATGGAAGGGTGGTCGTCGGAAATGACCAGCCTCACCCCCCGAAGCCCCCGCTCCACCAGGCCCTTCAGGAGGTTCCTCCAGGCCTCCTTCCGCTCCCCGCCCGCCGGCTCCACCACCAGCACCTCCCGGTAGCCCTCCGCGTTCACCCCCACCGCCACCAGAAGGGCCAGGTCCACCACCCGCCCGCCCCAGTTCACCTTGAAGTAGGCCGCGTCCAGGTAGAGGTAGGGGTAGGCCAGCTCCAAAGGCCGGCCGCGCCAGGCGGAGAGTTCCTCCTCCAGGCGCTGGGCTACCCTGGAGACCGCGTCCTTACCGATGCGCACCCGGGACAGGCCCTCCGTGATAGCCGCTACCTTGCGGGTGGAGACCCCTTGCAGGTACATCTCCAGCACCGCCTCTTCTACCTCCCCGGTCATCCGCTTGTACCGCTCAAAGCCCTCGGTCAGGAAAGTCCCCTCCCGGTCCCGGGGTACCCGGAGCTGGGCGATCCTGCCCGCCGGCGTGATGAGGTCCCGGGTGTAGTAGCCGTTCCGCTCCCCGCGGCGGCTTTCGGTGCGCTCACGGTAACCCGCAGCCAGGTGCTCGGTCATCTCTTCTTCCAACACCTGCTCAATGACGGCCTTGACCCCTTCCCGGATGCGCCGGCTGATCTCCTCCTTGGTCAACCTCTTGAGCTCCTCTCGGTCCATTCCGCCCTCCATGCTTAACCCACAAAATACGCGACACTACCGCCACAGATCACCGGAGTGCGGCAATGGCTACTCAACTGGATGTGGAAGACATTCGAGGGATCCGATCGGTTGCTGAGGTGGCTGGTCTCTTTGCATCTCTGGGGTACGCTCTGGTGGGGCAACCGTTGGATATAGCAGCGCTGGAGCTACCCGCTGATTTTGACAGACCTCGGGCTGCATATTTCCTGGCGGAATATCGACAGCGGTATTTCCGTCAGGTGGTGCTGCTGCTTGAGTTTGAGGTAAAGCCCAGCCCTACAGGTCGCTTCCCTTCGGGGAAGTGGAATTTAATGAAAACAAACAAACTATGGCAGCCAGGGAAACTGGCGAAAGTTAGGTGGGCGCTTTTCCAAAAAGGCGCGTTTGCCCTCAGCAGCTTCTTCGGTCATGTAGAACAGCAACGTCGCATCTCCGGCCAGCTCCTGCAGCCCCACCTGCCCATCGCAGTCGGCGTTGAAGGCGGCTTTGAGGCAGCGGATGGCTAAGGGGCTGTGCTGGAGAATTTCTTGCGCCCAGCGGATCCCTTCAGCTTCTAGCTCTTCCACTGGCACCACGGCATTGACCAGACCCATCTCTAGGGCTTGGGCTGCGGTGTATTGGCGGCAGAGGAACCAAATCTCGCGGGCTTTTTTTTGCCCCACCACTCGCGCCAGGTAGGCGGCCCCAAAGCCCCCATCGAAGCTGCCCACCCTAGGGCCGGTTTGCCCAAAGATGGCATTATCGGCGGCAATGGTCAGGTCGCAGATGAGATGCAAAACATGGCCACCCCCAATGGCGTAGCCTGCCACTAGGGCAATCACCACCTTGGGCAAAGAGCGGATGATGCGCTGCAGATCCAGCACATTGAGACGAGGGATCCCGGCCTCATCCAGGTAACCGGCCTCGCCCCGTACGCTTTGATCCCCGCCGGCGCAGAAGGCGTACTTCCCATCGGTATGGGGCCCGGCGCCTGTTAAGAGCACTACTCCAATCCTGGGATCCTCTCGCACATCGGCAAACGCATCAATCAGCTCGGCAATGGTCTTGGGGCGGAAGGCGTTGCGCTTGTGGGGACGGTTGATGGTGATCTTGGCAATGCCATCCGTTTTTTCGTAAAGAATGTCTTCGTAGAGCTTGGCCGTCTGCCACATGGTGTCTGGGTGTATCTATTGGGATACCGGGCCAGGAGAGTTCCGTTTGGCTGATGGGGGCTCACTATGAGGAGCACCTGGGTACTCTGCACCGCTACCGCGAACGGCCTGAAAAGGCTAGGTAGAACGGTTGGTCGCTTGGATGAGGGCTTCCACCAATCCTTCCAAAGTATACTCCTGGGCTGCGATGTCCACTCGACCAAATGCAGCCTTGCAGGTTGCGGCCGTCTTGGGGCCAATGGCGGCAATCTGCACGGGTGGATCCCAGATCTCAGGGCCTAGCCCTGCCTGCTGGATCAAGTGGGCAAAATGCTGTACTGTCTTGGAGCTGGCAAAGGTGAGGATGTCCACCTGGTGGGCTTTAAGAGCTTCCAGGACCTGGGGATCCGCTGCTGCTGGACAGGCGGACTGATAGGCGGCCACCTCCACCACCTCTGCTCCTCGCTGCCGCAACCCCTGTACCAGCTCCTCCCGCCCTCCTGACTCAACGCGGGGAAAGAGGATGCGCTGCCCTGAGATCGGCTCCGGCCAAACTTGAAGCAGGGCCTCGGCCACAAACTCTTGGGGCATGAGATCGGGATGGATGCCGTACTGGGCGAGCACGGAAGCGGTCTTGGATCCCACCACCGCCACTTGCAGGGAGTGGAGTGCTCGGCTATCTCGCCCCTGCCGCTGCAGCCGCTCAAAGAAAGCCTGCACTCCATTGGCAGAGGTCAGCAGCAGCCAGTCGAATTGTTCCAGGTTGGCAATGGCTGTATCCAAGGGATCCCAGCTCGTGGGCGGCTGGATCACCAGGGTCGGCATCTCCAGCACCCGCGCCCCCTGGGCCTGCAGCAACTCACAAAAAGCTGGTGATTGCCCCTCAGAACGGGTAACCAGCACCGTCTTGCCTGCCAAAGGAGCCGGTGGCGGCAAGGGTGGGATCCCCGGCAAAAAGTCCTGCCGCAACCGGATCACCTCCCCGACCACCAGCAGACCCGGCAACTTCGCCTGACCCGCCTCCTGCTGCAGCTCCGCCAAGGTGCCTACCCACACCTGTTGCTCTGCTTGCCCCGCCCCCCAGATCAAGGCCACCGGTCGGTCTGCCGGGATCCCAGACTCCACTAGCCGTGCGCCAATGTGCTGTCGCTGCCGGGATCCCATCAAAATCACCAAAGTATCCAACTGGGCCAGGGCGCTCCAGGGCAAGGCCTCTAGATCGTGGGCAGTCAGCACGGCAAAAACGCGGCTTAAGTGCTTATCGGTCAGGGGGATCCCTGCCCAGAGGGGGCCAGCCAGGGCCGACGACAACCCCGGCCAAATCTCAAAGGGACAGCCCGCCTCCCTAAGGGCTTGGATCTCCTCGCGAGCGCGGCCAAAGATCAAGGGATCCCCTGACTTGAGGTGAACCACCTGTTTGCCTTCTCGGCAGCGCTGGATGAGCCAATGGATGCCCTCCTGGAGGCTTCCTGGCCCAGAGCGCCGCCACACCTGCGCCTGAGAGGGTAACTCCGCCAGCAAACGCTCATCCACCAGCTCGTCGATCCAGATAGCCTCAGCCTGCCGTAGGATCTCCAGTGCTCCCTGCGTCAGGCCCGCCCGCCCGCCCAGCCCTGCCCCCACTAGATACACCTTGCCCATGCCCTACCCCTTGGAATGTCGATCTTGCCCCTTGTAAGAAGGGGATCCCGCTTGCTTTGCAAATATAAATCGAAGACGCCTCCCAACAGCTCCTCTTCCAAGGGGTGGCCAGCCTGAGGAAAAACTGGTCTACTTGCGAGATACTGAAAGCGTGGCCGCCTGAGGATCCCTGCCTATGTCCGGTGTAACTCCAGAGCCTTGGCCGCGGCGGCGTTTTTTGGCCAGTGGAGCTGCTCTGCTAGCAGTAGGAGCGGGCTCCCGCCCCTCTTCGGCCAGATCCCGGCCCTTGCGACTGGTCACTAACTGGTACGCCCAGGCCGAACACGGCGGCTTTTACCAAGCCCTGGCCACCGGCATCTACGCCGACTACGGTCTGCAGGTGGAAATCCGCATGGGGGGAACGGCGGTTAACGTGCTGCAACTGCTAGCCGGGGGAGCGGCAGATTTTGTGCTCGGCGGCAGCCCCGACGCTCTGGCGGCTCTGCAAGCTGGGATCCCTGTTCTCACCGTGGCCGCCTTTTTCCAGAAGGATCCCCAGTGTCTCTTGGCCCATCCAGGGGTGGGCATCGAGCGCCTGGAAGACCTGCGGGGCAAGCCCATCTGGGTGTCACCGGGGGCCAACCTCACCTACTGGCCTTTTTTGCGGGCCAAATTTGGCTTTACCGACGAGCAGAAGCGCCCCTACAACCTCAGCCTCACGCCCTTCTTGCTGGACAAGTCTTCTGCCCAGCAGGGCTATGTGACCTCCGAGCCCTTCCGCGTGCGCCAGGAGGGGGGCTTTGATCCCGTCGTTTTTCTGCTGGCCGACTACGGCTATTCCCCCTACGCCACCACCCTGGAGACCACCCGCCCCTTTGCCGAACAGCACCCGGAGCAGGTGCGAAAATTTGTAGCTGCCTCCATCCAGGGCTGGCAGAGCTACCTAGAGGATCCCCGCCCCGGCAATCGCCTCATCCGCCAAGACAACCCCAACATGAGCGAGGCCCTCCTGGCCTACGCCCACCAAGCCCTAAAAGACTACGGCCTTCTCACCAGTGGAGATGCCGCCACGCTGGGGATCGGCGCCATGACCCACCAGCGCTGGCAAACCTACTTTCAGGAGATGGTGGCCCTGGGGATCGGCGCAGCGGGTCTGGAGGTTCGCCAAGCCTATACCCTCGACTTCCTCCCCGGCCCCACTGCCTAAGGGATCCCCACTTCCATCGCCGCCAAACTGTGCAAAAGCGGGGATCCCTGCATCCCCAGCTCATGGCGCCGGTGCATTTGGTTTGTCAGCAAGTAGGCCAAAGGTGGGTGGCCGCTCAGCCGTTGGCGGGGGTGGGGCAGATGGTCGTTGCCGAACTGGTGGCGGTACTCCTCCGAGTCGATAAAGGCATTGACCATGGCCTGCAAGCCCTGGTGCACCAAAATGTCGTGGTAGGCGGCCACCTCCTCCTTGCTGGCCGGGGCCCGTCCCAAAAAGTGCTTGAAGCCCTGCTCTACACAGCGGGTGTTGCAGCCGGCACTGAAAAAGAGTTGCCGGTAGAGCCGGGATCCCCCAATCTGGCGAACCAAGCGCTTAATCCCGATCCGCCCCCGCAAGAAGTCCTGCTCGATTTTCTCCAGCTCTCCTGTTTTCTCGTGCTGGTAGGGCTGGCGTTCCAAAAGCTGTTGGTAGGCAGCCCGCAACAGGTTTTGCAACGTTTGCGGATCCTGCCGGCGCTGGCGCGATTCCATAACCCTAGCTCCCAATCGACGAAGCCAACAAAAACAGAAAAGATCGATTTACAGACAAAATGGGGGACTACTTTAAAGAAATTATGAAGGGAATAGCAAATGGCTCGATACGCTTTTACGGCAAACTTCAGCACATCCTTCTGTAACAAAATTGCCAATAAAAGACCGTGAAGGTTCTACTTAAGATTTACCTTGCCGACAGAACGACCGGGGGAGATCTGCGATAAATATTTACGAAAGGATTGTCATTTTCTCCAATTTACGTGATTTCACTTTGTAACTTTCTAGCCGATAAAAAAATTCCGTGTTTATCCGTAGTTAAGGATTATGACATTTTCATCCAAGATGACCTCATCCAAATCCAAAATAAAGTAAAGAATATAGCCTTCCCCAGAGTTGCTTGTGCGGGACTCATCATCTGAGGTGACCTACATTTAACTTTAATCGACTGGGAAATCAGGTGTTGCCGTAGACCTGCAGAAGGACTGCAGGGAAGGGAGTTAATTGTTGTGATTTGTTTGCGTTGCTTTTACAGTAGATCTTGCCCGCCGGGGTTTCTTGCCTGCCCTTAGCGTTTGGATCCCATCTATGGTTAAACAAATCCGGCTAGAGCCTTTATCTCGCGTCTCAGAGGTCGATACCTACAGCAATCTTCTGTCGGCTATTTTGTCGGAGGAGCTGCATGTCTCGCGGGAATGTAGTGGTCGCGGCATCTGTGCCACCTGTCATGTTTACGTGAAAGAGGGGATGGATAGTCTCACTCCCATCACCCCCCGCGAGGCCAAGACTCTGGAGACCATTACCAGCGCCCGCAGCAATTCCCGGCTGGCCTGTCAGGCGCGGGTGGTTTCCGATGGCGTAGTGGTGGAGCTGCCGCCGGGGATGTACGTGAACTCGCTGAGGGATATCGAAGTGCTCATCGGTCGGCGGGCCGAACAAGACCTGCTGCACCCACGGACGGGGAAGGTTTTGGTGGAGCAGGGCAAGATCATCACTCGCTCTACTGTTAAGCAGCTAGAAAATGAGGACTTCCGCATCATTGGCAATACGCTGGCCCAAACTCGGGAAGTTTGATGGATTGTCGATATTCAGGGATCCCTTGAGCTCGGCAGGTGTTGTTTTATAAACAATCAAACAAGAGTTGAACAATGTTGGATCCCTCAGATAGCTGACCAAGTTTATCGAATGCTTAGCCATTCATTTTGTTGACTCATTGGCATTGTCTGGCCCAGTTGATCCCTACAAATCCCACCAAATCCTGTTGCTTTGCAATCTAGAATTATCCATTTTTTATCAGGAGAGCGCCATGGCCACCACATCTCGACCGGATCCCCGTCCTGCAGTCACCATGCCTGTGGGCCGCGACAAGCATGCCCACTACAGTTACCGCGATTTCTTCCGCTTCAACCGAGATCAGGGCACGATCATCGACTGGAACAACACACAAAATCTCCTGCTCAGCGAAGACTTTATTGTGGGCTTGCAAACAGGCCTGGAACGGGAAGTGGGAGATGCTTCGGCGGCGGTGATGTACACGATTGGCAGAGATTGGGGCATCCGCGATGCCAAGCACTTCTCCGAGTGGTACGAGCGGGAGTATGGGATTGGCGTAAAACAGTCCAACCTTTTGTTTTTGCTGGAGACTTGGTGGTGGCCTTTTACGGCTCAGGGCTGGGGCAAGTGGGAGGTGGAAACCGAATCCAAACAAAAAGGCTTCCTGTTTATCAACTTGTTTGACTCGATGGTGGCTCGCACCCTTGGGGATGTGGGCAAGCCGGTTTGTCATCTCTATGCCGGGCTATTTGCCGGGTTTTTCACCGCTATGACTTCCCGCGAGCTGGCCTGCATCGAGATCCAGTGCTACGCCATGGGGGAAACCTACTGCAAGTTCCTGTTGGGCGGGAAAGAACGCATTGATGCCGCCAATTTTTGGATCACCGAAGGGGCCAGCGCCCGCGAGATCGAGCAGCGTTTGCACCAGTTGTGAGGCTTGCTTGTGGCTTTTGAAGGCTCTCTGGGATCCCTCGACACTTTGGAGAAACGCCCATGGTCACCTTCAACTTAGACACCGATCTGGACTTAACCCAGCCGCTGGCGGTCTTTTTGCAGGGGTTGAACTGGGATAACCGACCCCCGGCCAAGGCTCCCTTTGCTCAAGAGCCGCCGCCGCAGTCCCCCATGCTCTTTGCCCAATCGGTGGGACAGTTTTTTGCCGGCTTCAATTGGTCGGGCATCTGCCCACGCTCAGAGCCGCTGCCGGAATTGCCGGCAGAGGATCCCTTTACTCTTGAGGATTTTGCCGCTTTGTTTGGCGGAGCTTTGCTCTAGCTCTGGTTTGTTCAGGGATCTCGGTTTTGTTTTGCCCTCTGTTTTTAAGGAGACTTCACCCATGGATGACCTTCACTCTTGGCCGGAGCGCATTGCCGATCGAGAAGGGGGTTACCTAACACCCGACGATCTGCAAGACCTGATTCGTTACTCGCTCTCTTTTGAAGAACGGCTGGAGCTCTACCAAGTCTTACAACAGCAAGAGCTGACCTGGATCCAAAAGGTTTGGCAACAGCAGGGGCCAACCCCCGTCGCGACAGCGTTGCTCAGCAGCAATCCCGCCAGAGAGGGGGCAGAACCTTCTCTAACCCCGGCTCAGCGCCTCTTGGCTCGTCAATTGGCCTTTTGTTTGCGCTCCCTGGGCCTGAGTCTGTTGCTGGGGGATCCCACCCCTGTGCAGCAGGTAACTCTTGGTGCGATGGAACAGTACCTAGGGTTGCCGCAAGCGCTCGCTCAGCTACGGGCAGTGGTTCAGGGATCCCTGCCAGCGGATCAGCAGGGTTTGCTTGCCCCCTACTGGCAAGAGCTACAAGCTGTCTGCGCAACTTCTCAGGCCCAATCTCCTTCCCCTTCTTCTTCTGAGATGGAGGTTGACCTGCCCACAGTTCCGCCGGAGAGGGCTCTCACCTTGGCGGAAATGTTTGTGTGAAGCCCACTGAAGGAGGCTCTATCTATGAATTCAAGGGTTGCCGAGCTGATGCAACAAAGCGAAGGCCGCTATCTGCGCCCGGACGAGTTGAAAACTCTACACGCCTACGTGGAAGGGATCCCGAAGCGGGTCCGCCTTTACCAGGTTCTGCAGGCCAAAGAACAAGAGCTGCTGGATCGGGTGATGGAGAAGTTTCAGCCGATGATGCCGAATTTAATCCGCCAGCATGGTCACCTGGCCTGGGAGCGCTGCCGCCGGGATCTGAGCATGGTGTGGCGCTACTGCTGCATGGCCATGCTGCTCAACGACGAAGACTACCTGAGGGATAAATTGCTCTACTGGCTGGAGACGATCCTGAAATCGTTCAAGATGCGCGACCAATGCCAGCCTGCCTACAAGTTAATGCTCGACTCCCTGACCTACATCTTTGGGGCAGAAGAGAGCGAGATGATCCGTCCTTATCTGCTTTTGGCCAAATCCATGCTGGTTAACTAGGTCCATTCGCCCTCAATCTATTCACCAAAGTTCCCTGCGCCCTCCGATAGCGACCTCCTTCTCCCGATTTACTGTATACAGCTTATACAGCTCACTCCTTAATCATTCATTCCCTCACGCCAAAAATTCCAGCCGCTCCCCAATCTATCCATCCCCGCCCTCTTGTCCACCTGACTGCGAGAATAGCCATGATCTCCCTGCAAGAGATTCTGCAAGACCAGATCTTGCCTGGGCACTGCTTTAGCCCTGCCTACTACATCCGCCCTGACATCCACACCGGACTGCTGTACAGCCGCGGAGGATACCGCTTGGCGGCCTTTCCCATGCCCCTGCTGGAAGCTCTCTACTCCGGCCTGCGCTATGAAACTGGCCAAGCCACCCGCGTCATTCTCTACAACTGTGGCCGCGATTGGGGAGAGGCATTTTTCCGCCGTGTTGAAGACGAGCTTTCCGGCTACTACCAGCAGCCGCTGCAGGAATTGCCGATGGGGATCTTCCTGGATGCCCTCAGCGACCTCTGGGCCACCCACGGTTGGGGACGCCTGGAGCTGGACTTTTCCGCTGCTGACCACGGCTTGGTTCAAGCCGGGATCCGCCATTCCGGGTTTGCCCTGGCCGCTCGCGCCAGCTTCAACCTGGAGGAAGCTTCTACACGGCAAGAGCCTGCCGGATACCTAGAGGCGGGAATGCTGGCCAGCCTCTTCTCATTGCTTTCGGGGCGGGATCTCATCTGCGTACAGACCACCTGCGAATCCCTGGGGGCCGACCTCAACCGCTTCCTCATCGGCACGGCTCAGCGGCTGCACCACTGCGAGGAATGGGTGCGCAAGGGCCTCTCCCACGACGAGATTTTGGATCGGCTCACGGCCAGTCCCTAGAAAGGGATCCCTGGCCAGAGCTGTTTTCAGAAGCTCGCTAGGGCAGGTAGGGCTGAAAATCTTGGGTGACCGTCAGCGTCAAGTTGGCATTGGCGTCGATCACCGCCACTTCCGGCGCCGTTACATTGCCGATGACAGCCCCTGCCGCCGCTCCACCCAGCACTTTCTCCGTCGAGATCACGCGGTCGCCGAACAAGCCTCCCAAGATGGCCCCCGCAGCTGCCCCAATCAAGGCATCTTGCACAATCGCTTCCCCGGAAGTGTGGCGGGGATCCTTGCGCAGCGGGATAACCTGGCTCTGAGCGTAGAGGGGGTAGGATTGGCCGTTGAAAATCAAAGCCCGCGAAACAAACTGGGTGCCGCCGCTCACCGGCTGAAATTGGCCTTCCAAAACAGCCCCCGCCGGGACGACCATGTTGCCGTAGATGTCCCGCAGAGGGGTATCCAAGCTAAGGCTGACGGCGCGGGTTTCCCCAGGGGCAATCAAGAGGGTTTCTGGGGAGCGATGCACCGCCTGGATCAGATCCCCAGAGCGCAATAGCAACGTGGTTTGCAGTTGAAAGGGCTGGCCAGGTTGCAGGGGTTGAGGGCCAGGGGGAAGGGGGCGAGGATTCACAGGACGCCATCCCTCACCGGCAGGCGGTGGTGGCAAGGGCCCCATTTGGGCCAAAACTGGGGCGGCCATCTGCGCTGAGAGCAATCCGCCAAGCAGAGGAGCCAACAGGCGGCTGGCTGGGTTGGTCATGGTCTTACCCCCATTCATCATTCCTACGCTAGCTGCAAACCGGACAAAACCGGGAGCCTTTCGGGCCTTACCTATCTTTTACCTATCTTGATCAAAGCCAACTGAATGGAAATGGGCTACCTCAGGTGAGCAGATTCCGCTGCTCTTCGCTCCAGATAGAAGTACGGAAAAACGCTAGGGTTGCCCACTCTGGGATCCCTGCTGTCCATGTTAGATTAGGCCCTAGGTTTCTCCCCCTGCGTGGGGCCGAAGTCTTGCAGCATCCCAACCCTCTTCTTGTAGCTATGAAGCGCAGCACATCCATGCCGGGCCAGCCCTCTCCCGGGTCAGAAGCTTCCGCCCAACCTGCTCAATCCTCTTTCCAGCCTTTTGCCATCTCCACTTGGAAGTCTCTTCTCTCGTCGGTGCTGCTGGTGCTGCTGGGCATTGGGCTGGGAGCAGCTCTGATGGGGGGCAAGGGGGTATCTGCCCAGACGACGGCAACCCCGCCCCAACTGAACCTGAATTTCATCGCCGATGTGGCGCAAAAGGTGGGGCCGGCGGTGGTTCGCATCGATGCTGAGCGGACGGTGCGCGCCCCTGCCCCTTTTCCGGAGGAGTTTTTCAGCGATCCCTTTTTCCGGGATTTCTTTGGCCAAGCGATCCCTTCCATCCCTCGGCAGCGGCGACAGCAGGGAACCGGCTCTGGGTTCATCATCAGCCCAGACGGCCAGATCATCACCAATGCCCATGTGGTCGAGGGATCCGACAAGGTAACGGTGACGCTCAAGGATACCCGCAGCTTTGATGGGCAGGTAATCGGTTCGGATCCGGTTACGGACATCGCCGTGGTGAAGATCAACGCCCAGAACCTGCCGACCGTGAAGCTGGGGCGCTCGGAAACCCTGGAGCCGGGCCAGTGGGCCATTGCCATCGGCAACCCCCTGGGTTTGGATAACACCGTTACGGCTGGGATCATCAGCGCTTTGGGCCGTTCCAGCGGGGAGATTCGGGTGCCTGACAAGCGGGTATCTTTTATCCAAACGGATGCGGCCATTAACCCCGGCAACTCCGGCGGCCCGCTGCTCAACGCTCAAGGGGAGGTGATAGGGGTGAACACCGCCATCATCCAGGGAGCGCAAGGGTTGGGCTTCGCCATCCCCATTGAGACGGCCCAGCGGGTGGCCAATCAGTTGATCACTCGCGGCAAGGTGGATCACCCCTACCTGGGCATCCGCATGCTCACGCTGACTCCAGAGCTGAAGGAGCGCCTCAACCAGGATCCCAATAGCCGCATTTTGATAACGGTGGATCAGGGTGTACTGATTGGCGAAGTCATCCAGGGATCCCCAGCGGAACGGGCAGGGCTGCGGTCTGGGGATGTCATTCTCTCCATCAATGGTCGTGCCGTAACCACAGCCGATCAGGTGCAACAGGAGGTGGAGCGCACTGAGGTGGGCAGCACCCTGGAGCTGGAGATCGAGCGAGCCGGGCGGCGACAGAAGATCCGCGCGGTAACAGGCTCTTTCCCGGCCCCCAGCGGAGGCTGAAAGGACTCCGTCCCGCTGGCGCGATTGGACGTTGTTCACCACCCCTCCGAGACCCCAGCGACACAGCAGGGTTGTTCTCAATGGGGGTGAACTTCCCTCTTCCCCTGGGAGAGGGGCTGGGGCGGTGCTGATCGCGCCAGCGGGACGGAGTCCTTTCGCGCCAGCGGGACGGAGTCCTTTCGCGCCAGCGGGACGGAGTCCTTACACTTGGGCTATTTCAAACCAACTTGCAGTGACCGTACTGGCGATCTCTACGGTTGGTTCTTGCAGTTACGGCTCAGGGAAAATAATGGTTTAATGGTGACTTAACAGTCGAAACTTCCTGGCCCAGGCCGGAACGCTCTCGGCAGGGCCTCTTGTCATTAGCCTGGGATCCCTTCTCCCCTTGCCTATGCTGAAAACCACTCGTCGCTTGGCTTTGCTGGCCCTGTCGGGGCTGGCAGCTCTTGTTCTCACTCCCCATCGCGCCAGCGGGACGGAGTCCTTAGGGGGCCTCGCCAAGCCCATTACCTTCGGCTCCAAGGACTTTACCGAGCAGTTTATTTTGGGGGAAATGTACGCCTTAGCCCTGGAGGCGGCAGGGTTCACGGTGGAGCGCAAGCTCAACCTGGGCGGAACACCGGTAGCCCATGCGGGCTTGTTGAGCGGCGAGATCGATCTCTACCCCGAGTACACCGGCACTGGCCTGCTGACAGTGCTCAAGTTGCCCAGCAGCGGCGACCCGGCAGAGGTGTACGCGACGGTGGCCCGCGAGTACGAGAGCCAGTTCCAACTGATTTGGCTGGATCCCGCCCCCCTGAACAACACCCAGGCCCTGGCCATGACCCGCGCCAGAGCGGCTGAGCTGGGCATTGCCACCATCTCGGACATGGTGGCCAAAGCGGGCGAGCTGGTGATGATCGGGCCGCCGGAGTTTCAAGCCCGCGAGGATGGCCTACCTGGGATCCAAGCCGTCTACGGTAATTTCCGGCTCAAGGCCTACAAAGCAGTGGATCCCGGCCTCCGCTACCAGGGCTTGGTCAATGGGGAAGCGGATGTGGCAGTGGCCTTCGGCACCGATGGAGAAATTGCCGCCTTTGACCTGGTGCTGCTGGAGGATGACAAGCAGCTTTTCCCCCCCTACCAGGTGGCGCCGGTGGTGCGCAAGGACACCCTAGAGGCCAACCCCGGCATTGCCGCTGCCTTAAATGCCCTTTCCCCCCTGCTGACGGACGAGGTGATGCAGCGGTTGAACTACGAGGTGAGCGGCAACCGCAAGGAGCCGGCGGAGGTGGCCAGAACTTTCTTGGTGGAAGCCGGCATTCTCAAGAAATAACCTTGCCTGTTGCATGAGACCCTGAGGTGAGCACCGTCGAGTTCGAGCGGGTATCGCTGCGCTTTCCCCACAGTTCCCAGCCGGCTGTGGAGGAGTGCAGTTTTTCCATAGAATCGGGCCAGTTGGTGGTCATTTTGGGGCCTTCTGGCTGCGGCAAAACCACCCTTCTGAAAATGGTGAATCGCTTGCTGGATCCCACCCAGGGGCAGATTCGCTTGGACGGGCGGGATATCCGCCAGTTTCCCATCACGGCTCTGCGGCAGCGGATCGGCTATGTTATCCAGCAATCGGGGCTGTTTCCCCACATGACGGTGGCCCAGAATGTGGCGGTAGTGCCGCGACTTTTGGGGTGGCCGAAGGAGCGCATCCGCGAGCGGGTGGACGAGCTGCTCAGCTTGGTTAATTTGCCCCCCCACGAGTACCGCCACCGCTACCCTGCCCAACTGTCGGGTGGACAACAACAGCGGGTCGGTCTGGCTCGGGCGCTGGCCGGGGATCCAGGGCTGCTGCTGATGGACGAGCCCTTTGGGGCCATCGATGCCATTACCCGCAGCAAGCTGCAAGAGGAGATCCTGCGCCTGCAACGGCAATTGAAAAAAACCATCCTGTTCGTCTCCCACGATGTGGAGGAGGCGCTGCGCCTGGCGGATCGCATTTTGGTGATGCAGAAGGGGCGGGTGGTGCAGTTCGATACTCCCTTTCGGCTGCTCACCCAACCGGCTACTCCCTTTGTCAGGGAACTGCTGGGGGCAGATGACATGGTGCGGCAGTTGAGTGTGCTGCGGGTAGAAACGGCGATGGCCCGGATCCCTCACAACCACAAAATCCAAGAGGGAGCGATGGTGAGGCCCCAGGCCACTTTGCGGCAAGCCTTGTCCCTGCTGTTGCGCACAGGGGCGGCAGCCCTGACGGTGTGGGAAGACGGGCGGGCCATCGGCGTTTTGACCTTGGATCACATTCGCAGCTTGGCCATGCTGGAGGGGGGATCCGCGTGAGCTATCTCCTCAACCACCCCGGCCTGATGTGGCAGCTCACCCAAGAGCATCTGGCGATGGTGGGGATGACCTTGGGCATGGCGGTGGTGCTGGCGGTGCCGCTGGCTCTGCTGGTTCACCACGTGCGCTGGTTGGCCCTGCCGGTCATGGGGATCCTCAGCATCCTGTACACAGTGCCCAGCCTGGCTTTGATCATTTTGTTGGTGCCCTGGCTTGGCCTCAATGCCCGCTCGGTGGTGGTGGCGATGGTGATCTACACGCAGGTGATCTTGGTGCGCCATTTTTGCGTGGGCCTGCGCTCGGTCGAGCCTGCCATCCTGGAAGCTGCCAAGGGCATGGGGATGAACCTCTGGCAACGGTGGTGGCAGGTGCAGGTGCCGCTCATGCTGCCCATTGTTTTGGCAGGGCTGCGGCTGGCGGCAATTGTGGCCATTGCCATTGCCACCGTGGGCGCCAAGTTTGGGGCAGGGGGACTGGGAACCCTGCTGTTCGATGGCATTGCCCAGGCCGGTCGCTACGACAAGATCTGGGCCGGATCCCTGGCGGTGGGATCCCTGGCCTTGCTGGTGAACACAGCCTTGCTCAGCCTGGAATGGGCGGCCCGTCGTGGCTGAGGGGGTAGACTTAAGGACTCCGTCCCGCTGGCGCGATCGGGCAGGTTTATCCTCTAGTTGTGTGGGGCGAAACTGGGTGTAGCATGGGTGAGCAACCAGGGACTCCGTCCCGCTGGCGTGAGCGGGTGAGAGATTGGTCATCCCGCGCCGATTGGGAGCTGATGGAAGCGCTCAAGGCGGGGCAACCTGCTGCTCTGGCTGCGCTCTACGATCGCTATGCCGGCTTGGTCTATGGGCTGGCCTTCAAGATCCTGGGCCACGTGGCCGAGGCAGAAGACCTGACTCAGGAGGTGTTTGTCGAGCTGTGGCGCAAGGTTGGCTGTGATCCAAGGACTCCGTCCGAGTCGCGCGAGCGGCGGGGATCCCTGAGCAGTTTTTTGTGCATCCTGACCCGCTCGCGGGCCATTGACCGTCTGCGTTCTCAGGGCAGCCACCAACTTCTTTTGAAACGCTGGCAGACCATTCTCAGCGCCGATAGCAAGACTCGGTTCCCTTTTGAGCAGGTTTCCATCGAGGAGCGGCGGCAAGCGGTGCAAGCGGCCCTCAGCCAATTGCCCGAAAACCAACGGCAGATCCTGGAGTTGCTCTATTACCAAGGGTTGAGCCAGGCGGACATTGCTCGCCAATTGGGGATCCCGTTGGGGACGGTTAAGACCCGCTCTCGCCAAGCCCTCTGCAAATTGCGGGGATCCCTGCGCGCCCTTCTGGGTTTCTGCTCGCGTTAGCGGGACCGCGTCCTTTCGCGTTAGCGGGACGGAGTCCTAGGTTTGGAGTTGAGTTCTGGTGTCGGGATGGCCATGTCTGATCGCGTCAGCGGGACGGAGTCCTATCGCGTCGGCGGGACGGAGTCCTTATCCACCTCGCCCCCTTTAACAGAGGAACGGGAAGAACTGGCCGGCTATCTGCTGGGGGACTTGTCTCCCGAGCAGGCGAGTGCTCTAGAGGCACGCCTAACTCAAGACCCTCGGCTGGTGGCCGAACTGCAAGCCTTGCAAGAAACCTTGGAATTGTTGCCCTACGGATTGCCAGGAGTACTCCCGCCTGCCAGCTTGCGCGACCAGGTGATGGCAGAGGTGGGGGCTATGGGCTTGCGCGAACAGGAGATGGCCATCCCCCTTCACTCTCCACTGCCTGCTTTTGGGGTGGGGTGGCGCTGGCTGGGAGGCTTGGTGGCGGCAATTTTGGTTCTGCTCAGCTTAGACAACTGGCGACTGCGGCAAGCACTGCAACTGGCCCAGCTAGAATCGGTGCGGGCATTATCCCATCTCTTGCAACAGCCGGGATCCCGTCTGGTGCATTTGCAGGGGGAGGTGGGGACGGCCAATGTGCTGTTTCGCCCAGGAGACTGGCAGGAGGTTATCTTGGCCGCACGGGATCTGCCCCAACCGGTGGCGGGGGAGCGCTACTCCCTCTGGCTCAAGCTGGATAATGGCGAGTTCCTCCACTGTGGTGACTTTCAGGTGGATGCCCAAGGCTCTGCTCTGGTGGCCCTACGCCCATCCCGCACGTTGCCGGCAGGTACCCGCGCCCAAGAGCTGCTGGTCGCGACCGGCTCCCGCCAACTGCCCGCTCGCGCTACTCGGACGGAGTCCTTGAAACCCCTTCTGACGGGCAAGGTGTGAGGTGAGAGGAAGGGTTGACCTGCGGAGGTTGGCTGTGCTGGTGGGGGCGCTACTGGCCCTTCTGGCCTTGTGGTGGACGGATCCCACGCCAACAACCCTAAGCCAATACGTTACTTCTTTGCAGGAGCGCACTCCTTCTCAACTCCACAACATTCGCCGAGCCGTCCAAAGCCTGGATGGAGTTTACATCATGCCTGCGACACGCTCACAGGAACAGGCAGAAGTGATTTTTTCCTTCAACCAAGTGGTGGGGCCGCGCAGCCTGGAACGAGGCTATGTGCCCGCGCCGGTGTTTATGGTGGCCGAAACCCTGGATTCGGTTGGGGGAGGAATCTGTCAGGTGTCCTCTAGCCTTTACAATGCCGCTCTGTTGGCAGGGCTGGAGGTGGTGGAGAGGCACCCCCATTACCGGCAGGTAGAGTCGGTGCCCCCTGGCTTAGATGCCACCGTTTGGTACGGCTTGGCCGACCTCAAGCTGCGCAACCCTTTCCCCTGGCCGGTGCGCGTACGAGTTCAGATCCGCGGCCCAAACCTGATTGTGTCCGTGCTGGGACGGGGATCCCGCCACGCCCTGAGGATCCCACCCATCCGTGTAGAGGGGCACCGGCTGGATCCCCAGCATTTGCAGGTGAGCGTGTATCGGGGTAACGAGCGCCTCTCCCAAGATCGCTATGTCGTTGCTCCCTAGCCTCTCATCGCGCCAGCGGGACGGAGTCCTTTTTTCGCCCCATTGGCCCCCTACTTCAGCGTCTCAGGAGCAGCTCCCCAGCAACCTCCACACAGGGATCCATGTTAATTTCTACACCAACATGGTTAGCGACAGGGTCGGCGACAAGCCTCAAACCCTGATTCTTCCGTTGACCCGGTCGATCCCGCTCTGGGCAAGGGTTTCAGGCCCCTCGGCGGAGAAAAATAAGGGGAAATTGCAGCCGTTCGCGCCAGCGGGACGGAGTCCTTTCGCGCCAGCGGGACGGAGTCCTTAAACGAGACCCTGTCGATCTAGGCCCCTGGATCCCGCTCTGGGCAAGGGTTATAATCGGCGGGAGTCGCTTCCCTTCGGGGAAGTGGAATTAATGGAAACACTCAAAGCAGACGGCCCAAGCGTTGCCGCAATTCGGTGGCAGCCAGCTCTAGGTGCTCGGGGGTGTAGCCGGTGGTTTCTACTCTGACAGCGAGGTGGGTGTCCTGGCTCTCGTGGAGGTGGATCCACAGAATGTGGCGGCCATCTTCGGTTTTGCGGTTTGAGGCTTTGACGCTGTTTTTGGGGGCAGCGTAGGCGTGTGGATCGTATCGAACCAGATCCACCCAGGGAATGTCTCGCAGGAGTCTTTCCACTTTGGCCCAACTGCGGGGTCGGTGATGGCTGGCATCGCTTCGGATTTGGATGATCTGGGAGCGATCTCGGCCTGAATCGGGGAGATCTGCCCGTGGGATCCGGGGCTGAACTTGCGGCTGTAGGTAGGGCAAGTAGACCAGGGATTTGTATTGCTCATGGATGTAGCAAACCGGGACCCCCAATTGGCTGCCCACCACGGCCATGATCATGGCTTGGGCTTTAAACCCGCCGGTAGCGGCAAAGGTGACGATCCCCCTGGCGCTCTCTGCCAACTGTTTCAACAGCTCGGCCATCCGCTCCAGTGAGGATCCCTCTAGCTCGTAGTTGATGCCGGGAAGGGGAACCAAAGAGACCTGCTGCTGACCCAGCTCTTGCTCAAAAAAGAGCTTCAAAATCTGGGCACACTCCAATCCGTCGGGGGTTTCTGAGTGCAGCAAAATCAAGGCATCATTCGAGGTGGGATCCAGCCGCAAGTAGGTGTTGGTTTCGGCGCTGATCAATTCCAGGTCTGCTTCTTTCATCCAGGCCAGAGCACGCTGGGGATCCCCGATGTTTTTTTGTCCCACCCAGGGGCGCTGCGGCTGCAGGTCTTTGTCAAGGTTGGTGAGCAAGGAGGTGCCCACAGTCATGATGATGGTCTGCATGATAGGCGGTTAACTCAAACTTTTCGAGGGCTCTGTTCCGCTTTGCGCCCAGAGCAGCTTGGCCTTGCGGATTCTGCCATCTTCCTTTAGATCCAGAACTTCCACCTGCACCTCTTGCCCCACCGAGAGGGATCCCGCCTGTTTGGGCTCCTTCTGGGTGAGCTTGGTGTCTGTGTCCAGAATCTGGAAGGTGACTTCGTTGCCCTTGATGTTGGTGATGGTGGCCTTCAGCTTTTGCCCGGTCTGGAAGCGGGCTTTGCGGGCCTGATGCTGGGCCTGGTCTTGTTGGTGTTGATGGTTTTGTTGTTGTCTGTCGTCCTGGGATTTGTTTCCCGCCCCTTGGGGAACGGAGTCCTTGCAACCGGAGTTGTCGTTGGGTTGGGATCCCTGAGGTGGTGAAATCTCGCCAATGGGGATCCCTCCATCCTTGTAGTAGCGAGCCAGCCGGGCTGCCCAGCCCAGGATCTGCAGCATCTCCGCCGGCCTGTCTTGCAGAGGTTGCAAGTACCTTTTGCAGGTTTCGTCAATGAGCTGATGGTACCTTCTGGTTTGTTGGGTACGGCATAGGCCATTTTCCCGCACCAGCTCGCCGGTGAATCGGAAAAAGCGGGATCCCGCGTCAGGGTGATGGGCAACCGAGCGCAGATAGGCGACGCATTTGCTCAACTCGTTGACATCCACCCTTTCCTTGGCCAAGGTCAGGGCGATGCCGTGGGCGAGATCCCAAGATTGGGGGCTGAGATCGACAGTGTCTGACAGCATGGGGGAACCCTCAGTACACTCCGGTGGGCGGCTCGCGCAGAGCAGTGGGACTCAGGATGGCGGCCAATCGCTTGAGTTGTTCGGGCAAGATGTAGCCCTGGGCAGCTCCAATTTGCTCTTGCACAAAGGCTTGGAGGCGTTTTCCTTCCAGGGTATCGGCTTCTGGGGGATCGTAGCGGCTGTAGCGATCTTTTAGGTTGCCGGGCCGCTCGATCTTGTCGAGGGTGACCTGCAGGGATCCCAGGCCCACGGGCTTACCGCCCCCCACCTTCAGCAGCATGGGATGGTTGGGATCCTGCCCCAAAACCGTGAGCAAGGTGCCCAGCTCGGCAGGGGTGAGGTTTTTGAAGTGGATTTGGGTTTTGAAAACTGTGTTTTGTATCGCTTGCTGGGTGGGCGTTCCCCTTGAACTGTTCTGCAACGCGTTTCTGTGGGTGTAGTAGAACTTGCGCCCGATGACTCTGCCGTTTTCCCTCTGAAAATAAGCTTTGCACTGATCCGGGCGTGGACGGTACAGGGGGGGCAGGGATCCGCCGCCGGATCCGGCACTGGTGGCAATGGCATCCCTGAACTCCACCAATCCCTGCCAGTTCAGGGCACCGAAAACGCGGCTGGCCGGACAAAGCTGCTCCTTGTTGCGGCAGGGGTGCCGCTCCGGGGGGATCTGATTTTTGTACCGGCTCGTCATCACCGCAAGGGTGCTGTTGGTGATCGCCTCGTACATGGCCCGGATGGCCCCCTTGAGGGAGCTGCCCTGGATTTTAAGCCTTCCGTTGGGAGTGGTGGTCATGGTTTTGAGCACCGGGATCCCTTTCACCCCGACATCGCTGCCCAAGGCCAAGTGGCCGGTGGAGATGTGGACGGCAGTCTGCACCGTTAGGGTGAGGAAGAGGGTGCCGTGCAACCTATCGGGATGGAACTGGGCGTGGCCGGCGGGCCGCTCCAGCGTGGGGCGCTGGGTGGGAAACGGGATCAGCTCGTAGGGTTTGGGAAACACGGTTGGTTTGCCTCCACTGGGAAACACGGTTGGTTTGCCTCCACCTCGACTGCTGTTGCCGGCAGACGATCTTGCAGATGCGGCCTGGTTGGGCAATGGGCGAGGGCCTTGGGGGGTCATGGTCACCTCGGAATCAGGGCAATAAAGTGAACGCGGGCAGTTCGCTCATCTCGGAAGTAGCGCTGGCCCACCTTGAGATCTTGGGGATGGCTGAGGGGCTTGGGAAAGCGGGTTTCTCGATTTTGGGATCCGTACAGGTCGGCTGCGTGATCCTCCCACCGCCACTCTCCCGGCAGAGGGATAAAGGAGTCCGAGGGAGCTTGGATCCCCAGATACAGCAGATCCCAGCCGTGGGGGGTGCTTTTCCAGCGCAGTTCCCCTTGTTGGGAGAAAACTTGCCCCTCTGGACAGACGGGATCCGCCGGGATCCCCACCTGAATGCCGCTGACTCGATGGGGCCAGCGCAGAAAGGAGTAGGTTTTTTCAGAAGTGGAAAAACAAGCCGAGAGCACTTGGGAAAGCGAGGACTCTGCCCCATCTTGAATCTTGAGGGAGGCGACGTAGGCTGGTTTCATACGGCTTTGGCCTCCGCTTGCAGGAGTTTGGCCCAACTGTTTACGGCGGTGGCGAGCAGATGTTCCACCTTGGCCTCAGACGTCTGATCCCAGGTCAGCCGCGCCCCAAATCCCAAAGGCATTGGCTCCGCTCCCACCGGCACCGCTTGGCAATCGGGTTTGGGGAAGCCGTATTTGCCTGCCTCTTCGGGGGTTAAAAATTCGCCCGCCCCCAACAGGGATCCCTGTGGCCAGGTCAGGGGGGATCCCAGCAGTCGAATCTGCTTGTTTGCCTCATCCACCAGGCAGCCCGGATAGTCCACCACCGCCCACTCGTACTCAACCCGAACGGTGCCCATGCCGCGGGACTTGGCAAAGCCGATGCCAAACCAGCCTTCATCCAGATCCCGCAACGCCAGTCCCAGCAGACCCAGTTGGGCCAGGGTAAAGTTTTTCAGGTGGATCTTGGTTTGAAAGGATCCCTCTACGCACACTTGATAGCTGAACGGCCCCACCGCCACTGAGCCGAAGACGCGGTCGATGGCCACCCCATTACGTTCCTCCAGGCGCAGAGGGGTTCCCGGCTTGGGATAGGCATCTTCGATGCGGACCCGGCTGGCGATGGCTGTGTTGCCGAACATCTGATCCGTAAAGGAAGAAAGGGCGTAAACCTGGTGGGGCTCTTCAATTTTTTCCAGCCATTGATTGACCTTTTGGTCGAGGGGATCGCTGGCCCAGAGTTTGAAGCCTCCCCCCTCAGGACGTCTGTCGCTGCCCACCGTTCGGACGATGCGCTCCGCATGGGCGCGAATTGCCCCTTTGAGGGAGCTGCCGGGAAAATAGACCGTTCGCCCGCCGCCGTGATAGGTTTCGACGAACTCCATATCCGGCTTCGTCGGGTCAGCCCCTTCTTTGCCCGCCTTGATGAGAACAGGGCCATCGGGCTTGAGGGTGAGGCAGAGGGTGCAATGGTTAACGTAGCGTTTGTGCATAGCCTGGGATCCTTCACACCAGAACAGGAGCTTTTGGTTGAGGGGCTTGGGGCGGCAAGCAGTCTGTCCAGTTTGTCAACCGATAGGGGTGGAAAACGCTGACCGTATCGCCAACCGTTGTAGAGTCCATGAAGACCATCGGGATCCCTCCTGACATGAAATAGGGCTAGCGGCGGGGGCCGACCGATTGCCGTTGAGAGGCCGTTGTTAATTTGGCAACCAGGGCTTCCACCCAGTCTTGGCGCAAAGCGGCAGCCTGCTCCGGGCTGAGCGGCTGTCGGGATCCGGCCACCAGCTCTTGAAGGTAGGCCAGCAGCCGTCTTGGATCCCCTTCCGAGTCGAACCAATAGATTGCCGAGATCTGCAGGCGGACAACCCCCAAGCCACGGGAGCGCCCCCCTCCCAGGGGGATCTGTTCCGTTTCCAATTGGTGCAAGCCAATGGCCAAGAGGCCCAGTTCCCATTCCTCGGCATTTTCGACGACGGCATGAAACCGGAAGGGGGTGCTGGCAGGCACCACTTGCAAGTCGTACAGCTTGCCATCTGCCGCCGTTTCCGTATCCCGATCGATGGCCACGCCATCCCGCTCTTGGTACTGGCCAAACCAGGCTTCCGGCACCACGGGCAAATCTCGGATCTGCACCTTGCCGGCCAACCAAGGGGATCCAAACACCTGCGAGACCCAGTCGGTGGCCTCAATGAGCTTTTGAGTCAGAGCCGCATCGTCCCCTTTGTAGTCATTTTTAATTTGGTTGATGATCTGAAATTGCTCGCTGCTGGTCAATTCGCCGGGATCCCTGGCCAGCTCTGGGTTGATGCCCCGCAAGAAACTTTCCAGGCGAGAGCGCATCGCCCCCTTCAAACTGGAGCCGGGAATGAGCGGACGGCCCAGCGCATCCTTGAGAACCGGCAAATCCGAGCCGATGGGTTCGGTGGAGCGGCCCACCCCGATGTGCAGAGCGGTCACGGTGGTGAGGGTGCCGGTGATTTCCAAGCGGTTTTTGAAAACGTCGAACATTGTTCCCTCAAATGGCTGCTCAAGTTAAGGCTTGTACTGCAGAGGTTTGCCATTCCCGAAGCGAGACGGAGCCCTTAATAAAACTCAAGAGGATCCCTAGGATCTGAGCAATTTCTGAGATAAAGTACTCCCTGTCATCGATAAAGAGTTGGTCACCCTCGAGTTTTGCAAATCGCCAGTTGGTTCCTGAGGTTACTGCTCCATAGACACTGTCTACTTGAGAATTGGAGTTCTTGTTAAAGACCTGTGCCCCCACCATACCGGCAACGCACTGGCCCAGACCCCCGATCAAGTCTTCTTTTTTGGCCTCAACGATAATCACCACCGGATCTTGAATGTAGAGTTGGAGAGGGGATAGGCAAATGATGTAGTCGCATAGGCCCACCAACCCCCTCTCGGGATCCACGTTGAATTCCTTGCCGGAAAACAGCGAGATTTGATCCCGACATAGGTACTTCACCTCTCCCAGCACAGGGGCGATGATAAACTCGGAGCGGGCTTTTTCGCTGTTGACCGAGGTGGCCAAGCCGAGATAGCGATCTAGGGTTATTTTCAAGTAATCGGAGCACTCAGTCGGTGGAACCTCTGCAAACAGGCCATGGATGATTCTTGACCTGAGCTGAAAGGTCGAAATGGCTCTCTCAAGGGTAAAACTGCTGTAGGTCACGGTCTAGGATCCTCCTCCCTCTCGCTTGTACTTGAGGTAGCGGGCCCCATAGCCCAGGTAGCGCCGAATCAAGTCAATTTTGATCTCGTTGACTTTGGGGGATGCTCTTTCAATTCCGGCTTCCCTGGCGATGGCTATAGCCCTTTGATGAATCCAGTTGTCGATGTCTTTGATGATGGCTTCTGCCAAAGAGTCTTTGCCCCGCCCCCACTTGTCATCGCGCCCCACCTGGTAGCGCAAAAAGTTCTTGATCACCTCTGAGCTTTCGGTGGAAGCTGCCACGTGCAATAGGTTGCGATATTGGGCCTCTTCCAATCTGTTGAGACCTCTGAAGTTATCCAAGGCGGCTTGAATTCTGGCGACCAGATCATCTTCGGCCAGCCGGATTTGCCGTTGGATCTTGAGCTCTTGTTCCGATGTGATCTCGCTGGTGGCGAAGGTCATAGCGGGTTCTCCCAGAAATGATGATGGAACGGACTGCAAACTTCGATTTGGCCGAATCCTTCAGCAGTGCGTTCGCCAATCCCCCAGTATTCCATCTCCGCCAAAATCGGGATCCAACGCTCCAGTTGCGTGGTGCTCAGCAGAAAGACGCTGCCCTGCGTGGTTACCAATTCTACATCTTTGAACAGACCCCAGGCAGCGTTCCAGCCGGAGACATAGGCGTAGCTGCTGAAGGCCAGCTCCAAAGCCAGGGATCCATCTTCGCAGTTGGCCTCTTCCTGGAGCATCTGGGGGGTGAGCACGGTGGTGCGTTGCCAGCGCTCTTTGAGAATGGCCCCCGACTGCAGCCCAATGGAGAAATACTGCCGCTCCGGCGGAAGGGGCTGCCAGGGATCCCCGAACACCTGCCATTGTTGCCAGCGCTGCCGCAGCTTTTGGTTGAAGGCTTCCACCCGCTGGGCCAGGGAAGGCCGGGGAGCAGCCAGACGCCGAGCCGTGACGTTGACCCGGCCCAATCCCCGCGACACCCCTCCTCCCAAGCGCAGCAGGTGGGCGTGGGCGTTGAGGTAGCGGGTGAGGGTCTCGGCCAGCTTGGGATCCCGCAGGTAGATGTAGCCGCTGAAAAGGGAGCGCTCCAGATGCCCATTGGGGCGGGCTTTGCCCTCGTTCATCACCTCTAGGCTGTAGAGGATTTGGTCGGCAGCAGTGGCGCGGCGACGGTTGATCCCCACCCGCGTGAGCAGGCGTTTGGACACAGCAGCTCGTTCGTAGCGGGGCCCCAGGTCAGACTCCTGCTGGCTGTAGAACCCCCCGAAGGGCTCCACTCTTCCCCCGGAACCGTCCGGCTCTGTGGGATCGAACGGGATTCCCAGCCGCTGTGAGCAGAAGCGATCCAGGAGCGTGTCGAACACCCCCGTTTTGCCCGCCTCTGAGCGGAAGCCGGGATTGTTTTTCGAGCTGAAGGCCGTGGCCGGCAAGACCTTGCTGCCGGATCCCGGATAGGCGTGGGTAAACACAGCAGGCCGAGCTGCCGTAAACAGGGCGGCCAAATCTCCTTGCAGCGCCTCGGCAGGGCGATGTTGGGTTTGGCTGAGCATGAGGTCGGCCAGAGCACCGCGAATCACGCTGCCGGGAATGTAATCCTGGGCCTCGCTGATGGAGCCGCCCGGCTTTTGCCGACCGATGGCCAAGGGAGACTGAGCCGTTAGGGTGAGTTGAATGGCTTCCATCAGCTCCCTCCCTGGGCCAAGAAAGCCCAATCGGCTGCGGTGGGCTGGAGAGCCTGCAGGGATCCAGGATCCCAGTGCAGCCAGCCCAAACCTGCGGATTTGCTGCCCCCCAGCGCGATCAGGTGGTGCAGGGCCGCCAACAGGAGAGTTTTGCCCCAGGAAGGGCAATCGGGCAAAAGCTGCAGGGATCCGGAAAAAGTCAGCTCAGCCGCGGGAGAGGTCTCAATGAGGTAGAGCCGCTGATCCTCGGCGGTGCGGCGGCGGCGGTTGAGGGTGACCCCAGGGCGAAGGGTTGGTTCCAGAGCTGCTGGCGGCACCTCGCAGACGAGATCCTCCACCCACAGGCGGGCAGGCAGGGCCGGATTGCCGAATATCTGGCAGACCAGACAATGGGATCCGGCGTAGCCCTCCACCTGGTATTCGGGGCGGTGGAAATTTCCTGCGCTGCCCTCCCGCTGCGGACACATGCGCTCTGGGTCGGGAGAGCGGCAAATGGCCCAGCCCAGGCCACGGGCCAGTTTCTCGCACTCGTGGCGCAGCCGCCCCTTCAGTTGGGAGCCGGGAATGATCAGCCTGCCAAAGGCATCTTTGAGCAGGGGCTTATCCGCCAGGGAGCCGCTGGAGCCGCCGGCTCCCACCGCCAGGGCAGAGGCGAGGGTGGCCCTCAAAGGGATAGAGGTGATCGTTCGCCCCGCTTGGGGCAGCTCTGCCAGTCTCACCATCACTCCACCTCCGCCAGAACGGGCCGACCCTCGGCCTGGGGCTGTTTTTGCACAAAGGCGTACAAATCCACCAGATCCCGCCAGATGGTTTCATAGGTTGGCGTTGACGAGGATACCTGTGGCTCAACATACATCCAGGGGGGAAGGTGGCCGTCGTTGGTTTTGGCCTTGCACCAGGTGCGCTCAAAAGCCTCCATCAGCGGCTGCCCCTTTTTGCCCAGGCGGCTGCGGAAATAGAGATAGTTGAGGGTGGCGGTGCGTTTGCCTTTTTCCAAGAAGCTGCGAATCTGATAAAGCTGGGAGCGAGGAAAATTGGCCTCCTGCAGGGCTTGTACCGTTCTCAGCAACCCGTGGATTTCCGGGACGGTATAGGGGCCGGCGTAGAGCTTGAGGGTGTGGCTGTTCTGGCGGATCTCCAGAGCTTCCCGACGAAAATCCTGGATGCTGGAGACAACCAGGGCGACCGACTTCAACGAGAGAAAGTCGATGGTGGCCACAGAGCAGTCCTTGTCTTTGGGCTTCAGCTTTTTCGCGTAGCTCTTGGCGGATTTCAACAGTTGTTCGGTGAGCTTTTCGGCGTAGTAAATGGGGGTGTCTTCCGAGGCGATCAGCACCCCCACCGAGGCGGAGAGCCGACAGAGCTTCCGATCTGCCGCCGGGTAGCGGTGAGGCACCTTGCCGGAAGATTGAGCTGCATAGGTTGCCGAGGTGTCCAGCAGGAGCTGCTCAAACTGCTCACAGAAGGTGGCGGCAATTTCCAGGGCTTTGTGGGCAGGCACCACCACCAACACATCGTCTCCGCCGATGGTCAGGATCTCGAAGGGGTGGATCCACTCGCCGTTGCGGTCTCTGCCGGTTTCCGGATCTGGGGATAGGCCGTGCAGCCGATGGGCCTGCAGGTGCTGGGCGAGGGCGTGGTAAACGGCTTTTTCCGTTGCCTCGGAAACATCCCGGCTAAATTGTCGGTAGGCTTCTGGGGTTTGGATCTGCTGCACATAGCCCCCCATGTCGTTGCCATCGGCGTAAAGGTAAGCCACAAAGCCCTGGCTGCCCAGGCTGGCGTTGGCCACTTCCCGTAGAGATTGGGCCTCGCCGATCCCCTGGACAGATCCCTGATGGGGCTGCAAATAGCGCTCCCGGTAGGGCTCGCCGGCGGGAGAGTTGAGAAAGCGGGCAAATCGCGTTACCCAGCTTTCCACAAAGCCGGGATCCCAGGTGGGGAACTTGCGGAACCACCCTTGCTTGCCTGTTTCAATGCGCTTGGCCTGGCGACCCACCAGGGCTTTGCGAGCGGTGGCTTCCGAGAGCCAGGGCTGATCGACCAGGTCGGCTTTGGCGATGGCAGGGCGACGGTCGGTGCTGTCGCGGCGCAGGTAGGGATGGGTTTCAAAAAAGGCGGGATGGGCGCGGCTGGGGCGACCGGGATCCGGATTGCCGTTGCGGCGGTGGTTGAAGCGGGCGGCCAGGTAACCCACCAACTCGTTGAAACTTTTGCGGTCTTGAAATCTGGCTTCGCTGCCATCCCCAAAATAGGCTCTCACCAGGGGATGGGTTTTGTGTTGCGCCAGCCAATCCAGCCAGGGGGTGCGTTCGATGGGATCCCGCAACAGGCCGTAGCGCAGTTCCAGCAGCCGAAAGGCGGATCCCACGGCGCAGGCGTTAGCGGTGAGGGTTTCTTCGGTGTAGCGCCGCTCGATGGCCTCACAGAGATCGTCCACATGGGCCGCCGGGCAAAAGGCCAGGAGATTGCCCCCGGTGGAGTAGATGATGAGCTCCGGGATCAGGGCTTGCGCCAAAGCCGGGTAGTGCTGCTGCAGCCAAGGCCGGATCTGCTCGGCCACATAGGCCCTCAGCTCTGCTTGAGACTCTTTCCCCAAACCTTCCCATCCCAGGTAGGTTTGCTCGGGATCCCCGAAAAAGGCGGGCAGATCCACTAGGTTAATGCGATCCAACAAAGCGGAGGCCCCGCGGATTTCCGACAGCTTGGCCGACTCGAAGACATAGCTCTTGATCTTGGTGGCCCCCCCGTAAACCAAGCCGATGCGGGTTGTCTGCTGCCACAGCTCCGGGTAGCGGGATTGCAGCTCCGCCGGGGTTCTGGGAAAGGTCTTCGCCGCCATGCTCTCCTGAAATTGGCGCACCTGAGCCAAAATGGGCCGTAGCTCTTCTGGGATCCCGGCCTCGTTGTCGGCGCGAACGGCGGCCCGCATCTGCTGCAAGGTCTCCAGGGCAAACTGGGGATCCCGCTGTTCTCCCCACGCCAGGCACCAGGCCAAGGCAACAGGAACGGGAGAGGGAGCAGAAGTAGGGGTCATGAGCAGCACCTGCGAAATGCGAAAAAGGAAGACAAGTCTTGGACAGGGCTTCCATCGGCTGCGACGGACAGATCCCTAAAGGCTGGGGGCAATTGGCCTCGATTTTTAATCCTTCGCGGAAGACCAAAGCCCTTCAAAAAAGGGTTTGCCGGTTGGGTGGGTAACCAATCGAATCAAGCCGAGAGATGCCATTGAGGTTACCGATTGTTTCAGCCATATCCGATAAACGCTCTCGCCTCATGGTTTTCAGTCCTCTAGCTTGCTAGCAGTATAGATCGAGTGCGATGGGTTGCAGACGATTTCAAGGCTTTCTTCAGATTGTGAGATTTTTTCTGCCTGTACAACGGGCAATTCGAGAGTAAACCCAATAAGAAGGGATCCCTTCTAAAATTTTCTCAATGGAAAGTTGGGTTTTGTGTTGATTGTTGCTGTGGACTGGGAATGGGCTGTGCCTATGCTGAGTTTCTCAGAGCCATCTGCTGATAGAGAAGCGAACGGCAAGTGGCCGACGGGATCCGAGTTGGTGGGGATCACCTTGGAAGTTCAGGCTCCTCGGTCTTACCTGCTGGATCCCCACTATGCCAAAGGGCTGCACGCCTGGTTCTTGAGCCAGGTGCAAGAGACAGACCCGCAGCTATCGGCCTATTTGCACGATGGAGAATCGGAGAAACCTTTTACCCTCTCCCGGCTGATGGGGCCGTTCCGCGAGCAGGGGGGGCGACCGCTGATCCCGCCTCATCTCCCCTTCCGCTGGTGGATCACCGGCCTCAACCCGCCGGTGGTGGAGTGGCTGCGAGGGTGGTGCCAACGGCTGCCCACCTGGCTGGAATTGCGGGGATCCCCGCTGCAGATCCTGGGATGGCAGATCTCGATCCCCCCGCGCACCTATCGTCAACTGTTGGAGCAGCCTCTTTCCCCCCGCTCCTGGAGCCTTTCCTTCGTCTCGCCCACCAGCTTTCGCCACCGGGGCCACCATCTGCCGCTGCCGATCCCTCGCAACCTGTTCCACAGCTATCTGCGCCGTTGGAACGATTTTTCCGGTCTGCCCATCGAGGCGGAGCCTTTTCTGGATTGGGTGGATGGGGAAGTGATCATCCAGCGGCACCGTCTGGAATCGGTCAAAACCACCGCAGGTCGCCAGGGATCCGTGACGGGATTCATCGGCTGTGTGCAGTTGGCTGTCTCCTCCCGTGCGCCTGAGCTGTTGCAGCAGCAGCTCCAAGCCCTGATCCACCTTGCCCCCTACTGCGGCACCGGCCACAAAACCCCCTTTGGGCTAGGGCAAACCCGCCTGGGTTGGTTGGCCGAAGAGCTACCCGCCTCCCCTGTCCCTTCCCGGGAAGAGCAGGTGGCCCAGCGGATCGAGGAGCTGAGCGCCCTCTTTCTCAGCCAGCGGCAACGACAAGGGGGATCCCGCGCCGAAAAAACTGCCCAACTGTGGGCGACGATCCTGGCCCGCCGCGAAGGTGGAGAGAGCTTACAACAGATCGCCGCTGATTTGGAGATGCCCTACGAGACGGTGAAGACCTATGCCAAGCTGGCCCGCCGCTCTCTCCAGTCTGGATCCCAGGACTACTCGTCGAGCAGTCTTCCCTAGATGACTTGAGGTACTTTGTTGAGCCTGATACATTCACGCTGAACTCTCCTGAACATGGTTCAGGAAAGAAGCGATCGCATCCTGCCTATCTCTGAGCAGGAAGGCGGTATCCCGCAAAGCCCTGAGGAATACCCCCCGAGCGCTTTCCCCCTTCACTTCCCGGCAACCGTTGCGGTGGACTCAAGGATCAGGGGGAAACTTGGTCTACTATATCCCTCTCAATGACTTTTGCCAAACCGCCTAAAGCTCAGTAAATTCAGCAAAGTTCAGGGTTTTGGGGGTTAGAGGCATGCTCTTGCAGGGAGAAGGTAGAGATCAACCTCACTTCTCTTTGCTCATTACTCGCTTCTCTCTAGTTTCCGTCCCCTTGCGGGGAAAAGGTAGGGATCAACTTTGACTTCTACAACACTAGAGATGCCCAGATGACTAGGTTTCCGTCCCCTTGCGGGGAAAAGGTAGGGATCAACGGATCAATGGTCGACGCCATATTGGCATCGGTCAGTAGTCCGGCTGTCGTTTCCGTCCCCTTGCGGGGAAAAGGTAGGGATCAACGACGGGTGGTACCTAGAGGAAGTCGGAGTCCTGGACAAGTTTCCGTCCCCTTGCGGGGAAAAGGTAGGGATCAACTGGGTCTCGCTCCAGACTGAGCTCAATATTTACAAAGGGTTTCCGTCCCCTTGCGGGGAAAAGGTAGGGATCAACTAACGGTCCTATCCCTCCGGTGCAGTATCCATACTGCACAATGTTTCCGTCCCCTTGCGGGGAAAAGGTAGGGATCAACGGTTTCTGGATGATTGAGGACCGCTACGACTGGCATGTGCCGTTTCCGTCCCCTTGCGGGGAAAAGGTAGGGATCAACCAGCCTGTCGGCCAAGATAAAGCCCGCACAGATCCAGGTGTGGTTTCCGTCCCCTTGCGGGGAAAAGGTAGGGATCAACGTGACACTCCTTATATATAGAGTCAGACTACAGCAGAGGTTTCCGTCCCCTTGCGGGGAAAAGGTAGGGATCAACACGATGGTGCGCAACGACCAAAACCTAACTGGTATCAGGTTTCCGTCCCCTTGCGGGGAAAAGGTAGGGATCAACTATGCTCTGTCCAAAGCAAGTGCGGTGCATTACACGCAGTTTCCGTCCCCTTGCGGGGAAAAGGTAGGGATCAACGGTTGACTATGTATTACACCAAAGAGCAAATCCTGCGGTTTCCGTCCCCTTGCGGGGAAAAGGTAGGGATCAACAGCGGCCATTCGAGAGTCGGTACTCCGGGAGCTGACGTTTCCGTCCCCTTGCGGGGAAAAGGTAGGGATCAACCTCCCTCACCTGCGATCTAGAGTAGTGTGAACTAGCCGTTTCCGTCCCCTTGCGGGGAAAAGGTAGGGATCAACTACCTCAGAAGGAATCCAGAGTACGTAACTAACTGCATACGTTTCCGTCCCCTTGCGGGGAAAAGGTAGGGATCAACAGGTGCTTTCGTACCTCGTTCAAGGGAGTATGCGCCTACGGTTTCCGTCCCCTTGCGGGGAAAAGGTAGGGATCAACCCTATGGACTGGCTCACCGACCTCGAAAGTTGGGACCCCGTGTTTCCGTCCCCTTGCGGGGAAAAGGTAGGGATCAACGAATAACTAACCTCTCCCCAAACGCACCCAGGTTTACACACCTGGTTTCCGTCCCCTTGCGGGGAAAAGGTAGGGATCAACTATTTGGGACGAAGTTGATTACGTCAAGTCCCTGACGTTTCCGTCCCCTTGCGGGGAAAAGGTAGGGATCAACATTACCGGTTGTTCACCGCGGTTTGTAGGGACGTGTCTGTGGAGGTTTCCGTCCCCTTGCGGGAAAAAGGTAGGGATCAACCGTGAACTCGACCGTGCAGCGAAGGAGCGGATCCGGAAGGCGTTTCCGTCCCCTTGCGGGGAAAAGGTAGGGATCAACCTCAGAAAATTATCAAAGGCCAAACACGTATCCTAAAGTTAGGTTTCCGTCCCCTTGCGGGGAAAAGGTAGGGATCAACCATCCCTACCCTCGGAAAAGCCTGAATTCATGAGGTTTTCAAGGTGCGTTCGCGAGGGAGTACGGAGATTCCTCGACACAGATATTAACATTGTCCTCGCGGCCAAGCGCAAGCGGGGAAATTGAGCTTGCTACGGCCATTATGTCACGTTTTTGGGCCAATCGGGGCAAAAGATCTAAAGTTTCCCTTAAAATCTTGTGCCGGCAGAGTCAGGCTGGTGATGGCTCGCCCCGACAGATCGCGCACAAAACTTTACAATTTCGGCCCGGTGGAGCCTCAGAAGATCAGGTAGTCCGGCGGCTCATAGGGGGGAGGCCCCCCGAAGACTTTGGCCTGCTTCTTGGCCGCGGCATCCAAAGGGTAGGCCCGCAGACTGTCTTCCTTGAGATTCAGCAGGGGCAACCACGACTGTTCCAGCTTGTTTTCCAACTCTGCAGTGTCCAGTGGGCATTCGAACACGGAGCGATCCAACTGTTGCAGGTAGGCGGCGATAACATCAATACCCTCCTGTAAGGGGGCAATTTGGCCGCGGGTAGCCCGGTTGTGCAGTTGTAGAATTGCCCGTTGGTTGCGAATCTTGCCGCGCACAATCACCTTGGCCCACCTCAGCCCCCAGGGGGAGTAGGCCCGCTGATACTGGGCCAGACGGATCTCAGAGTTGGTGGAGAAGGATCCCTGCAGGCGACCGCGAAAACCGCCATCCGCACGCAAAAAAATGGTTTCGATGCCTCGATCCAGCAGTTGGGCCAAAGCTGCGCTGGTCAATTGGATCCCGGGCAACACCACCACCAGCTCCACCTCCGCAAGGCGGCAAAGCTGCTCTTGACCACGGCGGCGAATGAGCAGGGTTTGGTTTTGGCAGTGAACCACAGTCCCCGGCTCGGTTAGGTAGAGGGTGGTCATGGGCAGGCAGGTCAAGAAAGCTTCAGGTCGGGGCGATAAAACTGCAGCTCTGCCTGGGCTTCCCGAGCCATCTGTTCCCGGTAGGCCGGGGGAGCGATCACCTCGCCGTTGGGCCGCCAATCCCGCAGGCGCATGGTGAAATTGGTATCTCCCACCCGTACCCAGGCGCGGAAGTACCGGTCGCTGGCTGGTCTTTGCCGGACAATGTTCAAAATCTGTTCGCGCTCCCGCGCATCCGCCACTGCCTGCTGCACCAAAGCCGGGATCCGCTCGTAGGCAATGGGCTGGAAGGTGGGATGTCGCACTGTGCTTTCCACATAGCGACGGGCAAACTCCGGGGAAAACCGGAGAATCAACAAAGCCTTGGGCAAGTAAAAATCGGATCCCCAGGCTTCTTCCCATGCTGCTTGGACTTCCTCTGGGCTGGGCAGCTTCCTCTGCCGTTTGCGGGTTGCCAGCTCTGGCGGAATGGAAGGAGCGTCCCAGGGAATCACCGCCAGGCGCTCAGACTGGATCCGATCCAGCCGAAAATTGTGCCAGCCCAGGGATCCTTCGGGGGTGGGGAGCTGGCCAAAGGCTGCCAGATACTTGGCGCGGCGGGCATAAAACAGGCAGACCGGATAGGTGAGAATACGCCGGATCCCATGTTGGCGGGTGGCGTAGTCAAAACCGATCACCCCTGCTTCTGGGTTGGCCCAAAAGGCTTCCAGCTGGTTTTGATATTCGTCCACCCGTTCTTGCTGTTCGTCCGAGAGGATGTACTCAAACCAGACAAAAAGCCGCCGCTGCGAGTGCTGATCGCGCCAGCGGGACGGAGTCCTTTCGCGCCAGCGGGACGGAGTCCTTTGATTTTCCCAGATTTCATCCAGCAAAACCTGCACATCTGGATGTACAAAGGCCACATCGCTGAGGATGTGATAGATCTGTTCCAGTTGATGGCCCGATAAGGTCAAAGCCGATGAAGATACGGGCAGTTGGGGACGATCCCCCGGCGCACGGCAGCGAAAATTATCTCTCCGCCTAGAGTTGGCCTGAATTTGTTGCAGCCAACCCCGGGCAGCCAGGTAATCCAGCTCTTTGCGCAGTGTGCGATGGGTCTTGTGAAAGGGTCGGGCAGCTAGCAGCGTTTCCAGATCCGGAACTTCTGCTTTTAAGGCGGCCAATAGGTTGGGATCCTTCAGCCAAAACCTCAAGGGTTTCCAGCAAATGCAGTCAACATCAGGACAGGGTGAAGGGATCCCTTGTGCCAGATCCTGCTTGGGGTGCCGTGGTGAAAGCAAGCGATCCCGGATGTGGGTGTAGCCAAAGGTTTCCGGCAGGTCTGGCCAGCGGTTTTCGCCATAGAGGCAGTGGAGCAGTACCCACAGGCGCACGGCCCGCTCCAGGCGCTCGGCCAACTGACCGCCGGCCAGCCAGCGCAACACCTCTACCGTCAAAGGCAGCTCAAATCCGCTCATCCGACAGTTCCCTCGGTTCTTAGGTCAACCAGTTGATGGCACTCCAGGCCAGGGGTTTTCTTGGAGCAAGGCGCAAGTGAGAGCCTGACCACTCTGACATGAGTTGGAACCTTCCACTTCCAATCTCTTCCATACTGAAGTCAACCTGTCTCGTCAAATCTGCCCATGGCTGCTGTGGCACTGCATTTGCTTTCCGGTTGTCTGGCCGCTCGCGCCAGCGGGACGGAGTCCTTTCGCGCCAGCGGGACGGAGTCCTTGGACCCTCGAAGATCCCATTCTTCGGAACTGTCTTTTCAGGTCATCGAAATTGAGCTGACCCGACCGGATCGCCTGGTTTTTCCAGAGGATTTGGCTCAGCTTCAGCTGCCTGCCGGGATCAATGCCCAGTTGGGGGTGGTTCTGACGGGGCGGGCCCCCATTTGGCTGTATGGCTGGCTGGTGCATGAGTGCCACTTCACCCGTTGGGTGGCCTGTTATGACCCACGCTTGGGCGCGGTGGTGGTCTCCAGCCATACCCCCGAAGTGCGGGTGGGCCAGGTCATCCCCTGGGTGCAGGGAAGGCCGGGCAAGGCCTACGGCCCGCTGACGCGAACAGAATTGGCAGCGGCGGTGATGGTGGTGGGCCCCCCCGACAGTGGCAAAAGCCGTCTTGCCCGCGCCCTCTTCGAAGCTCTGCTGCCGGAGCATCCCGATATTTATCTGCAACGGGCCCATTGGGATGGGGAAGGCAATTGGACTCTGGACTTACCCCTAGAACAGGCCGAAGCCCTCAAGCAGCGGTACCGGGGCCGTTCAACCCCTGAGTTTTTTGGCTTCCATGCCCAGGCCATTCTGGCTTTGCGCCGGCAAAAGAGTTTGGTGATTGTGGATGTGGGCGGCAAGGTGGATCCGCAAAAGCAGCCGATCCTGGAAGCCTGCTCCCACTACCTGGTGGTCAGCCGGGATCCCGAGGCTATCCCTCTCTGGCACGAGTTTTGTCGAGACCGGGGCAATTTGCGCTGTGTGGCCATCCTGCACACCTCGCCCGGCCCTCCTCAAGTGCTCAAAGACTCACCTGAGTTGGAAATTCGCTGGGATCCCAACTCTCCTCCCCCCGCGGAGCTGCTTCGGGCGGTGCGCCGCCTCATTCACTAGAGCTGCAGGTTCAGAATTGGAGGGGCGGGTCAGCATATATCGCATCCCGGACGCTGGCCGTTTTGGACGAGCGGTTGCACGGCGTTGTGTGCGAGTTCCAAGAGAGGTTTGCGGATCGCCTGACCAGGGGCTGCACCTGATGGCCAAGGTGTGTGGTTTTTGGGTTTTGGGTTGCCTTGTCGCCCTCTCGCTCCGTCAACTGCTCCAGGTTGGATTTACCGGTAAGCCGCCTCTGGGTTGGCTTCATGGCCGTAGAGATAGCTGAGAACCGAGTTGCGCAGGCGGTAGTACTGCGGATCTTCAAGAATCCGCTCGCGATCCCGAGGGCGCGGGAAGGGGATGGTCACGATCTGCCCGATGGTGGCTGCAGGGCCATTGGTCAAAGGACTCCGTCCCGCTGGCGCGAAAGGACTCCGTCCCGCTAGCGCGATCAGCACCAGGCGGTCGGCCAAAAACAGCGCCTCATCAATGTCGTGGGTAATCATCAAAACCGTGCAGCGATGTTCATCCCAAATGCGCAACAGCTCCTCTTGCAGCTCCTCTTTGGTAATGGCATCCAAGGCCCCGAAGGGTTCATCCAAAATCAGCACTTCTGGACGGATGGCCAACGCACGAGCAATGGCTACCCGCTGTTTCATCCCTCCCGAAATTTGCGAGGGATATTTCTGAGCGGCTTCCCCCAGCCCCACCAAATCCAAATGTTCTTCCACAATTCGATGCTTTTCCGACTGGCTCTTTTGGGGAAATACCGACCGAACGGCCAAATAAACATTTTCATAAACCGTGAGCCAAGGCAACAGGGCATACCCTTGAAACACTACCATGCGCTCCGGGCCAGGAGCTGTAATCGGCTGCCCTTTCAGCTTCACCGAGCCACTGGTGGGCTGGGCAAATCCGGAAACCATATTCAGCAGGGTGGTTTTGCCACAGCCGGAATGCCCAACCAAGCAGACAAACTCTCCCTCGTTCACACTGAGGTTGATATCTCGCAAGACGGGATAATCCCCCTTGGGAGTTGAGTAGGTCTTGCTGACATTCTCAAGGCTTAGGTAGGGTTCTGCGGCTACGTTCGCTGGGGTAGAGGTTGTCAAGAGGGCAGTCATCGGGGGGTGCTCCAACTCATGATTTTCTCACAACGGGGAATGTGCTTTTGCAAGGGTGCCCAAGTGGGTATCTAGAGCAACACAGGACGACGATCTAAGGCAACCTCGGCTACATAAATATCGTGCTTAATCGCCAAACTGTTGAGGTAGGCCAGGGGATCCTCGCCATTAAAGGGGATCCCATCGAACAACTGAATGGGCTGCCTTTGGTAGGAGACATCCAGTCCCAGCTCGCGGGCTGCCGTGCTGAACACCCCCACCTGACATACCCGCTCCACGATCTCCACCCAGTTGCGGGGGAAGGGCAGCTCCCCCCAGCGGGCCATTTGGGTCATCATCCACAGATGCTCGGTGCGGCTGGGACGGTTGCCGGCTCCCAGAAAGAAGCGGTGGTGGGCATATTCCCGCATCGGCCTGTCCAAGTCACAGATCAGACGCTGGGGATCCCCCAGATGAATGTAGGAGGGGTCGGTGCTCAGGTAGGCGCGGCGGCTGAGCAGCTCGCGAATCTCGTCGTGATGGGCCGGGTCTTCACAGTAGCGACAGGCTTCCAACAGCGCTTTCACCAAGGCAATGTGGGTGTTGGGGTAGGCTCTGGCCCAATCTTCTCGCACCCCCAACACTTTGCCGGGATGGCCCAGCCAAATCTCCAGGTCTGTAGCCACCGTAAAGCCACTGCCCTCCAGGGCTGCCCGCAAATTCCAGGGCTCTCCCACACAGTAGCCATCGATGTTGCCGGCTGTCAGGTTGGCCACCATCTGAGCCGGAGGCAGCGTTTTCAGCACCACGTCATGATCCGGGTGGATCCCGCCGGCTGCCAGCCAATAGCGCAACAGCAAATTGTGCATAGAGCTGGGATGCACCACCCCAAAGGTAAGCCGACGGCTGGGACTATCCAGAATGTAAGCCTTCAACTGGCTGAGGGTGTGGATCCCTTGCTCGTAGAACCGCTTATGCAAGGTGATGGCATTGCCGTTGCGGGTCAAGGTGAGGGCAGTAACCACCGGCTGAGGCGGGTTATCCCCTCCACCCAAGGACATCCACACCGGCATACCGGCGGGCATTTGGGCCGCATCCAGATAACCTCCCTGAATGCCGTCTTGGATCCCTCGCCAACTGGTTTCCCGCACCAAATTCACTTCTTCCAAGCCGTGTTTGGCAAAAAACCCTTTTTCTTTAGCTACAGCCAAGGGAGCACAGGCAGTGAGGGGCACAAAGCCAATCTCCAGGTTGATCTTTTCCAAGCCATGCCTGGCCACCACAGTGCTGCGGCGAGCACGCCATTGCTTGATGCGTTTTTGTTGGTTCAAAAAGTAGATGATCTCGCTGCGGTAGCTGTAGTAGCTGGGATGGTTGACCACCTCCAGCCGACGGCGGGGCCGAGGAATGTCAATGGTCAAAATGTTCCCAATTCGGGATCCCGGCCCGTTGGTGAGCATAACCACACGATCTGACAGAAGAACCGCTTCGTCCACATCGTGGGTGACCATGAGGGTGGTCATCTGATGTTCTTCACAGATGCGCATCAACTGCTCTTGTAAGTTCCCGCGCGTGAGCGCGTCCAAAGCGCCAAACGGCTCATCCAACAACAACACTTTGGGCCGCAAAGCCAGGGCACGGGCAATGGCCACCCGCTGCTTCATCCCCCCGGACAATTGGGCTGGGGGCTTATCTGCGGCATGGCGCAAACCCACCAGATCGATGTGCTCTTCCACGATCTGCTGACGCTCCGCCGGAGAATGGTTTTTAAGAACGGCATTCACCGCCAGCGCAATGTTTTGCCGAACCGTTAGCCAAGGCAAAAGCGAGTAATGCTGAAACACCACCATGCGATCGGGGCCGGGAGCCGTAATGGTATGTCCATCCAAAGCTACGATCCCCCCTGTCGGCAAAGACAGACCCGCCACCATGTTTAACAGGGTGGATTTGCCACAGCCAGAGTGGCCGATTAAGGAGACAAACTCCCCTCGATGGATTTGCAGATCGATCCCTTTGAGAGCAAGGTATTCCTGCCCTCCGGGCAGAGCAAAAGATTTTTCCACCTGCTCCACACTGACCAATACAGACACAGAAAACCTCCCAACCTATCACCCGTCTAGCCTCAAACCAACCACATACTGACAACACATCCAACACATCATTGGTTGGCTATCTTGTTTTGCAAAACAGACATCAGGCGATCCAAAAGCAATCCCACCGCTCCGATGTAGATGACGGCAACGATGATCTCCGTAACGTAGTTCTGCTGGTAGGCATCCCAGATGAAAAAGCCGATCCCCGGCACACCCGACATCACAATCTCTGCGGCAATAATCGCCAGCCAAGACAGGCCGATGCCGATGCGCAGACCTGTGAACATGTAGGGCAGGGCTGAGGGCAGCAACACCTTAAAAAAGAAGTCCACTTTGGAGAGCTTGAGCACTTTGGAGACGTTGATGTAGTCTTCCGGGATCTGTCTCACCCCTACAGCCGTGTTGATGAGAATGGGCCAAATTGAGGTAATAAAAATAACGAACAGGGCAGCCGGCTCATTGCGTTGCAAAGCAGCCAAAGATATGGGCACCCAAGCCAAGGGAGCTACCATGCGCAAAAATTGGAAAATGGGATCCAAAGCTCGGTTGATCCACACACTGCTTCCCACCAAAATGCCCAACGTGATGCCCACCAAAGCGGCACTGCAATAGCCGATGGCCACCCTTTGTAGGCTGGCCAAGGTTTGGCGCAGCAGCCCTTGGTCGAGGTCGCTGTTGCGATACAAAGGATGCAGGATCAGATATCGGCTGCGCTCGTCCATCCACACATCCCAGGGCCCCGGCAGCCGAATAAGGTTGGCACTGGCCAAGAGCTGCCAGATGAGCAGAAATCCAACAATGCCCACCACAGGGGGGAGAATCTGATCTCGGTACTTCGCCAAATCGAGCTTCGCCGTTGCAGATTTTGCCGGAGAAGAAAGTGTTGTCGTCATAGCTCCTAGAGGAGGATAGGGTTTTACAAGGTTCTCTGTTGTCGCGCTCTCAGAACATTCCAGCCGCAGGGTTCTACAACGTGTTGGAAACAGAGCATGAACTGGGATTGTCCTTGCCTTTTCTTTGGATGGGCAAACACAGGGATTGCAAACTCAACAAAACTCTCACGACAATTAGAAAGCTCAGCGCCCCCACGGCTATCGAGAGAATGAGCTTGTCCCAGCGGGGCTGGGCCGGCCTCTCAAAAGGAGGATCCCTGAAGAGTTCGCGCGGAACGTGAAGTAGAGCCAACATAGCCGATCCTCAACATGGCATTCAAAGTTATTCAAAAAGTGCGAGGCTCATAGCATCCATCAACTTTCCATCGTTTGGGCAGAAAGCTCGGCACCGCTTTTTTCGACCTCGTGGGATCCCACAGGTAGGCAGGATCCCTGTTGTGCAAGAGATGCGTCTGTGTTGGCCGGGGTTGATATTAGACCCTTTTGATTTTCAGGCTGTTCAGGTAAGCCTGCGGATCCTGTGGGTCAAACACCACACCGTCAAAGAAACGCTCTGTTCCCCGCGAGGTGTTGTTGGGGATGTTCTTCACCCCCAGTGCCTGGGCGGCCTCACGCCAGAGATCTTCACGGTTCACTTCATCCACCAGACGACGGGCAGTATCCAGATCGGTCAGGAAGCGAGCGTGGAAGCCCCAACGCAAGGATTCCGTCAGGAACCAAAGGTCATGGCTCTTATAGGGGTAAGAGACGCTGCCCCGGCCATCTTCCCAGTACAAGGGCCCGGCATTGAAATCTTGAACAGCTGGCTTGCCGTCTCCCAATTCGTAGTTGCCTTGAAAGGGAGGGGTGAGAACTTCAACCGGCACATTCAGGTAGGCACGCCCTGAGAGAATGCGTGTCAGTTCTTCTCGGTTGGCCGGATCGTCGCACCATTGCTGCGCTTCCATCACCGCCATCAAAGTGGCTTGTGTGGCCCTGGGGTTTTGCTCTACCCAATCGGCGCGAATGGCCAAGTATTCTTCGGGGTGAAAGGGCCAAATCTGTTGGGTAAGGGCCGCCATAAACCCGATCCCATCGGCCACAATCCGGTAGGGCCAGGGATCCCCGGTGCTAAAAGCATCCATGGTGCCATTGCGCATTCCCTGCACCGTTTCGGCAGAGGGAACCGCCAACAGGTCAATGTCTTGATCCGGATCTACCCCCCCAGCAGCAAACCAGTAACGGATCCAAAAATCTTGATTGACGTTGGGGAAGGTATGAGCGGCCTTGAATTTGCGTCCGTTGCTGGCGCTGAAATTTTTGATGTAGTCTGCAGCTCCAGAAACATCTAGCCCCAAACCCTTGCCAGCATGCATTCCGGCAATGGCAATCCCGTTGCCTTGGGTGATCAGCTGACACAGAACTGCCATGCGCACCGGCTGATTGTTGGTGATGGCGCCAATGTGGATCATGTGAGGCATCGGCATCTGCCACTGGCCACCGTCGATTCCCCCACCCGCTGAGCCGATGACCACATTGTCACGGGCTGCCGGCCAACTGGCCTGTTTCAACACCTCTACACCGGTCATGCCATGCTTGTCGAAAAAGCCCTTCTCCTTGGCGATGATCAGGGGGGCAGACTCCACAATCGGTATAAAGCCTAACCTGAGATTGGGGGTTTCTGGGCCGCTGGCCTGGGCAACCCAGTAGCCTGTGCTGGCCCGTGCTAAGCTGCCACTCACGAGTCCACCCACGGTGGCCGCACCCGCAGACAGCAAAAAGTTACGACGTGACGTCATGCTCACCTCATCGAAAGGATATGTGAAGGCAAGATGGAAGCTTTCCAGTTCAAGTCGCCTGACCCATGGATTTCCTTCGTGAAATCTCAAGAAATCCTTAAATCTCAGCTTGGTTGATATCCTAAGGGCAAATTAAATATAGAAACAATACAATTATTATTTTGGTAAGCATAGACTTCCGTTTATCATTTTTGCGATGGCTTAGGTCTCAATGGCGTTTCCTCCAACGGCGGCTTGCTCTGGGCAAAACAACTCAACAGATTGGGGATCCCTGCCCCATGCCGGCTATCACTGGGATGGCTGCACAGAGCGGTTTTTTGAGGGCTGGTACAGCCGCGTCACCTTGCCCGGGGATCCGCCCATTAGCTTTGCCTTCATGTACGCCATCGATCCCAAGCGCGGGGGCATGGCGCAGGTGTTGGGGCCAGAGGAGGAGCTGCATTGGCGCACCTTCCCCAATCCCCGCCGCTTTTGGGCCAGCTCAACCCATCTGGCCTTGGGGCACTCAGGGATCCCAGGCCCCGGCTGTCGCGGCCTTCAGGATCCCCTCACCTTCTTCCAGCGCACCGCCAGTGGCTACCAATACACCGCCCACCTCAACCAGGGGATTTTGCCGGATCCCTTGGTCTCTGAGCCTATTCGCTGGCTCTACCGCATTCAACCTCGTTTTGCCTATGGGATCCCACCCCGAGCCACCATGGGAGCCTGGTCTTATCTGCCCATCTTTGAGCCGGGCTGGCAGATCCTCATGAGCCACGGCTTGGCCACCGGCTGGGTGGAGTGGAGAGGCAGGCGCTATGCATTTCAGCAGGCTCCTGCCTATGCCGAAAAAAATTGGGGCCAAAACTTTCCTCGCCGCTGGTTTTGGATCCAGTGCAACGCCTTTCCCCAACATCCCGGCCTTAGCCTCACCTGTGCCGGAGCTGAGCGGCAGGTGCTCACCCGCCCCGAAGAAGTGGCCCTGATCAGCTTGCATGGATGGGGATCCCAGCCCTTTTTGGAATGGCGACCCGGATCCGCTCGGCTGACCTGGCAAGTGGATCCCTGGGGATCCTGGCGAATCTGGGGAGAAAGTGCCCTCTGGTGTATTCAGCTAGAAGGGCACACGCGGCGGCCTGGCCAAACTGTATTCACTCCTGGCCCAGAAGGGATGCAGCGCAACTGTCGGGATAGCCTGGCAGGACATCTGCACCTGCAGCTTTGGCAGCGCAACGGCCAAGTCTGGACGCCGGTGATCAAGGCCACCAGCCCCCAAGCTGGCCTGGAAGTGGGGGGAGAAGTCCGGCAACCTTGGCAAGGGCAATGTTAACGCTGGCGGATATCTACACCCCCGTTGGACTTTCCAAAAAACGCTCTTGTGCTAGAATGCCTAAGCCACATTGATAGATGTCCATCTCTGTCTCTGGATAGTACTGGATAGTATCTGAGTAACTATGGACAGATAGTATGGACAGACAGTCAACCGTGGTTGGCCCGCCCCTCTTGCGCCTGTAGCTCAGTGGACTAGAGCACGTGGCTACGGACCACGGTGTCGGGAGTTCAAATCTCTCCAGGCGCGTTTTGGCCCCAGACAGCTTCCGTCTGGGGTATTTACCGTCCCTTGGTTTCGCCAGAACTTGTGCTAGGATTACCCCTATCAAGTCCGCCTTGATGCAGGCGTAGGGAGCCCGAGGATCATGTTTGAACGCTTTACAGAAAAAGCCATCAAGGTGATCATGCTGGCCCAAGAAGAAGCCAGACGGTTAGGTCACAATTTCGTTGGCACCGAGCAAATTTTGTTGGGGTTAATCGGCGAGGGCACTGGGGTCGCCGCCAAAGTTCTCAAGTCCATGGGAGTGAACTTGAAGGACGCCCGTATTGAGGTCGAGAAAATCATCGGTCGGGGATCCGGTTTTGTGGCCGTCGAGATCCCTTTCACTCCCCGCGCCAAGCGAGTGCTGGAACTCTCCCTAGAAGAGGCCCGCCAGCTCGGCCACAACTACATCGGCACTGAGCACCTGCTCCTGGGCCTAATCCGAGAAGGGGAAGGGGTGGCAGCCCGCGTTTTGGAAAACCTGGGGGTGGATCTGTCCAAGGTGCGCACCCAGGTGATCCGCATGTTGGGCGAGACCGCCGAAGTGACGGCAGGGGGGGGATCCTCCAGCCGCACCAAAACGCCCACCCTGGACGAATTCGGCTCCAACCTCACCCAACTGGCCCAGGAGGGCAAGCTGGATCCGGTGGTCGGTCGGACGCGGGAGATCGAGCGGGTGATCCAGATCTTGGGCCGCCGCACCAAGAACAACCCCGTCCTCATTGGCGAGCCGGGGGTAGGCAAAACCGCCATCGCCGAGGGTTTGGCCCAGCGCATCGTGCAGGGGGATGTGCCCGATATTTTGGCCGACAAGCGGGTGATCAGCCTGGATATTGGCTTGCTGGTGGCCGGCACCAAGTACCGCGGCGAGTTTGAAGAGCGCCTCAAGAAAATCATGGATGAGATCCGCAATGCCGGCAACATCATCCTGGTCATCGACGAGGTGCATACCCTGATCGGGGCCGGGGCTGCGGAAGGGGCGATTGATGCCGCCAACATCCTCAAGCCTGCTTTGGCCCGCGGCGAGCTGCAGTGCATCGGCGCCACCACCCTGGATGAGTACCGCAAGCACATCGAACGGGATGCCGCCCTGGAGCGTCGCTTCCAGCCCATCATGGTGGGCGAGCCGACGGTCTCCGAGACCATCGAGATCCTGTTTGGCTTGCGGGAGCGCTACGAGCAGCACCACAAGCTGAAGATCTCCGATGCCGCCTTGGATGCAGCCGCCAAGCTGGCCGACCAGTACATCTCCGACCGGTTCTTGCCAGATAAGGCCATCGATTTGATCGACGAGGCTGCTTCGCGGGTGCGCCTGATCAACTCTCAACTGCCCCCGGCGGCCCGGGAGCTGGATCAAGAGTTGCGGCGAGTGCTCAAGGAGAAAGACGCTGCGGTGCGGGCCCAGAACTTCGACAAGGCTGGTGAGCTGCGGGATCGGGAGATGGAGATCAAGCAGCAGATCCGCGCCATTGCCGCTGCCAAAAAAGCCGAGGAGAGCAGCCGCAGCGAAATGCCTGAGGTAACCGAAGAGGACGTGGCCCAAGTGGTCAGTGCCTGGACGGGGGTGCCGGTGGCCAAGCTGACGGAAAGCGAGTCGGTGAAGTTGCTGAACATGGAAGAAACCCTGCACCAGCGCATCATCGGCCAAGACGAAGCGGTGCGGGCCATCTCCCGGGCCATCCGCCGCGCTCGGGTGGGGCTGAAAAATCCCAACCGCCCCATCGCCAGCTTCATCTTCTCCGGCCCAACAGGGGTGGGCAAAACCGAGCTGACCAAGGCTTTGGCAGCCTACTTCTTCGGTTCTGAGTCGGCCATGATCCGCCTCGACATGTCGGAATACATGGAGCGGCACACGGTCAGCAAGCTGATCGGATCCCCGCCGGGGTATGTGGGCTACAACGAGGGAGGTCAGCTCACCGAGGCGGTACGCCGTCGCCCCTACACGGTGGTGCTTTTCGATGAGATCGAGAAGGCGCACCCGGATGTGTTTAACCTATTGCTGCAAATCCTGGAGGATGGCCGCCTGACCGATGCCAAAGGCCGCACGGTGGACTTCAAGAACACCCTGATCGTGATGACCTCTAACATCGGCTCGAAGGTCATCGAGAAGGGCGGCGGCAGCCTCGGCTTCGAGTTCAACACCAACGACGAGGATGCCAACTACAACCGCATCCGCAACCTGGTGAATGAGGAGCTGAAGCAGTACTTCCGTCCGGAGTTCCTCAACCGCGTGGACGAGATCATCGTCTTCCGGCAACTGACCAAGGATGAGGTGAAGCAGATTGCCGACATCCTGCTCAAGGAAGTGTTTGACCGCATGACGGAGAAGAAAATCCGCCTCTCGGTTAGCGATCGCTTCAAAGACTTGGTGGTGGAGGAGGGGTATAACCCCAGCTACGGGGCACGCCCGCTGCGCCGCGCCATCCAACGCTTGCTGGAAGACATCCTGGCGGAAGAGATCCTGACTGGGCATGTCCGGGAGGGATCGGAGGTGCTCATCGATGTGGATGAGGAGCGCAAGCCCAAGGTGTTGGTCACGGAGCCGGAGCGGGTTCTCTTGCCTCAAGGGGCGGAGTAAAGCTGGCTTTGAGAGGTCCTCAGACTGCAAGGGATCCGTTGGGATGCTGCGGATCCCTTGTGGTCCTCAAGTGTTGTTTTTCAGTTGAACAGACCCAGGCGTAGGAGATCTCTGGCATGGTGCAATCGACCTACTACTACTATGGCGGCGCTCCGGTTCGTACCCCACCCCCAGATTTGGCTTCGCTGCTGCTGCAGGAGCGCATTGTCTACCTGGGCTTGCCCCTTGCAGAGGAGTCGAATGCCAACGTCACCAAGCTGATCATCGAGCAACTGCTGTATCTGCAGTACGAGGATCGGGAAAAGCCGATCAAGATGTACATCAACTCGACGGGCACCTATAACTACGACACAGCGGCCTTTGCCATTCTGGACACCATGAACTACATCAAGCCGCCTGTGCATACTATCTGCATCGGCAATGCCATTGGGATGGCGGCCATGTTATTGGCAGCAGGAGCCAAAGGATTTCGGGCCAGTCTGCCCAATGCCACGATCGTGCTCCACCAGCCCTATGGGGGCACCCGTGGACAGGCCAGCGACATCGAAATTCGCACCCGCGAGATTCTGACTTTGCGCAACATGATGCTGGAGCAACTGTCCCGCAGCACGGGCCAGCCTATGGAGCGCATCAAGAAGGACACAGAGCGGCTATTTTTCATGACACCAGAGGAAGCCAAAGCCTACGGCCTCATCGATCAGGTGCTGACCAGTTCCAAAGGCGTGCCGAAGTTGGCAACAGCCAAAAACTGAAGCAGAGGGATCCGTCGATGGTTCAAGTTCCCGTACAGCCTTTGACGGTGGGGGAGTACCTACGCCTCACGGACGGGCTTTATGAAGGACGGGTTGAACCTGAAGACGGGTCTATTCGGGAAGTGCCAACCGAGGAGCGCATCAACACCCTCATTGAGCTGTTTCTGATTGCGGAATTGCTCAAGTTTTTGCCCATCCAACGCCTGAGCTTGGGCCAAGTTGAGGTCGAAGTGCCCGCAGCCAAGGCTCGGTTTCGCAACCCAGATGTGATGGTTTTGCATCCCGCTCATGTGAGCTTGCTGGGAAACGGTCGCGGAACCATTGGGCTGCCCATGCCCCCGCCGCTGCTGGTGGAGGAGGTGGTTTGCCCCGGAGTGGACCATGAAAAACGCGATGATCAAGACAAGCGCAAAGATTATGCTGCCCGTGGGATCCCGGAATACTGGATTGTGGATCCCGCCAAGCAGTCCGTTTCCGCGGTGCGCTGGGTTGGCGGAGAATACGAAGGCGAGGTCAAAACTGGATCTGGACGCATTGTTTCCTCGGTTTTGCCCCAGCTGGATTTGAGCGCGGAAGATATCTTACAAGCGCGTCGTTCTGTGTTTCATACTTTGCCAGGAGAAACTTATGCCGATTGGAGTGCCTCGGGTTCCCTACCGTTTGCCCGGCGAGCCCTATAGCCAGTGGATTAGCCTTGACGATCGCCTGTACCAAGAGCGGATTTTGTTTATCGGCGAGCCCATTGACGATAGCTTGGCCAATACCATCGTGGGGGTGATGCTCTACCTCAACTCGCAGGATCCGCAAAAGGACATTGTGATGTACATCAATTCTCCCGGTGGCTCTGTGACGGCGGGCATGGCCATCTACGACACCATGAACCACATCAAGCCAGATATCGTTACGGTTTGCGTGGGCCAAGCAGCTTCAATGGGAGCCTTTTTGTTGGCTGCTGGCACCAAGGGCAAGCGGTTTGCCCTGCCCCACTCCCGCATCATGCTGCACCAGCCTTCGCTGGGCACGATCCAAGGCCAAGCCAGCGACATTGAAATTCGCGCCCGCGAAACGCTGCGGGTCAAACGGCGCATGAACGAGATCTTGGCACAAACCACCGGCCAGCCGCTGGAGAAAATCGAGCGGGATGTGGAGCGAGACTTTTACCTCTCGGCCACGGAAGCTCAGGCTTACGGCATCGTGGATCGGGTGATCCAAGAGCGCTCGGAAGCCATGGCCAGCTAGGATGGCTGGATCCAAAAAATAGCCTGGGCAAGCTCCTGAGTCGGATGTTGAAGAATTGAACCCGCGAGGAATACACCTGGGATCCTTTCATGATCTCACCGTGCCGGTTCTGCGGTGCCGAGAGACGGGCTGAGGTCTTTGGGGTGGCTAGGATTAGGGTGGAGTTAGCCGGGAGATCCGACCAGGTGAACCGACAGCATTGGGCCAGAAGGAGCGGTGGATGGGCCAGTCTGCTGGTGTTCCTGCTGTATCCCCCAGATCAGGCTTTGGCTCTGCCCCCCGCTTCTGAGATCCCTGAGGAGGTGCTGCGGGCGCAGCCAGATTTGCGGGCTCGCTCTCCGGTCGATAATCAGCCCCTCACCGCCGACGAAGCTCTAGAACTCCAGGAAGCCTTGGCAGCTCGGCCCGAAACCGGATCTGTCTCTCCAGAGGTGGAGCGGCTGATCTTTTTGCTCAGGCTGCGCAAAGGGTTTCGAGATCTGTTTCCCTTCCTGTTTTGAAGGTTCAGACCTGAAGAGGAGCCGGTGGGATCCCTTTTTGGTAACGGTAGGGTCCGGCGCGGGATCCCCAGGTTTGTTGGCCAGTGGCGGCGTCAAAGCCCCGATCCCAGGTGATGAATTCGCTGGGGGTGAGGTCGAACTCGATGTGGATATAGGTGCTATCCCCGGGGTTCAGACGACATTCTCCACCTGGCAGCATTTCGCCGTGGTAGCAGTCTGGGCGCTTTTCCACCAAAATGCGACAACCGGGCAAATGCTCCAGGTCGGCCAAGGAGAGCTGCGCCAAGCGCTGCGGATCCTGAGAGGCACCTGCCCAAGCTGCTTGATCCCGCAATTTGTAGTTCTCGATCCGCAAGGGATCCCCCAATACCTGGAGCACCCGGCTGCGATAAAACTGGCCCGGCGTGTGCTGGTTAAATTGCTCGGTAAAAAAGCCGATCCCCTCCGAGAACAGGTGGGGAAGGCGCACGTACCAAAGGCTGACCGGCACAAACCACACCGGCTCTGCCATCGCCTGGGTGCGGTTGCTGTAGTAGCCCTCCAGCCAGTTGGCCAGGGTGTGCAAGTCGGAAGCGGATTTTTCGTCTACCATAGGGAGCTATGACAAAACTTACCCCCAGCTCTAGCTATAGCATTGCCCTGCGCATTCGCCTGCTCAACCAGCCGGGAGCCCTAGCCCGCGTCACCCAGGCCATTGCGGAAGTGGGAGGCAGCCTCAGCCAGATCGATCTCATCCACCAATCGGCAGCAGAAACGGTGCGAGAAATCTGTGTAGATGCCGTCAGCAGCGAGCATGCTCAGCAAATTTACGCCGCCGTTGCCTCCTTGGCCAATGTGAAGGTGGAGCGGGCGGTGGACCGCACCTTTGAGCTGCACCGCGGGGGAAAGCTGCAGGTGGTGGCCAAAAGCCCCCTGGAGAGCGCCGCCGATCTGGCCATGGCCTACACGCCGGGGGTGGGGCGGGTTTCCCTAGAAATTGCTGCCAACCCCGCCGCGGTCTATGAGTACACCATCAAGGGCAACAGTGTAGGCATTGTAACCGATGGCAGTGCGGTGCTGGGCTTGGGGAATGTCGGCCCGGAGGCAGCTTTGCCGGTGATGGAGGGGAAGGCGGCGCTGTTCAAGCGCTTTGCCGATATCGATGCCTTTCCTCTGTGCCTGGCCACTCAGGAGGTGGGGGAAATTGTAGAGACGGTGGTGCGCCTGGCGCCGGGATTTGGCGGCTTTAACCTGGAAGACATCAGCGCCCCTCGCTGCTTTGCCATTGAGTCTCAGCTCAAGGCCCGCCTCAACCTGCCGGTGTTTCACGACGATCAGCACGGCACCGCCATTGTGGTGCTGGCGGCGCTGCTGAATGCCCTGAAAGTGGTGAAAAAGAGCCTAGACGAGGTGCGCATTGTCCTCAACGGGGCCGGGGCAGCCGGCATTGCCGTGACGCAACTGCTGCGGCGGGCCGGGGCAGCCCACATCCTGGTCTGCGACCGCCAAGGGATCCTCAGCCGCTCCCGTTCCGATCTCACCCCCGAGAAGGCGGCCATTGCCGTCGAGGAGAAGGGATCCCTGGCGGAAGCCTTGGTGGGAGCGGATGTGTTTATTGGGGTGAGCGTGGCCAATGCCCTGACAGTGGAGATGGTGGAAAAGATGGCCCCGGATCCCATCCTGTTTGCTTTGGCCAATCCGGTGCCGGAGATTCAGCCCGAGCTGGTGAGCGATCAGGTGGCGGTGATGGCCACTGGGCGGAGCGACTACCCCAACCAGATCAACAACGTGCTGGCCTTTCCCGGCGTGTTTCGGGGAGCGCTCGATTGCCGGGCCAAGCAGATCAACACCGAGATGTGTGTGGCTGCCGCTCAGGCCATTGCTGCCTTGATCCCTGCCGAAGAGTTGGATCCCCAGTGGATCATCCCCTCGGTCTTCGACGGGCGGGTGGTTCCTCAGGTGGCCGCTGCGGTAATCCAGGCTGCCCGCCAAACCGGCGTGGCCGGGATCCCTTGAGGGCTACCTAGGGCACCAGGTGACAAGCCACAAAATGCCCCGCGCTCACCTCGCGAAAGGCCGGGGGTGGATCTTGGCCTGTTCCTTCCCTGGGGGGAACTCACACCAGACGACCCAAGCGCTCCCGCAACTCAGCGGCGGCCTGCTCCAGGTGCTCAGGGGTGTAACCGGTGGTCTCTACCCTGACAGCAAGGTGGGTGTCCTGGCTCTGGTGGAGATGGATCCACAAGGGCCGTCCTCTGTTTTGCGGTTTGCAGCTTTGACGCTGTTTTTGGGGGCAGAGTAAGCGTGCGGGTCGTAGCGGACCAGATCCACCCAGGGAATGTCTCGCAGGAGTTTTTCCACCTTGACCCAGCTGCGAGGACGGTGGCGGCTGCTGTCGACCTGCAGCTGGATGACTTCGGAGCGAGGTCGGCCTGAAAAGGACTCCGTCCCGCTGGCGCGATCGGGAAGACCTGCCCGAGGGATCCGGGGCTGAACTTCCGGCTGTAGGTAGGGCAGGTAGACCAAAGACTTGTATTGCTCATGGATGTAGCAAACTGGGATCCCCAATTGGCTGCCCACCACAGCCATGATCATGGCTTGGGCTTTGAACCCACCGGTGGCGGCAAAGGTGACGATCCCCTTGGCGCTCTCTGCCAACTGTTTCAACAGCTCGGCCATCCGCTCCAGAGAGGATCCCTCTAGCTCGTAGTCGATGCCGGGAAGGGGCACCAGAGAAACCTGTTGTTGGCCCAGTTCTCTTTCAAAGAAGAGCTTCAAAATCCGGGCACACTCCAGCCTATTGCGGAGTGCAGCAGAACCAAAGCATCGCCGGGGGTCGGATCCAGGCGGTAGTAGGTGTTGGTTAAGGACTCCGTCCCGCTGGCGCGATCGGCGCTGATCAGCTCCAGATCGGTTCTTTTCATCCAGGCCAGCGCTTGCTCCGGATCTCCGATGGTTTTTTGTCCCACCCAGGGGCGCTGCGGCTGCAGGTCTTTGTCAAGGTTGGTGAGCAAGGAGGTGCCCACAGTCATGATGATGGTCTGCATGATAGGCGGTTAACTCAAATTTTTCGAGAGCTCTGTCTTGCTTTGCGCCCAGAGCAGCTGGACTTTGCCGATTCTGCTATCTTCTCTGATATCTTCAAATCTGGAAAGTAACTTCGTTGCCCTTGATGTTGGTGATGGTGGCCTTCAGTTTTTGACCAATCTGGAAGCAGGCTTGGCGGGCCCGCTGTTGGGTCTAGTCTTGTGGGTATTGGTTGTTTTGCTGTGGTCTGTCCTGCTGGGGCTCGTTTGCCGCGCCTTGGGGAACGGCGTCCCTGCGACCAGAGTGGCTGTTGGGCTGGGATCCCTGGTGTGGCGGAGTCTCGCCAGCAGGCATCCCCCCATTCCCGTAGTAGCGGGCCAGCCAGGCTGCCTAGCCCAGGATCTGCAGCACCTCTGCCGGCCTGTCCTGTAGGGCTACATCTTCAGAGACTACCGCAAGTGGAACATTCATACTGAACAGTATCTGCGCGACCTTTGCTTCGAGACTGTTGAAGAATCTAATCACATCAAAATTCGGTTTTATGGAGATCCGCGCTATCAAATCGTTATGGCTAAAACTCCTGGCGACTGGAGGGCTGGCCGCAATATTTCAAGGACTCCGTCCCGCTAACGCGATCGGGATATTCGCAACCTCATTTTTGGCCTTTGAGATCCTGAAACGAATAAAGTTTAGTTGCAAACCTAACTTTCTCAGGGGGCACGCAGCTGAGAAAAGTTGAACCGAGTCCTGATAGGCTGAAGAAAAGTTGGGATCCCTGCCATGTTCTACTTACCGGTCTCGCTGTTGTTGTTTGTAGTGCTGTTGCTGCTGCTGCCGCTGGTTTGGTTGGGGTTGGCGGTGGATGTGGTGGCGCTGGCAGTGGGGAAATTGGGCTTTTCCCGAGATGGGGCGTTGTTGCTGCTCTTGGCAGTGCTTGTGGGCAGCTCGGTCAATATTCCCCTCTATCGGGTGAAATGCGAGGTGACGCTGGTAGAAGACCTAGCTAGCTTGTGGATGCGGCAGTTCTGGGGGATCCCTTTGACCAAGCTTTCCCAGGAGACGGTGATTGCCTTAAACGTGGGCGGGGGGCTGATCCCGGTGCTCTTGGCCCTATACCAATTTGGGCGGGCCGATAGCGTGCTGATCCTGGCGGTAACGGCGCTGGTAACCTTGGTCAGCTACTATGCTTCCCACGTGGTGCCCGGGATCGGCATTCAGATGAATCCTCTAATTGCCCCAGCTACAGCAGCCTTGGCCGCTTTGTTCTGGGCTGGGGATCAGGCGCCAGCGGTGGCCTTTGCCGGCGGGGTTTTGGGTACCCTTATCGGGGCGGATCTCCTGCACTTGCCGGAGGTGTTGCGGCGCAATTGCTCAGGCATTCTCAGCATTGGCGGGGCCGGGGTTTTCGATGGTATTGCCCTCTGTGGCTTGTTTGCCCTGCTGCTGAGCTAAACCAGCAAATAGGTAAGGGAAAGGGTGATGGATTGGGCGGGATCCAGCCAACGCAAGTCGGGATCCCCTAAGGACTCCGTCCCGCTGGCGCGATCGGAGGCACGCTGAGTCAACTCCTCGAGGAGCGTTTGCGTCCATTCCAGCGGCCCATTGAGCAACATCGGCGAACGGGCTACCCCCAGTTTGCGGGCCATAGCCTTGAGGGCTTCCAAGCTGGCGGACAGGGGGCGGGTGCTGGCCACAAACAACAGCTCCGTCAGCCCTTGGGCATGACAGGTGAGCAAGTCAGAGCTCACAGCAGAGCGCAGCTCGCCATCGACCTCCGGCAAGGGTGGCAAAGTTAAACTGCTCTTGGCTTCCAAGCGAAGAGGTGTGGTGAAGTTGTCCTGAGGCAGGGGGGCCAGCAGGTGCAGTTGTCCGGTCGGGTCGATCAGCAACAGGTAGCCGTAGAGATCCTGCTCGCTGTTGTTGCAAAGGGTGAGATGCAAGGGATCCCCTCGCGTAAACCGCTGCATACCCACCTCAGCAGGAGCGGAAGTTGCGGACTGGACAAGGCGTGCCGCCAACGAGGGAGCTAAGGACTCCGTCCCGCTGGCGCGATTGGCAGCTCTACCTTTGACGGCCAACTCCGCCACCACCGCCAAGGAAGAGGAAACAGCATTGAGAGTGGTGCGCAAACGTTTGGCAGCCAGCAGATGGGCAAGACGGGGAGCTAACCGCTGGACGGCCATTGCTGCAGCCTCTCCTGCTGGGCCACAGGAATTCAGGAGCAATTCTCGCCCCGGCCAGAACAGGCTGTAGCTGTTCACTTCCAGAGGCTTGAGCAGGGTGTCCGACCGTTCGCGCCAGCGGGACGGAGTCCTAAAAGCAGTGGCCATTTCCGGGGTGATGCGGCCCAACAAACAGTCCACCTGTCGCTCGCGGGGGTTGGCCGTTTCCATCCAGCTGTAGCCGGCAATGGCATTGGTCAGATCCACCTTTTCAATGCGGCCCAGGTTCTCCTCTAGGCCAACCAAAAGCTTGAGCGTGCTGGAGAGGCCGCGCAGCTGCTCCCGCAAAGGTGTGCCCACAGGGGGAAACTGCCCTTCCGGGCTGGCCACCTGAACCTGAGCCAACAGCCCACTTCGAGAACGCATGAGCAGCGGCGTCGGCGAAGAGGCGGAAGGATCGGCGGGAATGGGAACCAAAAGAGTACCCGGCTGCAAACCACACAGGGCCGCCGATGGGATCCCGCCCAACCACACCTGAGCCCGATTCCCCTTCACTTCTTGGACTACCCCGCTCACCCCTGCCTGCGTGGGCGCAAGAAAATAGGGGTGAATGCGTCGGGCAGTGTCTTGGCCTTCCAAGGTGGGGCGTTGGCAGGCGAAGAGGCCCAGCTCCCGCCGGCTGACCACCTGGTTAAAGGCCACCAGCAGACGGGTGGCAGGCGTGGTTTCCCACAGGTACTGCGTCAGCAGATAGGTGAGTACCCCGGCATAGAATCCCGGCCAAGCAGCTTCTGCTGCCAAGTCCTGGGGAGTGGTGGCCGAAATCAGCAAGCCCTTGGGCGGAGACGGCCAAACCCGCTGGGGTTCCGAGGAGTCCGAGATCGCGGCTGGGGGACGGGAACGCAGTTGCAAGTTGCCTCGCACCGACGGCGAGACATAGGTAAAGCCACAGTCCAGAAGGGTGGTGATCTGGGCAGTGCCCAAGCCTTCCAAAAGCCGGAAAAAGCTGTCTAGCTCCATTGCTGCCACTCCCTCAGAGCCAGACAACAGCAGCACCGGCTGCCAACAGTTGGGCGCGGATCCCAGCCGCCACTGGCCATAGCCGCTAAACTGCACCACTACCGTTTCAGCCGTGTGACCTTGACCCCCCAAGTGCTCTGCAAAGGCCGATTGGATCCCAGCCGGCGTGGCTGCCCCATCGGTAAGGGTGAGAATGTCTGCCGGGTCAAAACCAAAGCGATAGAGGAGTAGCTCCCGCTGCAACTCCACATCTGTCAAACACCCTTGTAGCGCGGATCCCTCGCCAAGGTAGCGGTTAATACCGATGAGAACAGCCAGCTTGCGGGAGCCAGCCGCCAAAGCTTGCCCATATCGCTCAGCCCGGCCCCTCAACCAGCCAGGGGATAGGCCAAGACCGGCAGCAACCAGGAGGAGTTTTTGCAGAAAAGACCGCCTTTCCATGTTGACCCTCTGGGCTGACCCCCGGCCCAACGACTACCCCATCGGCCAGCGAGCCACAGCTAAACTTTGCACTGGAATCTGTTGCTGCCTATTTCAGGATATCCCCATCCACACAGCTTTTTCCCGAGATCGAGTGACAGTTTTTGGCGTTTTCTTTGCATTCCTTATCAATCAAACCTCCGCTACTTCCCATGGGGATCCCACGGCAGCGCTCTTCTGTCAGCTAGAAATCGCAGGAGCCCCGCACTGTACCCGTAGGGTCAGTGTCGGGAGGAATGCGCTTTGATGAAGTACAATGAACTTATGAGCCAAGTCCTGACCATATCCTGCAAGCTCAAGGTGTCCCAGTCGCAGGCCGCCAAATTGGACGCGACTTTGGAGGCTTTTGGCCAAGCCTTGAACTGGGTCAACCAAAACACACCCGAGAAAGTCGCCAACGCCGTTAAGCT
>NZ_JBSSDA010000016.1:0-74515 GCF_054060305.1 Thermostichus sp. OS-CIW-31 | reverse complement strand
CCTGAAATTCGGAAACTTAGCTGTCCTCTGGGGCCGCTAGGGATTGGGATAAAGCCCGCACCCTGCGCATAGCGCGGGTGTCGGGTAGTTTACAAAAGCTTGAATCGAGATGTTTTGTGAGTTTGCAAATGGCTACATAGGTAGTTGTGGGCTACGTGGGGATTATGAAAAAAATTAAGACTTTTGGCACAGCGGCAATTTTCGCCAGTAGTCCGGCACTAGGATGGCTTCCAAGTATACCCGGCGGGATCCCATGTATGTATATTGCCCGGAGGAGTTTCTGGGAAGCAAAACCCAGTGCAACCTAGAAGCATTGATAGAACGGCTGGAAGAGGGGGGTCGCACCCTTTTGAGCCAGTTGTTTGACGTTCGTTACCCTTACTGGAAGCGTAATCTCCGCAACAACATTCGCTTGGTGGGGGAGCTGCGCTATGTAGGCGAGGTACCCGTTCTGGTTTTGTTTGGCCTCTGGCCGAGAGGCAGTCACGAATACCGGGAGTTCTTAGACCGACGGCGAGATCCGGATTATCAAGAACGGGTGCGGAGCTGGGTGCCCGATGACCGTTTGCAGGCGTGGCTGGCGCAGCGGCACGAACCAGGGGATCCGCCAAACCATCTCCCCCCTCTGCCCGACGAGCTGTATGAATGGACACAGTTCTTGAATGCTCCCAATCCGCAGGAGCGGCTGGTGTTGGAAAGTGGGGAATGGGTTCGGCAAGTACGGGCCCTTTCTCCAGAGCAGCGGCGCCAGGCTTACCAAGCAGTATCCCGCTTGGTATATGACATTGAAGGCAGGCTCTACCGGCAGCTCCCGCCGTTTTATCTGGAGGCAGAGGTCAAATGCTGGCAGGAGGGATCCCTGTATCTGGCCGTCAGCTTGGTACAAGCGTGCGAGCAGCCAGGGAGATTGTTTCCATTTCTCATTGGAGTTTACGACCACGCCCCAGAGCAAAAGGAACGGTTTGAGCTGGGATGCCAAACCTGCCTCTTTGGGATGAAAGCCAAGCAGCCAGACATTCTCCAGCACCCGCAACCTTTGGAGGTGTGGAAGCGGTACGCCCGTCGCGCCTACCCCGACTACATGGTGGCGGATGAGACCATTTGGTTGGAAATGCAGGAGATCACAGAGGGAAATTTGGCTTTGTCCATGGAGGAGGAAGAAATCCTGCAGAGTACATCCATGCCCCTACTGATCAACGGAAGGGCCGGGAGTGGCAAATCTCTGATGTTGTACTACCGCTTTGCCGACTATTGCAGCCACTACCTCAAAACTTCAAAACAGAGACCTCTTGAGTACCGCCCTCTCTTTTTGACCTATAGCCCCAGTTTGGTGCAGCAAGCTCGCAACAGGGTAAGTTCAATTTTGCGCATCAGCCACCGCTATCGGGAGGAGGGGTGCAGCTTCTCCACAGAGGAAATTCAGCAGTGTCAAGCTTTTTTTAGCACTTTTCAGGATTACCTGCTGAACTGCCTTCCCCCTGAGCGGCAAGAACGCTACCAACCGGATCGGTATGTCAATTTTTATCGATTTCAGAGCTGGTATTGTGGTCGCCGCGATGTAGAGCTGGCTTGGCACACCATTCGCACGCTGATCAAAGGCTATGAGGTCAGTGACTATTTGGATCCCGATAGCTACCGAGAATTGCCTGAGGCCGACCGCAGTGTGGATGAAGAAGCCTTCGAGCGGATTTACGAAGAGATTTGGCCAGGCTACCGGGATCGAACCACCCATGAGGGCTACTGGGATGACCAAGATTTGGCCAGAGATGTGCTGCAGAATGGCACTCTTAATCCTATTCATCCAGTCATTTTTTGCGATGAGGTTCAGGACTTTACCCAACTTGAGCTGAATGTCATTTTTTGCTTATCTCCTTGGGGAAAATACAAGTTGGATTGGGCTATTGATCACCTGCCCTATGCCTTTGCCGGGGATCCCTTGCAAACCATTAACCCGACGGGATTTCGTTGGGCTGCCCTGAAAAAATACCTCTACGAGCATATCCGCGCCTACTTGTTGCCGAGCCATCCCTTTGAGATTGCAGGCCCACAGGAGCTGAGAAACAACTATCGCAGCAATCCACAAGTTACTCGTTTTAGCAATGTAGTCAACCTGTGGCGGCGAGTTCTCAGCAAGAGTCGAGAAATCTATCCCCAACAGCCCTGGCGTCCCCATGAGCAGGGCATGCCGGTTCAAAGGTTTGTGCTGGATGGTCAGGAAAGAAACTTAATCGAAGATGAGCTTAGAAAAATGCTTAGTGATCTCACAGGAACAGTCTGTATCTTACCCTGTCCTGTGGGAGAGGAGCTGAACTACGTGCGTCAGGATCCCGAACTCCAGAAGATCTTTGCCGAGGAATTGAAGCAGAATCTTAAACCACCGCTCCTGCAAACTGCTACGTCTGTTAAGGGAATGGAGTTCAAAAAAGTTATCCTCTACAAGTTTGGAAACGCCTATCGACAAAACTTTAACCGAAAGCTTAATGATTACGCCCGAGGAGCTGGGGAGGCGATATCCCTGCAACTCCATTATTTTCTCAACCAATTGTATGTCGGCATTACCCGCCCCATCGAGGCCCTGGCCATTGTGGACACCTCTGCCGGTTGGCGGGAGTTCTGGGATCCAAGCTTAGAATCCAACTCTTGGCTCGATCATCCTTCTCTGCAACCGGATCGGTCGGAATGGGAGACCGACCCACCGGTATTGGGTTACCCTGTCAAAGGCATCAATATCCAGTACTGGACCAATACAAGCTTGGAAGATCTGCAGGAGGCAGCTCTTGAGCTTCTCAGGCGCGGCATCGAGGAGGGCAACCTCAAACTTCTGGAGGATGTTCAAACTCTGGCGCGGAAGGCAAAAAAACCACCTCTAGAACAGGAATGTCAGGCCTGGCTCCTCAAGCTCCAGAGGGATTACGTTTCCGCAGGGCAAAAGTTCCTGAGCCTGGAGCAGTCTGCTTTGCCCAACAAAAATCTTAAACGAGAAGCCTGGGAGTGCTTTTGGAGAGGGAAGGCCTGGTTGGAGCTGCAGCGTAACGCCGCCTACTTTGCTGGATGTCCTGGGATCCCAGACTACAGCCCCTTGGTGGACTTGATGGTGGCGACCCAAAGAACCTCTGTCAAGTCTATGGAGCGCTTCCGACAGGTGGTGCGGGTGCGAGATTGGCTGAGCGTTGAAGTCAGCCCCAAAGATAGGGACTTCGTCCCGCTTACACGAACGGATTCCACCTGGAAAGAGTGTGTACAGCAATTTTTGGCAGAGCTTGAGCAAGTTCTCAACAACTTGGGAACTTTCTGCCCCCAGGAAGAGGCCCGCAGCCGGTTTTTGCAAGAGACCCTTGAGGCTTTGAAGGGACGTCTGGCCTTTCTCGGCCAGCGGCAGCCGTTCGCGAATCAGTACTACAAGATTTGGGGTATCTGTCACTTCTATCGGCAGGAATTTGAGCGGGCGGTAGAGGTTTGGGATCAGGGGGGCCAAACGGAGCATTCCCCCTACTACCGGGCCAAGATCCACCTGGAACCCCTTCCCAGCAAGGTGAGGTGGCTATCCAAAGACCGCCAAGACTCGGTGGTGCTGGACCGATGGCAAGAGGCAGGACGTCCCCTCACAGGCGAGTGGGCAGAGTACATCGGCGACGTCGTCACCAGTCTGGAGCGCTTGAAAGACTGGCCGCTGATGCTGCGAGTTCTGATCCAGTGCCGAGAGTGGGAGAAGCTCTGGAAAACGGTGCAGGCCCATCCTCAGGCGTGGCAGCGGGGACATGACTACGAGCTGGTGGCTGCCATGGCCCGGGATATCCGGACCAACTGGGAAGACTTAAGGCGCAAATCCCCTGGGCTGCGAGATTTTCTGCAGGAAGTGGTTACCAGCACACAGATGGAGCGGGCCTGGTGGCTACAGCCCCTGGAGGTAGGCTTGGCTTGTGAGCGATTGGGCCACTACCGAGACACGCTCAGGTTTTACGAGCGCTTCACCGAAAGCAGAACCGGCAGGCTGACCAGGCAGCAACGCTCTCAAATTCGGCAGCGCTGGCTGGTGACCCACCAAAGGTATCAAGAGGTTCTCCAAGCGGAGGGGCGCCCAACAGATCGTTTGGCGGAGGAGTTTCGACAGGCTCAAGAGCGTTGGAGGGAGCAGCTGCCCCAGGCAGAACCTGAGCTGAACGAACGGGATCCCTGGGCGCTTGACTTTGTGGAGCACCCCAGCCCTGTCCAAAGTTGGCTGCTGCAGCGGGCCCAAACCGACACCCAGAGCCGACTCAGAGCGGAAATCGCCCAGGCGCTGGAGCATCTGGACGAACGACACTTGCAGCAGGTGCACAGCTTGATCCAGCGCTTTTCGCGCGCCGACCCATCCACCTAGGCTGACTCCGAACGCAGGCCGGGAGGCCTATTGCAGGATTTGGCGCAGGCGCTCCAAGGCCCGTCGGTTCTCTTCAGGGGTGCCCACCGTCAGACGCAGCCCCCCACCCGTGTAGCGCACACCAGTCCCCAGCTCCTGCCAGGCCCGCTGCAGCTCTTGGGGATCCCAGCCGGCCACCCGGAAGTAGAGGAAGTTGGCTTGGCTGGGCCACACCCGCACCCCTGGCAGCTCCTGCAGAGCTTGATAAAGGGCTTCCCGCTCCTGACAAATTAGCGTCACGTCGGCCAAAAGCTCCTCGGCATGCTCCAAAGCCATCTGAACCGCCCACTGAGAAAGGGCCGTGAGGTTGTAGGGCAGGCGGATCCCATCCAACACTTGCATAAGCTGTGGATGACCCACAGCATAGCCCACCCGGTGGGCCGCCAGGCGAAAGGCTTTGGAGAAGGTGCGCAAAATTACCCAGTTGGGATGCTCCGCCAATTTGGGCAGGGCTGTGTGCCGGCTGAACTCAAAATAGGCCTCATCCAAAATCACCAGAATCTCTTCGGGCAGCCCTTCCACCCACTCCCACTCTGCAGCCGTCAGGCCGTTCCCCGTCGGCGAGTTGGGATCCACCAGGCACACCACCCGAATCGGATGCTCCCTCAAAGCCTGTTGACATCGCTCTAGATCCAGAGCAAACGTCTCCGGGTCGCGGGGAACCCGCACCACTGGGATCCCCAGGCTCTGGGCCAGGATGGCGTACATGGAGAAGGTGGGCTCTGCCACCAAAATGCCGCCCCGCCCGCCCAGACAGGTGGCAATCAGCAGGGAGCGGATCAGCTCATCCGACCCATTGCCCAGGCTGATCTGCTCTGGCTCCGCTCCGGCATAGGCGGCGATGGCCTGCTTCAGGCCCCGGTGATGGGCATCGGGATAGCGGTTGCTGGGGATCCCCTTTTCCCAAAGGAGGGAGAGCTTCTGCTTAAAGCCCGCCGGCCAATCGAGGGGGAACTCATTGGCATCCAGCTTGTCGGCAGCCGGGGCAGGCACGGCGTCGTAGGGCTTGAGGTGAAGCAAATCGGGGCGCAGATACTGCAAGGCACACATCTTCCTGGCGGGGAGAAGTAGCTATTATACCAGGGCCAACCCGACCACTTATTCTTTTGTCAGGGATCCCTGCTGACGTAGCGCCTCAAAAAGGGCAATCGCTACGGCATTGCTGAGGTTCAGGCTGCGCACCGGCCCCCGCAGTGGGATGCGCACGCTGGGATAGGTTTCCAAGAACAGAGGATCCAACCCCCGGCTTTCGCTGCCGAACACCAACCAGTCTCCCGGCTGATAGGTTACTTCCGTATAGAGGGCTTTGCCGCGCACACTAAAACACCAGAACCGGGCCTCAGGGTGGGCCTGCACCAGAGCAGACCAAGAGGGGTAGCGATACAGTTGGACTTGCTGCCAATAGTCCAGCCCCGCCCGCTTGAGGTAGCGATCCGAAAGGCGAAACCCCAGAGGATCCACCAGATGGAGAGGCGTATCGGTGGCTGCACAGGTGCGGGCGATATTCCCCGTGTTGGCCGGGATCTCTGGGGCAACCAAAACAACGTGGAAGGGCATAATCCTATCCTACTTGCCCCCAAATCCGCGGTTGCCGCCCCCTTTTTTACCCCCACCTTTGCCCGGCTTGCGGCTGGGCTGTTGCCGAGAGGGAGAGGCCGTTGAACGTCCGCGCCAACTGGGATCCCCGCCGGGAAGAGAGGTACGCCCACCCCCCCAACCCATACCGGGAAAACCGCCACCCATGCCCATGTTGCGCATCATGTCGCGCATGCGTTGAAAATCACTGACCAGTCGGCTGACATCCTCCAGCTTGTGGCCAGATCCGCGGGCCACCCGTCGTTTGCGGCTGACGCTGCGGGCCAACAGATCCGGGTTGCAGCGCTCTTCGGGGGTCATGGAGTTGATCATGGCTTCGGCGCGGGCCAGTTGGTCTTGCCCCTTTTGCAGTTGTTCCTCGCTGATTTTGCCCATCCCCGGCATCAGTCTCAGCAGCCCTGCCAGGGATCCCATGCGTTTAATTAGGCGCATCTGCTTGAGGAAATCGGTGAAATCAAACTGGGCAGTCATCATCTTCTCCGCCATGCTGGCGGCATCTCCCAGGTCGATTTCCTCTTGGGCTTTTTCCACCAGGCTGAGGATATCCCCCATACCCAGAATGCGGGAGGCCATGCGATCCGGGTAGAAGGGATCCAGCGCTTCCACCTTTTCGCCAACACCGATGAACTTGATGGGCTGACCGGACACTTGGCGAATGGAAAGGGCGGCCCCACCGCGGGTGTCCCCATCCAGCTTGGTGAGAATGGCCCCAGTGATGCCCAAGCGCTCGTGGAAGGCTCGGGTAAGGCTGGCTGCCTCTTGGCCGATCATGGCATCCACCACCAGCAGGATCTCGTGGGGCTGCACCGCCGCCTTGATCCGCTCCAGCTCCGCCATCATCTCCAGGTCAATCTGCAAACGACCGGCAGTGTCCAAAATCACGTAGTCGTAGCCCTGCTGCCGGGCCGTCTCCACCCCCTGCCGGGCAATCTCGACGGGATCTGCTTTGCCCAGGTCGAAAACGGGGATCTGAATTTGCTGGCCCAGCGTCTTGAGCTGGTCGATGGCCGCCGGACGGTAGATGTCTCCGGCCACCATGAGAGACTTCTTGCCCTGCTTGCGCAAATACAGAGCCAACTTGGCGCAGGTGGTGGTTTTGCCGGATCCCTGCAAACCAGCCATGAGGACAATGGTGGGAGGCTGCTCCGCTTGGGCAATGGGCACGTTGGCTTCCCCCATCACTTTCACCAGCTCGTCGTGGACGATCTTGATGAACTGCTGATCCGGCGTCACCCCCAGGATGACCTCGGATCCCAGGGCAGCTTCCCGCACATCCTCGATGAACTGCTTCACCACCTGCAAGTTGACATCCGCATCCAGCAGGGCTCGCCGCACCTCCCGCAGAGCTTCTTGAATGTTGGTTTCGGTGATCTTGTCCTGGCCGCGCAGCTTTCTCCAGGCCAATTCCAACTTCTCGGAGAGGGCATCAAACATGGGTACTGTGGATCCTGTCAGGCGCTTTGGGGGCATTTCCTACCATAGTCGAATCGGGGCGACTCCATCTTGGGGATCCCAACCAAGGTGGCTATCCCGGCCCAGAAAAACTGGCGACTTCATAAAAGTTTAAGCAACAATAGAGGGCGTTGCATGCAGATCTTCCATGGTCAGCGTCGCTTCCCTTCCCTACAGCACCACCGACTGGCAATTGGGCTATCGCTCCCTATCCCAGGAGTACGACTATTGGATTACGGAGATCGAAGGACGGATCCCGGCAGGGTTGCGGGGAACCCTGTTTCGCAACGGCCCGGGCAAGCTGGAGGCGGGATCCCAGCGCTACGGGCACCCGTTCGATGGCGATGGCATGGTCTGCGCCATCACCTTTGTGGAGGGGAAGGTTCATTTTCGCAACCGGTTTGTGCGCACCCGCGAGTTTGAAGCAGAGGAAAAAGCCGGTCGGGTGCTCTACCGAGGGGTGTTTGGCACCCAAAAGCCGGGCGGCTGGTGGAGCAACTTTCTCGACTTGCGGTTTAAAAATCCCGCCAACACCAACGTCATCTACCAGGGAGATAAGCTGCTGGCCCTGTGGGAGGCCAGTGCCCCTTACCGGCTGAACCCGGCCACCTTGGCCACCGAGGGGATCGAAACGTTTGCAGGAGGGATCTCAGCCAACCAGCCTTTTACCGCCCATCCCCGGCGGGATCCCCACACGGGAGATCTCATCGCCTTTGGGGTGCGGGCTGCCCAGAACTCCACGTTGCTGTTTTATCGTCTGGACTCGCGCGGGCGCTTGGTGGAAAAGCGGGATTACCGCCTGCCCGGTTTTGCCTTCCTGCACGATTTTGTCTGGACACCCCGCTACCGTATCTTTTTCCAAAATCCCTTGGCTTTCAACCCCCTGCCGTTTGTGTTGGGCTGGCAACCGGCGGGCACCTGTTTGACCTTGAAACCGGGGGAGCCGACCCGCATCTGGCTCTTTCCCCAGGGCGATAAGCCGCTGCAACTGGAAGCGGAGCCGGGGTTTGTTTTCCATTTTGTCAACGGCTACGAAGTCGGGGATCAGGTGGTGGTGGATGCCGTCCTCTATGAGAACTACCCTGCCCTGGAGCCGGATGCCGATTACCTGCAGATTGACTTTGCCCAGATTCCGGCGGGCAAGCTGTGGCGGTTCTATCTGGATCCCAAGGGGGGCAGCGTGAAGCGGGAACTGCTGCTGGATCGCTCGGTGGAGTTTCCGGCCATCCACCCGGCTCAAATGGGGGGATCCCACCGCTACATCTACATCGGGGCCACCCATGCCCCCGGCCCCAATGCTCCTCTGCAAGCCATCCTCAAGCTGGATACCGCCACAGGCCGCACACAGCAGTACAGCTTTGCCCCCCGCGGCTTTGTGGGAGAACCGGTGTTCATCCCCGATCCAGAAGGTCAGGGCGAAGAGGCAGGGTGGATCGTGACGGTGGTTTTTGATGCGGCCAGCCAGCGCTCTCAAGTGGTGATCCTAGAAGCAGCCGACCTGACAGCCGGCCCGGTTGCGCGGATCCCATTGCGGCACCACATTCCCTATGGCCTACACGGCAGCTTCACTCCGCAGGTGTGGGCAACGCCCGCCTAAACGGTGAACCCCAGGAATGGCTAATGGATCCCATCGGCTCGGGAAAGATCATGCGCCCCAGCCTTTGCGGGAGCCCTGGGGATCGGTCAGTCGGATCCCGGCTGTGCAGAAACACCTCCAGTCAGCGTTGCCGGAAAAAACTACAGGTACTCTATTCGTTTCAGCTTAGGGTGAGACGCCTGGGCTACTGAGAAAAGCCTTCTGGCTCTGCACCTTCAATGTTTTGGGTGTGAGTATAATGTCCTAGTTCGAATCGAAATGACCATAAAGATGAAATGGTTCTGTCTGGGGGATAAACATTCTGCGGCCTGAGAACCATTCCCTTGGAACAGTTGCTAGTATTGGCTACAAGTCGGCTACAGTGTTGACAACTGCTGGCTCCCCAGTTCCCGACGAGGGCACCTGCTGGGAGTTTGTCAATGGAAGCAGGATGGAAAGACGCTGTTGGGCGTTGTTAGGCTAGTGAATGGTGTGTTGAGCAGGTCTTGGGTCAAGAGCAAAGTTATGGCCTGTTTTTGCAACGGTAAATGTCTGCCGCCGAGCATTCTGAATTGACAGCAACGGAACCGTCACAATGTCCTCCGATCTGAGACCTCCCTTTCGACCGGTACGGCCCCCCAGACCCAGCTCAACGGGTGAGGCCAAGGGATCCCTGTCATCAGCGAAAGCTCAGGATCCTGCGGCAGCTCCTGGTGCTGTTCGCGACAGCGGGACGGAGTCCTTGCAGCCTGTTGTCAGTACCACTGCTAGCTTGGAAGAAAAGAAAGAGCGAGTCTGTTTGGAACCCATCCCCCCGCCTGGGGAGAAGATGCAATACCGAGCCATCGGCCTCATCGAAGGGCAATACATCCCCTCCCCAGAGCACTTTACCCGCGGGATTTTGCGCACCTCGGATGGCTTGGATCTGAATGCCGTATTGCTGGGCCGGGTGATGAGCCTGGTACGCAAGCATCTACGGCCGGAACGCAACTATCTGTGGGTGGTTTATCCTCGCACCCGCGACAAAACCGAAGATCTGCACGTGCAGTTGCTGGGGGTGTGGGCCCCAGAAGAAATGGGGCGAACTCTCCCCGAGGGATCCCGTCCAACAGTGGTGCCGGATTGGTTTTCCATCCGGGGCGAGGTCGTTTTTCAATCGCAGGAGAAAGGGTTCATCATCGTCAAGATCCGTCAATCGGGCAAAAAAGCTTCCGCCAACTCTCCCTCTCAGCGAGTCCAGAAGGATGGAACTGCAGCCTCCAAGCCCCAAGCCTTCAAATTGCGCCTGATTGGATCCCTGCCGGGCAAAGGGGTAGGCAATTTCTGGGATCTGCAGGTGCGCCGCCGTGGATCCCTGCTCTATGTGGAGGCGGGCACTCCCATCGGCCCTGTGCTCAAAACGCCGCCGCGCCCACGCCTGAAGCGTTCAACCCCCCAACCCAAAGCCAGGAAGAGTTCCACCCCCTCGACACGTGGGGAAGCGTCTATTCAAGAGCCGTTTTATCCTCTGCGAGATCCCACAAAAGTACCCAAGCCGGTTAAGAGAAAACGCCCATAAACTGGGCTAGTAGATCCTGCTTTAATGGAGCTTTTCATGTTGACCTTCTTGTTGTGAACCATTCTTTTACCCTGGTTAGGCCGTGGCAGAACCAACTCCTCCCAACAAACCTCCCAACAAAGATGAATTCATTTCGCCTCGCTATCCCTACTGGGGCGAAGTGAAGCCGCAGAACCTAGTTTTTGATGCCAACCTGCAGGAATTTAGCAATAAAGTGTCCTTGATTTGTAGCTTGGAAACCGGGGGCAAAATTACCCCGGAAGAAGCCTACCGGCAAATCAAGGAGCTGTGGAAACAACTCAAGCAGACCAAAAAAGCCATCTTGGACGATCCCCAGTGGAAGGAGTCTCCCCCCGACTTGCCGGAAGAGTAGCCGGCTGGATCCTGGCTAACCGCAAACGGTGTACACTGGGCGCGGATGCCGGGCTTGGTCAGGGAAGATGAGGACTTTTCCTTCTCCGGAGGCGCTGCGTCGGCTGCCAGCGGGGGCTGCCGATGGGGCCATCATTCTGGGCACGTTGGTTCTCCTGGCCTTGGTGGCGCAGGTGGGGGTAGGGGCTTTTGAGCGGTTTCAGCCCCCGGCGGTGGTGCCCCGGATCGACTTGGATCCGCGCAACCTGCCCTACTATGCGGCCCGCTCCACCTTGCGCATGTTCATTGCCTTGGCCTTTTCCACCCTTTTTACCTTGGTCTATGGCTACATTGCTGCCAAAAGCCGCTGGGCCGAGCGAATTTTGATCCCTCTGTTGGATGTCTTGCAATCGGTGCCGGTGTTGGGGTTTCTCTCCATTACCGTCACCGGCTTTATTGCCCTTTTTCCCGGCAGCTTGCTGGGGCTGGAGGCGGCTTCTATCTTTGCCATCTTCACCAGCCAAGTCTGGAACATGACCTTTTCCTTCTACCAATCCCTGCGCACGCTGCCTCAAGAGTTGGTGGAAGCGGCTACCTTGTATCGCCTGTCGGGGTGGCAGCGCTTTACCCAGTTGGAAGTGCCGGCGGCAATGGTGGGCCTCATCTGGAACGCCATGATGAGCTTTGGCGGAGGGTGGTTCTTTGTGGCAGCCAGCGAAGCCATCAGCGTGCTCAACCAGGAATACACGCTGCCGGGCCTGGGATCCTATGTGGAAGCGGCCGTCCAGGCGGAGGATCTGCCCAAGCTGGGCTGGGCGCTCCTGACCATGGCCGGGGTCATCCTGCTGGTGGATCAGCTTTTCTGGCGGCCTTTGGTGGCTTGGTCGGATAAGTTTCGCCTGGAACAGAGCAGCGGGGCTGCCGCCCCCGAATCCTGGCTGTACGATCTGCTGACCACGGCGCGGATCCCGCGGCTGATCGGCAGTTGGCTGTCCCCCTTGGCAGAGTTGGTGGATCGGCTGTTGTCCCACTTAACTCGCCCCCGTTGGGTGGATCCCCTTAGTCCTGAGGCCGAGCGACGCCGCGAGCGGCTGCTAACCCAGCTTTCCTGGGCAGCTATTGGCGGCATTGGGATTTGGATTGTTTATTTTGTGGCCACCACTGTGGGCTTTGGGGAGGTGGTGCTGACCTTCGGGCTAGGGATCCTCACCTTGCTGCGGGTTAGCGTGTTGCTGGTGTTCGCCACGGTGATCTGGACTCCCATTGGGGTGGCCATTGGCTTTAATCCAAAACTGGCGAAACTGCTGCAGCCGGTGGTGCAATTTCTGGCAGCTTTCCCGGCCAATTTCCTTTTTCCCTTTGCCACGTTGTTTTTTATCCGCGCCCAGATCAGCATTGAGTGGGGCAGCATTTTGCTCATGTCGTTGGGGGCACAGTGGTACATCCTTTTCAACTCCATTGCCGGCGCCCAGAGCATCCCCACAGACTTGCGAGAAATGGCTGTGGATGTGGGCTTACGAGGATGGCAGCGCTGGCGAAAGCTGATCATTCCAGGGATCTTTTCCGCCTGGGTCACCGGGGGAATCACGGCCAGCGGCGGCGCTTGGAACGCCAGCATTGTCTCGGAGATTGTGGCCTGGGGATCCACCACCCTCAAGGCTACAGGATTGGGCACCTACATTGCTGAGGCAACGGCGGTGGGAGACTGGCCCCGCATTACCTTGGGCATTGGCATGATGAGCTTGTTTGTGGTGGGCCTTAACCGCCTCTTCTGGCGACGGCTGTATCAGTTGGCGGAAGAAAAGTATCACCTTTAGTCTTTTCAATTTCTGAGGCAATATGAGCTCTGCAGCTTCCCCCGTTTTGATCGAGGTCGAGAAAGTCTACAAGCGCTTTCCTTTGCCAGAGGGCAAGGGGGAGTTTACCGTTTTAAGCCAGATTGACCTGCAGGTGCGGGCTGGGGAAGTCTTGGCTCTGCTGGGCCGTAGCGGCAGCGGCAAAAGCACCCTTCTGCGCATCATGGCGGGCCTGATCCCCCCCAGTCAAGGGCGGGTGCTGAGCAACGGCCAGCCTCTACGTGGGCCTAACCCAGATGTGGCGATGGTGTTTCAAAGTTTTGCCCTTCTGCCTTGGCTGACGGTGCAAGAAAATGTGGAGCTGGGGCTGCAAGCCCGAGGGATCCCCCGCGAGATCCGCCGGCAAAAGGCCCTGAAGGCCATTGACTTGGTGGGCTTGGATGGGTTTGAGAACGCTTACCCCAAGGAGCTTTCGGGGGGGATGAAGCAGCGGGTGGGCTTTGCCCGCGCCTTTGTCTTGGAGCCCAAGGTGCTGTTTATGGATGAGCCCTTCAGCGCCTTGGATGTGCTGACTGCCGAAAACCTGCGGGGGGAAATTGATGAGCTGTGGAATGCGCAAGCCTTCCCTTCCCAAAGCATCCTCATCGTTACCCACAACATCGAAGAGGCGGTGTTTTTAGCGGATCGGGTGGTGATTCTGGGATCCAACCCGGGGCGGATCCGGGGGGAGGTGAGAATAGATCTGCCGCGGCCTCACGAGCGCACGGATCCCCGCTTCAAGTCCTTGGTGGACTACATCTACGAGATCATGACCAACCCCGAAATTGCTGTTACCGGAGAGGTGGCTCTGCCTGCGCTGGCTGGTGATAAGGCCACTTCCCCCTATGCCTTGCCTCTGCCCCATGCGCGGGTGGGCGGGATCAGCGGTCTGCTGGAGTTGATCGTGGAGTGGCCGCAAGGGCGGGCGGAGATTGCCGATTTGGCCGAGCGGCTGCAACTGGCCGTGGACGATCTGCTGCCGATTTTGGATGCGGCGGTGCTGTTGGGCTTTGCCGAGGTGGCCAGCGGGGTGGTGCAACTGACCGAAATTGGCCAGGACTTTGCCAACACCACCATCCTGCGCAGCAAGGATCTCTTCCGACAACAGCTATTGGCACGGGTTCCCGTGTTCCGCAGCATCTTGCAGACTCTGGAAGAAAAAGGCAGCCGCTCCATGCGAGCGGACTTCTTCTTGGATCTTTGGGACGAACACTTCCCCCACGCTGAAGCCGAACGGCAGTTTGCCACCGCCATTGACTGGGGACGCTATGCAGAGCTGTTTGAGTACGACGCCTCGGAAGAACGTCTCTATCTGCCCGAGCCAAGCGAGAGCTCCACTGCTCAAAAGCCTGTCGGTCTCAACTCTCGTTCCGACTGAAGCGCATCTGGCTCTGCCTTTTTCAAAGCTGCATCGTAGAGCGGAGGTATGGCGCCAATTCCAGAAAGTCCCAAAATCTACCACATTACCCATGTAGACAACTTGCAAGGGATTTTGACATACCCCCCCCGCTTTTAGGCAGGGGATTCTTGTTACTGGTTCTGCGACAGCACTTGAAATCATGGCCTGGGAACTTCAAGGCCTATGCCGCAGCCTGCCGGCGGGGGGAAGTCCAACCGGGCAAAATGTTCGTTTTCGAGACCGGAAACCTGACCAATCCGCGCTACATCATCAATTTCCCCACAAAACGCCACTGGCGGGGGAAGTCGCGGATCGAGGATATAGAAGCTGGGCTGAAGTCCCTTGCCGAGGAGATCAGGCATCTTGGTCTGCGCTCAGTCGCTTTGCCACCCCTAGGCTGCGGCCTCGGGGGTCTTCATTGGCCCGATGTGCGCTCCCGCATCGAGCAGGCGCTAGCAGAACTTCCCGACGTCCACATCCTTGTCTTTGAGCCCACCGGGCCTCAGCCTTTACCGAAGAGCATGCGCCGCGGCCAGATCCCTTCCTTGACGCCGGGAAGAGCGGTGCTGGTGGGCCTTATGGAACGTTACACCAACGGCCTACTGGTTCCCTTCGTTTCCCTGCTCGAGCTGCACAAGCTGATGTACTTCCTGCAGGAAGCCGGGGAGCCGCTTCGCCTGCGATTTACAAAGGGCGTTCATGGACCCTACACCGAGAACTTGCGGCATGTTCTCAAAGAAATCGAGGGATATTACATCTCTGGGTACGGCTCGGGCGGTGATCGACCAGACAAGAAGCTGGAACTGGTGCCCGGTGCTGTCGAGGAAGCCCATAGATATCTCGCTGGACAGCCAGAGACGAGAGAACGCTTTGAGCGTGTCAGCGACCTCGTGGAGGGCTTTGAGTCGCCCTACGGTCTAGAATTGCTGGCTACTGTCCACTGGATCGTGACTCGTGGGCACCTTTCTACGACGGCAGAGTTGGTGGAAAGCTTCTACGCCTGGGGAGATAGAAAACAACAATTCAGTAGCAAACAGATCCTGCTTGCCGCTCGAGTTTTGGCAGAGAAGGGGTGGTTCAAGGCACTTCCAACAGAGCCGCTTGCGGCCAGCCGAAGCCAGTTCGAAACACGGCCCTAGCGCTCTGCACTACTTCCGGTCTGGAACCTGCGAACACGACTACCCCTTGCCTGCAGCAAGTACCTACTCATAAATCCAGCTTTGGGCAACCGGTGTCCAGCTCACCAATTCCGACTCATCGAACCAAAGGGCGATCTCCCGCTGCGCGGTTTCAACTCCATCGGAGCCGTGAATGAGGTTGCGGCCAATGTCGATGCCAAAATCGCCGCGAATGGTGCCCGGTTCTGCCTCCAGGGGGTTGGTCTTGCCGATGAGCTTACGGGCGGCAGCAATCACCCCTTTGCCCTGCCAGACCATAGCCACCACCGGCCCCGAGGTAATGAACTTCACCAAACTGTGGAAGAAGGGGCGCTCCTTGTGTTCGGCGTAATGGGCTTCCGCCAGCTCTTGGCTCACCTGCATCAGCTTCAGGCCCACCAATTGGTAGCCTCGGCTCTCCAGGCGCTGAATGATGGTGCCCACCAGCCCCCGCTGCACGCCGTCTGGCTTGATGGCAATAAAGGTGCGCTCCATGGGATCTCCCCTCGTTTTACAGATCTTCACCGCTATCCTTGTACCGGATCGGGGATCCCGAGCGCAAGGGAGCAAAATTAGCGCTTTTTACGCGCCCACCACTGCCAAGGTCAGGAAGGCAGCCCCCACCACTGTAATTGCCCAGCCGGCCCAGCGGGTTAAGCCAGGGATCCGCAACCCCCAGCGTTCTGCTGCCCAAAGGGCCAGGAGAGCTACCCCATACTGGACGGTGCTCAACCCCAGTAGATATCCCACCCAAGGCATGGGTTGGGCGCCGATAATGGTTTCGGCGTAGGCATAGCCATGGAATAGCCCCGCCAGGGATCCCCCTATTAGCAAGAGCCAACTTGGGATCTGCCGCGGTTGCACCAGCAGCAAGCCGAAGAGAACCACGGAAGAGGCAATGGCCAGCTCCGTCAGTCCCAGGGGATCCCAGCCGGCCAGGTGGATCCCAGTGCCCACCAGACCTGCCAACACAAAGCCCAAAGGGATCCCGTAGCGCCAGGGCTGCCCCGCCGCCACAAGACCGATGGCCACGACGAAGGCCAGGTGATCCAAGCCAATGACAGGGTGAGCCAGCCCGGAGAGAAATCCCTCCCAGGCCGTTGCAGGCAGTTTCCCTCCCAGGGCGTGGTGGGCAAAAGCCGGCGAAAAAAACCCCGTAACTGCCAGTGCACCCCCAGCAGCGGCAAAGCTGGGGATCCCTTCCTTCCGCCACCGCCCAAGCGGCGATGGGACTTGCTGCCACAGCCAAGACATGCTTTTGGACCTCCCTGAGTTCTCTACAATAGCTGCCCAGATCTCCCAGTCTAGGGGCGCTCTCTGTACCCTTGCAGATTTTCCGGCTCAAACTGGCGCAAAATCCGCGTGGCTTCGCGGAGGCGGGTTTCGTTCTCTTCTTCCACAATGAGCACGTACTTGCCCGCAGCGAGGCGGTTGCGGTAAGCCAAAGCATCGCCGGAGCCACCAGACAAGCCCACTCCGCCGCCGACGAAAAAGCTGCCCATGGCCCCGCCCATCGCGCCCAATAGGCCGCCGATCAGGTGGTTGCCTATAGGTCCCGCCCAGGCAAAGGTATCCAAACCACTCAAAACGCTGAACCCCACCCCAGCCAAAAAGCCAAAGGGCACCAACCAAATGGCCAAACGCTGCATCTGACGGCGGGCGGCTCGGGCCGGATCGATCAGCCCAAACTCATCGGCGGTTTTGTAGCCTCGCCCCAGTAGGTGCAATCGCTCTAGCGGGAAGCCCGCTCGCTCCAGGGCGCTGTAGGCCGCCTCAGCGGCCATACGATCTGGCAGTACCGCGATCAAATAGCTCATGGATGCGGAGAGCCAATCAGTTCCGTACTTCATTGTCTGCCAAGTTTGAGCGAGGATCCCTGTGACCCAGTCTGGCTCCACTAGCGCTCCATCTACTAGCCTCTACCAGCGCTTTTACGAAGTGGTGCGGCGGATCCCGCCGGGCCGAGTGGCCACCTATGGGCAGGTGGCGCGGGTTGCCGGTTACCCCGGCTATGCTCGCCAGGTGGGCTATGCTTTGTTTCGCCTGCAAGGCCAAAACACCGACATCCCTTGGCACCGGGTGATCAACGCCCAGGGCTGCATTTCCTACTCCCCTTTTCGCCTGGGCTACGACGACCTGCAGAAAGCGCTGCTGCAAGCCGAAGGGATCCACTTCGACGCCGAGGGCCAGGTGGACTTGCAACAATTTGGCTGGGATCCAGGGGAAGCTTAACCTAAACTTGACCTAACCTTAGACAGGCCATAACGAAACCCCCATCCCACCCCTGGTAACGTGAACGCGGATGCGTCCTCTCTTGCGGATGGATTGAAGGAATTGTCATGAAACCAGCTTGCCGTGCTCGAGGGTCTGCCCCTGCCAAGAGATGGCTCCCGGATTGGCTGAACCCTCTGGCCAGGTCCCTGTGGGTCGGGTTGTGGTGTTTGGTGCTGAGCCTGGCCAGCGCCTGCGGTAGCAGCAGCTCGGTTCCCCCAACCGGCGGAGGGGCTGGGTTTATCGCCTCGGATCCCAATGTGGCTCTCTCGACTCAGCCGCCCGCTTTTACCCTGCAAATCCTACATGCCAGCGACTTGGAAGCCTCGATCGCTGCCGTACAAGATGCGCCGCGCTTCTCGGCGGTGGTGAATGCTCTGCGCCCCCAATTCCCAAATACGGTGGTGCTCTCCAGTGGGGACAACTATATCCCCAGCCCCTTCTACAACGCCAGCACGGATCGGTCTCTGCAAGGCCGTTACAACCTCACCCCTGGCAAAGCCGATATCGAGATCATCAACGCCATTGGCTTTGAGGCGGCTGCCTTCGGCAACCACGAGTTCGACCAGGGCACGCGCCAAATTCGCGACCTCATCCGGCCCGACACTGGCCGCGGCTACGCTGGGGCTCGTTTTCCCTACTTGAGCGCCAACCTCAGCTTCAGCGGTACCGGCGAATTGGCTAGCTCTGACTTTGCTGCTGATGGTCAAGAGGCCAGCTCTATCCGCGGCAAGATCGCCAAGACGGCGGTGATCACGGTAGGAGGGCAGCGGATCGGTCTGGTGGGAGCCACCACCACCCGTTTGGCGGCCATCTCTAGCCCCGGCCCCGAGGTGAGGGTAGAAGGCAGGGTGGACGATACTGACCAGGTGAGTGCCGCTCTAATCCAGGGCTTCGTCGATCAACTCACCGCTCAGGGCATCAACAAAATTATCCTCCTAGCCCATCTGCAACAGTTGCAAAACGAGGTAGCCCTGGCCAGCCAATTGCGAAATGTGGACATCATCATTGCCGGCGGATCCCACCAGGTGATCGCCAAGCCCACCGATCGCCTGCGCACTGATTTGCCCGATACCCGCAGGGGTGACTACCCCATCTTGCGCTCCTCCGCCAGTGGTCAACCGGTGGCGGTGGTCAACACCGGCTCCAACTATCGCTACGTGGGCCGCCTGGTGGTCAGCTTTGACGCCAACGGGGTTATTGCCCGCATTGACCCGGTGAGCGGTGCCTATGCCACCGACGACCAAGGGGTAGCAGCTGTCAGGGGCACCCCCAATCCTGACGTGGTTCGGGTGGCCAATGAGATCGGCAACATCATCCGCACCAAGGATGGCCGCACCTTTGGCTCCACCACTCAATTTCTCAACGGCCTGCGGGCAGAGGTGCGCACCGAGGAAACCAACCTGGGCAACCTCACTGCCGATGCCAACTTGGCCTACGCCAGAACGGTCGATCCTTCTACGGTTATCTCCCTGAAAAATGGCGGTGGCATTCGCGCTCCCATTGGGGCTACCACCGGCGGCGGCGGCGGTGAGCCGGTGCGGCGCATCCCACCGGTGGCTAACCCTGAAGCCGGCAAGCAGTCCGGTCAAATCTCTCAGCTGGACATCGAAACGGCCCTTGCTTTTAACAACGGCCTCTCTCTGTTGACCGTCACCGCTGAGGAACTGAAGCAGATAGTGGAACACGGGGTGGCGCAAACCCAGCCGGGAGCTACGCCGGGCCGCTTCCCCCAAATTGGCGGCTTTGCCTTTAGCTTTGATCCCTCGCGGCCACCGGGATCCCGCGTCCTCTCCTTGCGGGTGGATACGCCCACAGGTCGGGATGTGGTGGTGCGCAACGGCCAAGTGCAAGGGGATCCCAGACGCACCTTCCGCCTGGTGACCCTGGACTTCTTGGCCAATGGTGGGGATGACTATCCCTTCCCTCGCCTGTCTAACCCCAACCGGGTCAACTTGGCCCCCAGCTCTGGCATTACCTTCGACACCCCCGGCAGCGAGCAAGATGCCTTGGCTCGGTATTTGCGGCAGATCGGCGTGTTCACCCAAGCAGACACCCCGCCTGCCCAGGATACCCGCATCCAGAACCTGTCGGCCCGCCCAGATACGGTGCTGCAAGGTCTGTAGATTGGGTTAACAGACTGGGGCAGATTGGTCCAGAGGAGTGGTAATCCGGTGCCGGGCTTCCTTCTTGCCAAAGGGGAGATTGGCTTGGATGAGTTGCCTCAGCAGCGTGCCGGAGAAATGTCTTGAGCTTTTTAGGAAGGGATCCCTGGCCAGCGTCAAGGATCCCTTTTCTTTTTCCTACTCCTATCCCTGCTGGTGTTACTTGGCAACGTTTACCGGGGTGCCCAGGCGGGCCGTGAACCTTGCGGGCATTGCCCACAATAGGTGGATTTGTATGCGGATTGAATTGCTTCCTCAAGGAGGAATCATTACCATCAAGGTGACGTTCGCTCCTTTTGCTGTTCATGACTCTGGAGACGTTTTTTACCCAGCTCAACGCCAATGGCTTAGCCATTGCGCTTTTGCTCTTTGCCACCCCTTGGGTGGTTTGGGTTCTCTGCGACTGGATCCCAGGCCAATGGGAGGAGCCTTTTTTGCTCAGCTTAAGTATCGGCTTGGGAGCGGTAACTCTTGTCCTCTGGGCGGGCTACTTGGCCTATGCCACCAACACCGCCGGCTGGCAGGCGGTGGTGAAGCAGGCGGATATGTTCTTGCTGCTGGTGCCTCCCTGGACTTTTCTTAGCTCCATCTGGGTGGCGCGGCAGCGCATGCCTCTCTCGCGGGTGCCGGCTTTTCGCACCTTGCAAGGGATCGGCATTTTGGCGGCAGTCTATCTTATTTTTTCTTGGCTCAGTCGCCGGGTTTATCTTGTCTTTTTTTCCTACATGCCCTTTTCGGCTTTCTTGTGGATCCTGGCAGGGCTGTTGGGGGTGGCGTACATCGGCTATCGCATCCTCTTCGGGGATCCGCCCAAGTACCCGCCTGAAACCTGAGGGGACGGACAGCAGGGACTAAAATCAAGGGAGACCTTTTGCAACTTGGCAATGGTGACCGTCCCTCTGACTTCAGCCCTGAATATCGACTATCGTCCTCTGCAGGAGCTGTTATCGGCGGGAGCCTGGCTGGAGGCGGATCGGCTGAGCCTACAACTGCTATGTCGGGCGGCAGGAGAGGGGGCGGCGCGGCGGGGCTGGCTGTATTTTTCCGAGGTGAGCCGGATCCCGGTCGAGGATCTGCGCACGATCGATCGCCTGTGGCGGGCGGCCTCCGGGGATCGCTTTGGCTACTCGGTGCAGCGGCAACTGTGGCTGGGGGTGAACCGCAACTGGGAGCGCCTTTGGCCCCTCATCGGCTGGAAACAGGGCTACCACTGGACTCGCTACCCTGACGAGTTTACCTGGGATCTGTCTGCCCCCAAAGGCCACCTACCCCTTTCCAACCAACTGCGGGGGGTGCGGGTTCTGGAGGAGTTGCTCACCCACAAGGCTTGGGAAGAAGCTTCTGGCTGAGCATCCCTGGTTACTGGCTGAATCATAATTGGACTGGACTGTGGCCGAGCAACTGCAACTAACCCAATTTCCCAACTTGCCCATCGACCTGGCCCAGGCCTGTGAGCAGGCCATCCAGGCTACACGGCTGGCTATGCAAGCAGGATATCGCCGCCTGCTCATCGAGATCCTGGCCCCCGACATCAAGCCAGAAGTATTGTCCCGCCCGTTCTTGGAGCTGCTGCAACCGCCTGCTTTGGTGCTATTCAGCGATGCCGGCGGAGCAGCCCTGGCCCAGCGGGAGTGGGGATCCCTGCCAGAAGGGATTGAATTACAGAGCTTGACTTCCCGGACTCAACCTACCCCAGAACAGAGCCTCCTGCTGGTGATGCCAGCGGTTTACAGCTTGGATCAGGTGGAGCGGGTTTGCCAAGCGGTCAGCGGCGGGGATCCCTCTGGACTGACTTCCAAAGGACGGGATCCCAAACCCGTCGTTCTCCTCAACCCCCAATTGCAGGATGCCGCCACCGTGGGGGTGGGTCTGGCCGGTCGCCGACTGCGGCAGCGGTTCCTGAGCACCTTTGAGACCAGCTACTACCTGCGCTCCCTGGTGGAGGGGGCCCTGTTTCGGGCCTATCCGGATCCCTGGAGCGTGTGGCAGCAGGAAGAGCCCGGCCTCTACAGCGTCTTGAAGACTTTTATTGCCCAGCCCACCGGCGAGGAAGTGGCCGAACTGTTCAGGGCCAGCAAGGGAAAGGATCCCTGGTGGAGCTGGCGGCGCTGGCTGGGATCCCTGTGAGGGTCAGGATCTCATGGGGAGAGAGGCCAGGGGTGAGGGTTAGTACTATCTCAAACTCTTTTAATAAAGACTATAAAGCTCCCCGCCTCATCTCTATTTCGGTGATATGATCACACCACGCTAGGAGTGTCTGGGGATCCCCCCCCAGGCTGAGATTACATCCTCAGAACCTGATCTGGTTCATACCAGCGTAGGAAAGCGAGCACTGGAGTTGACAACATGCGCAGCGAATGGGTTGCCCGTCGCCGTGGGCAAGCAAATGTAACGCAGATGCACTTTGCCCGTCAGGGCGTGATTACCGAAGAGATGGAGTATGTGGCCCAGCGGGAAAACCTGCCGCCGGAACTGATCCGCTCGGAAGTGGCCCGGGGTCGCATGATCATCCCTGCCAACATCAATCACACCAACCTCGAGCCGATGTGCATTGGGATCGCTTCCCGGTGCAAAGTCAATGCCAACATTGGCGCTTCCCCTACTTCTTCCGGCTTGGCCGAAGAGCTGGAAAAGCTGAAATTGGCCATCAAATACGGCGCCGATACCGTTATGGATCTGTCCACTGGCGGGGGCGATTTGGATGAAATTCGCACAGCCATTATCCAAGCTTCTCCAGTGCCCATTGGCACGGTGCCCATCTACCAGGCCCTAGAAAGCGTGCATGGCAATGTCGAAAAACTCTCGGCAGAAGATATCTTGCATATTATCGAAAAGCAGGCCCAGCAAGGGGTGGACTACATGACCATCCATGCCGGGATCCTGATCGAATATCTGCCGTTGGTACGCCACCGCCTGACGGGAATTGTTTCTCGTGGGGGTGGGATCCTGGCCCGTTGGATGTTGGCCCACCACAAACAAAACCCGCTTTATACCCACTTCCGCGACATTATCGAGATTTTCAAGAAATACGATGTTTCTTTTAGTCTGGGAGATTCTTTGCGACCGGGATGCTTGCACGATGCTTCTGATGAAGCACAACTGGCGGAGTTGAAAACCCTGGGCCAGTTGACCCGTATGGCTTGGGAGCACGATGTGCAGGTCATGGTGGAAGGGCCGGGGCACGTGCCGATGGATCAAATTGAATTCAACGTGCGCAAGCAAATGGAAGAGTGCGATGAGGCTCCCTTCTATGTTTTGGGACCTCTGGTAACCGATATTGCGGCAGGCTATGACCACATCAGCTCCGCCATTGGAGCAGCCTTAGCCGGTTGGTACGGGGCAGCCATGCTTTGCTATGTCACCCCCAAAGAGCACCTGGGTTTGCCCAATGCAGAGGACGTGCGCAACGGCCTCATTGCCTACAAAATTGCCGCCCATGCTGCCGACATTGCCCGTCACCGGCCTGGGGCCAGGGATCGCGATGATGAGATGTCCAGAGCTCGCTATAACTTCGACTGGAACCGACAATTTGAACTGTCTTTGGATCCAGAACGCGCCAGAGAATATCACGACGAGACCTTGCCGGCAGATATCTACAAAACGGCAGAGTTCTGCTCCATGTGTGGGCCAAAGTTTTGCCCCATGCAAACCAAAATGGATGCAGAGGCTTTGAGTGAGCTGGAGCAGTTCTTGGCCGCGCAGCCAACAGGGTAAGCCTTGGCCCATCCCTGCCCTGAAGGCTTGAAAAAGGCCATCGTCTGTCTTGCCTATGGACTGGGTTGGGATCCCTGTCTCAAGTTCTCAAGAAGTCAGGTCTAGAGCCCTGTCTTGCTGCGGGGATCCCTACCCTTCGGGGTGGGGAGTGTGTCAAGCTGATCTGGAGGAGAACCGTTGCAGTTGGCTCACTTGAGCACAGAGGATGACATGGCACTTAGACAACTCGGGCATGTCGCCATCCGGGTAGAAGACATCCCCAAGGCGGTGGAGTTCTACCAAAAGCTGGGCATGGTCAACGTCTGGCAGGATCCCGACTGGGCCTACATGAAGGCGGGAGAGGATGGGCTGGCGCTATTGGGGCCGGGCTATCGCGCAGCAGGGCCCCACTTTGGCTTTGTCTTCGACAACCTGGAGGAGCTCCAGCAAGAACACCAGCGCCTGAAATCCCAAGGGATCCTGGTGGGGGAAATCCACAGCCACCGGGATGGCACTGCCTCTTTCTATGGCAAGGATCCCGACGGCAACCTGTTTGAGTTTTTGTATGAACCTGCGGGAACCTTCGACCAAGCCAAGGCAGCCCAAGCCACAGCTTGACTTAGCACCTTGAGGGCGCTCCCCCAAGTACTCTCAGTTTGTCCAACGCAAAGGGATCCCCTCCTACACAGGGGATCCCCCCTTTTGACCGGCTTTAGGAATACCCCTTGCCCAATTTGAATCGGCAGGAGCTGCCCACTCAGTCACCAGATCTGCTGGAGGTTTGCACGTACAAAATCACCAGGAAGATGGCGGGCACCAGAACGACTAAGAGAGTGGCCAAGATGCCCAGGTAGTTCGTCTCCATAACTCCAAATGCCACAAGCCCAACTGGCAGTCAGCATACCACTCTGAGGTGCGACTTGCCCAAAGGGAAAACGGGCGGGCCAAGGCTAGGGCTTGGTTTTGACCGAAACATCCCCCAACACCTTGGTCTGGCAGGCAAGGCGGTAGCTGTCGGGCTTGCGCTTGAGCTTGCGGTTTTCCGCCTCGGTGCGAGGGGAGAGGTTCTCGGATCCCTCAACAATCTCCACCACACAGGTGCCACACTGGCCGTTGCCGCCGCAGTTGAGCAGCTTGGCCATCATTTTGTAGAGATCGATCTGGTTTTCCAGAGCCTTCAGGCGCAGGTTAGCGCCTTCAGCGACGAAGATCTCTCGGTTCTCGTTGACGAAGCGGATCGTTGCCATACCCCTGCCAGAAACCACGACACCTTTCAGCCTGAGCCAGGAGAGCGCTCACAGTTGCTAAGTATTGTAACATTTTAAGTCATATTTTTAATCTCCGGCGAGAGATCTGGGAAGATGATGCCTAAAGTGAGACGGCATCCTGCCTGAAGCCACTCAGGTCGGTAGCGTTTCGTTATACTGTTTGATGCCCGTGATGGAAATTCTGAGAGCGATATCCTCTTGGGTGCGCTCAGGGGTTCAAGCGGGTGCGGTACCCCCCGACTCTGAAGAAACTGCTCAGGTCAGGATCCCAGGTAAGATGTCGGCTTAATTGTTTGACTGGATATCGCGTAAGTGTTGGAGAACGTGGAGGACCGAGCTTTATGGGACTACCGTGGTATCGGGTCCATACGGTTGTACTGAATGACCCAGGTCGCCTGATCGCGGTTCACCTGATGCATACCGCTCTGGTAGCAGGTTGGGCCGGGTCGATGGCGCTTTATGAGACGGCCATTTTCGATCCGTCGGATCCTGTCCTAAATCCGATGTGGCGTCAGGGCATGTTTGTCATGCCATTTATGGTTCGCCTGGGGGTGGTCAACTCCTGGGGCGGTTGGAATATCTACGGCGAGAGCGTAGCCAATGCGGGCTTCTGGACGTTTGAAGGGGTAGCTACTGCTCATATCGTTTTGTCCGGATTGCTCTTCTTGGCGGCCTGCTGGCACTGGGTGTACTGGGATCTGGAGCTGTTCCGGGATCCCCGCACCGGCGAGCCGGCTTTGGATCTGCCGAAAATATTTGGGATCCACCTGCTGTTGGCCGGGATCCTCTGCTTTGGGTTTGGCGCCTTTCACCTGACGGGGGTGTTTGGCCCGGGGATGTGGGTGAGCGATCCCTATGCGACGACGGGGCACGTCCAGCCGGTAGCACCGGAATGGGGGCCAGCCGGTTTTAACCCCTACAACGCCGGAGGGGTGGTGGCCCACCACATTGCTGCAGGCATCGTGGGCATCATTGCAGGTCTATTTCACATCACGGTACGCCCACCCCAGCGCCTCTATCGCGCTCTGCGAATGGGGAACATCGAGACGGTGCTTTCCAGCTCGATTGCGGCGGTGTTTTTTGCCGGTTTTGTGGTGGCCGGAACCATGTGGTACGGCAGCGCCACTACCCCTGTGGAGCTGTTTGGTCCCACCCGCTACCAATGGGATTCTGGCTATTTCAACCAGGAGATTAACCGCCGGGTAAATGCGGCTATGGAAGCCGGGATGACCCGCAGCGAGGCCTACAACTCCCTGCCCAAATCTTTGCTCTTCTACGACTACGTGGGCAACAGCCCGGCCAAGGGGGGTCTGTTCCGAGCTGGCCCCATGAACAAAGGGGATGGCATTGCCATCGAGTGGCTGGGCTACCCGGTGTTCCGTGACCGCGAAGGGCGGGAGCTGACGGTGCAGCGGATGCCCAACTTCTTCGAGACCTTCCCGGTTATCCTGCGGGATGCCGATGGGGTGGTGCGGGCAGACATTCCCTTCCGTCGGGCAGAGTCTCGCTATAGCTTTGAGCAGGTGGGCGTGACGGTGGAGTTTTACGGCGGCAAGCTGGACGGTCAGGTGTTTACCGACCCGGCAACCGTCAAGAAATATGCCCGCCAGGCCCAGTTGGGTCAGTTGTTTGAGTTCGACCGAGAAACCCCCAAGGCGGACGGCACCTTCCACACCAGCCCCCGCGGTTGGTTTACCTTTGCTCACGCCGTCTTTGCCCTGCTGTTCTTCTTTGGCCACATCTGGCACGGCGCTCGCACTCTCTTCCGCGATGTGTTCGCCGGTATTGACCCCAATATGAGCGAGGAAATGGTGGAGTTCGGCGTCTTCCAGAAAGTGGGGGATCCCACTACCCGCAAGGTGCAGGAAGCCTAGAGCCCTTTTCGGCGATGCCGTCGGCACTCTGCTTCACTTTGGAGATGGGGTGCTGGCGGCTCTGAGTTAATCTGGAATCAAGCCCCCCTTAGCAATCCTTAGCAATTCTGACTTGGAGGTTTCGTATGGAAGCCATCACCTACACCTTTATCCTGTTTTTGACGTTGGGCCTTCTGTTTTTCGCGGTCGCCTTTCGGGAAACTCCGAGAATTACCAAGAAGTAACCTAGGGTAATGGCTGCCGTTCCTGCCGCGTCGGGCTCAAGCAAGGCAGAAGGAAAGTCAATCTCCTTTGATACCTGTGGTTTAGGTTTACTTCTGGATGGGGCCGGAGCTCTCTCCGGCTTTCCTATTTGCGGTTGGGTAGCGGCAACTCGGAATGGAGTGATTCCAAAATAAATAGTCAAGTAGCGGCAACCTGAGGATCCTTCCTTTTGGGAGAGGAGGGGGGAGTTCTCAGAGCTACTGAGACCCTTTTCGGTACTCTTCAGTACTCTGTAGGAGAACGCTTGTCCTACTGCTCAAATTGAACTCGCTAAGGATGCCTTAGGATGGCTTTTGGGATCCCAGAGACAGCTTAGCTTGGGTTCAGATTCAAGATTGGGTTAACGATGGCAACAGTGCTGCTGGTGGAAGATGATCCGATCAACGCCCGTGTTTTTGAGAAGGTGTTGCGACGGCGGGGAGGTTTTGAGGTCTTTCACAGCCAGGATGTGGAGCAGATTTTGAAGCTGGCCCAGGGGCACGAGGTGGATGTCATTTTGTTGGATGTTTCCCTGTCCCAGAGCACCTTTCGCGGCGAGGCGGTGGACGGGATCCGCATTGCCCAACTGCTGAAGGGGGATCCAAAAAGCCGCTCCATCCCCATTATTTTGGTGACGGCCCACGCCATGCGGGGCGACCGCGAGGCATTCTTGGCCCAGAGCGGGGCAGATGGCTACATTGCCAAGCCGGTGGTGGATCACGAGGAGATGGTGAATCAAGTTCGCCAGGTGTTGTCTCGAGGGCCGGGGCAGGGGTGAGTTCTCCTGGAGAAGAGTTAGGCGGCGAAGCTGCGCAAAATCGACTGCCAGAAGGGGATCCCATCTTGCCCTGGCAAATCGGGATCTGCTGCCCGCTCAGGGTGGGGCATCAAACCCAAGATCCGACCGCTGGGATCGCAAATGCCGGCAATATTATCCACAGAGCCGTTGGGCGCAACCGGAGCATAGCGAAGGACGATCTGCCCTTGATCCTGCAATTGCTTGAGGGTATCCGGGTCGCAGGTGTAGCGGCCTTCCCCATGGGCGATGGGCAGGGTTAGGGTGGATCCCTGGGGATACGCGCTTGTCCAGGGAAGATCCTGCCGTTCTATACGGATCCCCACTCGGTCGCAGATAAAGTGCAGGTTGGCATTGCGCACCAGTGCCCCCCGCAGCAGTCCTGCCTCTGTCAAGATCTGAAAGCCATTGCAAATGCCCAGCACATAGCCCCCTCGCGCCGCGTGCTCCTTCAGGGATCCCATCACCGGAGCAAAACGAGCGATGGCCCCACAACGCAAATAATCCCCATAGCTGAAGCCCCCCGGCAGCACCACCACATCCAGCTCCGACAAATCCGTCTCTCGGTGCCAGATCAGCCGCGTTGGGCAGCCCAAGAGGCCGCGGGTTACCCAGGCTACATCTCGGTCGCAGTTGGAACCCGGAAAAACAACAACGCCAAACCTCACGCCAGCCATTGGGATCCCTTAAGTGAGAGGAAAGAAGATGGTCAAATTAGAGGGATGGAAGAGGGGTTGGGGGTATTTTTGGAATGGCCATCAGATCAACCCCAAATCGCGTGAACCCATCAAATTAACCACCGATGGCAGCCACTTGGATTTGATAAGTCTCAATCACCGGGTTGGCCAGCAGTTGATGGCACAGCTCATCCACCTGGCGGTGGGCGGTCTCGGCGTCGGGGGCCTCTAGCTGCAGTTGGATATGCTTGCCAATGCGCACCTGCTGTACCTGGGTATGCCCCAGCTGATGCAAGCTGGACTGAACCGCAGCCCCGGCAGGATCGAGAACAGAGGGGCGTAGGTGAATCTGAATCTGGGCCTGGAACTGCATAGAATAAAGGCTGGATTTGTTACCAGTGTATCAGTCGGATCATCACAGCTTTGGGTTCAGTCATGGATGCGTCGCGCGTGGTGGCCATTGCCCACAACGTTTTCCGGGAAACGATTCGGGATCGGATTCTCTACCTGGTGATGGTATTTGCGGTGGCCATGCTGGGAGCCACTGTTTTGATCCCGCAGGTGGCCAACCAGGCCCACAACAAAATCATTGCCGACCTGGGGTTGGCAGCCATTCACTTCTTCGGCCTGATCGTGGCCATTTTCGTGGGCACAGGGCTGGTGAATAAGGAGATTGAAAAACGCACGGTGTATGTGCTGATCGCCAAACCCATGAGCCGGGCAGAGTTCATTGTCGGCAAGCATCTGGGCCTATCGGCGCTGCTGTCGGTGCTGGTGCTGCTGATGACGGTTGTGTTTCTGCTGAGCTTGCTGCTGGTGCAGGCCCCGATCCCCCTTTTGGCCATTCTCTGGGCAACAGTCTTCACTTTCTTAGAGCTGGTGCTGATTGTTGCCGCAGCCCTGCTGTTCGGGGTTTTCACTTCCTCGATTCTGGCCACCCTCTACACCATTGCCCTGTTCCTGATGGGCCATGCCAGCCGCGCCCTGCTGCAACTGAGCAAGCTGGTGAAAGATGCCGGATTTGGCAAACTGTTTGAGGTGATTTATTTGATCCTGCCGGATTTGGAGCGCCTCAATTTGAGAGATGCTGCGGTTTACGGCCAAGTTCCGCCCCCAGCAGAACTTCTCGGAGATGCACTGTACGGCTTGGTTTACACCCTTTTGCTGCTGATTCTGGCAGTGTTGGTGTTCGCCCGGCGTGAGTTCTGACGTTACCTCTTCCCCCATGCGTTTTTTCCACTTCTATACGCCCGAACAGGTGCCTTCATCTGGGATCCCGGAGTGTGCGGTGGCCATTGATGTGCTGCGGGCCACCACCACCATTGCCACAGCGCTGGCAGCAGGAGCAGAAGCGGTACAGGTGTTTGCCCACCTGCAGCAGCTCCAAGAGGCAAGCCAAAACTGGCCGGCTTCCCAGCGGCTTTTGGCCGGGGAACGGGGGGGCAAAGCGGTGGCGGGGTTTGATCTGGGCAACTCCCCCCTCGACTACACTCCCGACCGCGTGCGGGACAAGCGCATCTTCCTGAGCACCACCAACGGCACGCGCAGCCTACAGCGCCTGGAAGGGATCCCAGTGGTGATTACAGCAGCCCTGGTGAACTTGGGGGCCGTGGTGGACTTTCTCAGACGGGGCTCCTTTGCCGAGGTGTGGCTGGTGGGATCCGGGTGGGAAGGGGCCTTTTCACTGGAAGATACTGCCTGTGCCGGGGCTATCCTGCATCGCTTGGGCTGCTCTTTGAACCAGTTGGGCAACGACGAGACCTTGGCGGCCTTGGCCCTCTACCAAACTTGGCAGGACGATCTGCTGGGTTTGTTGAGACGCTCTAGCCACGGGCAACGGTTGTTGGGTCTGGGGCCGGAAAACGATCAGGATCTGGCCTACTGTGCCGATCTGGATCGTCTCTCAGTGGTGCCCCGACAGGTTCAGCCTGGGGTTTTGGCCAGTGGCGGGTAGATTCTGGACAGGTAGAGCGACCTGTGGATCCCACCACCCTCTGAGCTGGAAGTAGGCGGCCATTGTCAGCATGGGCTGGATCTCAACAGGCCGGGCGTAGGCTTGGGGATCCTTCCCCGGCAGAGCTGGTCTGCAGCTAACCCGCTTGGGCCGTGTCGGGAGCGATGCCCAGCGCTTTCTGGTGCAGCCACGCCTGCCATTCCCCTGGGATCAGCTTGTTGTTAAACGCATCGCCAGAAACAAACATATCCCGCTGATTCTGGGCCAACACAAAAATGGAGCGGCGATCGAAATGGGAAGTGAGTTTGTAGAGGGTGTAGGGGCCTTCTGAGTAGAGGGTCAGCGTTTCTTGATCCAGACCGTGGCGGCTGCTTTGGCCATAGGCCCGCAAGACCATGTTGATCAATCGCTCATAGTGCATAGACCGCAGATTAGAAAGCTACACAGAACATAGACAGATATTACGGAAGCCGCTGCCAAGGCCCGAGCGGCTCAGGTGAACCCAGCATAACAAATCCCCCTGGATGGCCACGCAACGCTAACGCGAATGAAAACGCGAATGGACAAGATGCAGCGTCAAATGGGGTAAGAAAATGCGATAGAACTTAGGGCAGACCCTCATGTAACCCTCTTGCACAGGCAACCCCCCATGGCCAACATGGCGCCCCGCCCACCCCACCCCACAGAGCCTGTCCGCATTGGCATCGTCGGCGCTTCCGGCTACGGAGGGGTGCAGTTGGTGCGGCTGCTGAGCGAGCACCCTGGCGTGCAGATCACCTACCTGGCTGGGCAAGACAGTGCCGGCAAGCGCTACGGGGATCTCTATCCCCAGTTGGCCCAGGCCGTGGATCTGACCGTTCAGCCGGTAGAGGTGGATCGCATTGCCGCCAACAGCGATGTGGTGTTTTTGTCTCTCCCCAATGGGCTGGCTGCTGAGCTGGCCCCGCCCTTGCTGGCCAAAGGGTGCAGAGTCTTAGATCTGTCGGCGGATTACCGCTTTCGCAACCTGGCCACCTACCAATCTTGGTACCGCATGGGTCAGACGGATCCCAACTGGCCCAGCCCTGCCTATCGCCAGGCCAATGAGCAGGCGGTCTATGGGTTGCCGGAACTTTACCGCGAGGCGATTGCCCAAGCCCAACTGGTAGGCTGTCCCGGCTGCTATCCCACTGCCTCGTTGTTGGCGGTTGCCCCTCTGCTGCGGCAGGGGTTGGTGGAGCTGGACAGCCTCATTTTCGATGCCAAATCCGGCGTTTCGGGGGCAGGCCGTACCCCCAAGGTGGGATCCCTGTTTGCCGAAGTGGACGGCTCTCTGGCAGCCTATGGAGTGGCCCAGCACCGGCATACGCCCGAGATCGAGCAAGCTTGCACCGACCTGACCCACACCCCCATCACCGTGCAATTTACGCCTCATCTGGTGCCCATGGTGCGGGGGATCCACGTCACCTTGTATGCCACTCTGCGGGATCCCGGCTTTGTGGGGGAAGATTTGCTCACCATTTACAATGCTTTCTATCGCCAATCTCCTTGGGTGAAGGTGCTGCCGCGGGGGGTTTACCCGCAAACCAAATGGGTCTCCGGCACCAACACCTGCATGATCGGGGTGGAGGTGGACAGCCGCACCAACCGCGTTATTGTCCTGTCGGTGATCGACAACCTGATGAAAGGGCAAGCCGGGCAGGCAGTGCAGTGTCTCAACTTGATGATGGGATGGCCGGAAACGTTGGGTTTGCCTCGGCTGGCGTTTTACCCCTAGCTATAATGCCGGTAATCCCCTTGAGGCCGGTTCTGTCCATGTCTGAACCTCTGGATCCCGCTTTGCCCCAAAATGCCTCGCCCAGCGCAAAGGTTGCCTCGGATCCCGTGAATGGTGCTGCTGAGGGCCTGAACTGGGAGGGGCTGTGGCGGCAGCTGGAAGCGGGCTGGCAGGATCTGCCCCGTCGCTCCGAAGAGACGGTGCAACAGACCCTGGCTCGCCTGCAACTGGAGTGGGGCGGGCTGTGCCGAGAGGCGCGGGATCGGCTGCAAAGCGCTCTGGAACAGTCGAGAACGGCGGGATCCCCAGAGCCCGTCCACCGAGAGCTGCAAGCGCTCTTGCCCCTGCTCAACCCCTGCCAATGGGAAGTGGTCATTGGCTCTTTGCGGCAGGCTGCGGATCGCGCCTGGGTGGCCAGCTTGCTGTATCACGGCTTGCAGGAAGCGGCCTATCCAGAGGCGGAAAGCCACGGGATTCCTTCTTGGGCTCGGACGCTGACCTCTGACCAACGCTCTGCTCTGGAGGCGATGAGTGCCCGTGCCTATGGCAACAGCCGCCTGCCTTTGGTGATGGACAAAAGCGGCCAGATTCAAGTAAAGGCCTCAGCCGCCTTGTTGGCCGCCTTGATCGCCATCGAGATCGGCAGTGTGGGTTCGGCAGGTGCCTTGTCCTTGCTGGGCACACCGGAGCTGCGCAAGCTCTTGAATGCCGAGGGCAAGCTGCGGCGAACTGGCTTAAAACAGGGACGAACTGCCCTCACAGAAGAAGAATGGCAAACGCTGCGCCGTTGGCTGGATCCCAAGGGATCTCCTCCCGACTGGTATCTCAATCTCACTCAAGTGGGGATCCAGACCACCCAAGTGGGGGACTATGCGGCACGGCGGCTGCGGGAGTTTTTCCAGAGTGAGTGGATTAAGCTCGTGATCCCCCCCTTGTATCACCTGGTCATCGATGCAGTGCGGCTACTGACGGGAGAAGTGTTTCTCAGCGTGGGCACCACCCTGGAATCGGCTTTGGAATCGGCAGAGGCAGAGCGGCGACTGGAGTTGGTGCTGCAAGCCTTGCCCCAGGCGCGGAACATTCCCAGACCCAACCAGATCCAGGCTGCCATCCCTGCTGTGGTGGAAGCTGCCGAGAAACTCCTCAGACCTCTGCTGGCGCGCCAGTTAATGACGGTGGCGGACATCTTCGATCCGCCCATTCGCAACGAGAGCCTAAATGAATTGGGGCGGCAGCTCAACCTCTGGAACCCCTTCCAGTTTTTGCTCACCTGGAGCACGGCCGGCTGGCTGGAGGCCCTTCTGGATCAGATCAGCGAGTTGCAGCAGACCTACCCAGAAATGCCCCTGTGGGAGAGCTATCGCCAGGGCCTTGAAACGGCAGTGCAAGCTCCACGGGTGATGGATCAGGCGGAGGCTCTGCGTCTAACGGCCAAGAGTCTGGATCCCAAGTTGGATCCCTTGGAAGATTGAGTAGATGATGCATAGGGAAGAAAATTTCCTACAGCATCCACAAAGTGAGGCTGGCAGGCTAGGTGGAATCTTTTCTACGCCAAAGACAAATCTGCACGGGTTGTAGAGGGTGGCCGGCGGACTGGTCTCCAGTCTATTCCCAAGTTAGCCATCCAGGCGGCTAGGAAAACTCCATCCACTCCACCAACTGGTTACCCCCATAAGCAAGGGGAGTGTCGAACAAAAACATGCGGGTCAAGGACGTGACCGGTAAGATCCAAGCAGGGATCCCCAAATAAAGAAACGAAGTAGAAACCGACGTGCAACATCAAGTTTTGGGGTTAGGCATTGCGGGGCTGGCGGCAGCGCGACTGTTGCGGGCCCAGGGCTATGAAGTGCTGGTTTGGGATGAGCAAGATTCCCCTCTTCTCAGACAGCGGCAGGCTGAGCTCAATCAAGAAGGGATCCCGGTTCGGCTGGGGCAGCCTTTTCAACTGGCCGAAGGGGTGAAGCAGGTGGTGGTCAGTCCGGGCATTGCCTGGGATCACCCGCTGCTGCAGGCGGTGCGTCAACAGGGAATCCCGGTGGTGGGGGAGGCGGAGCTGGCCTGGATCTATCTTGACCACCTACCCTGGGTGGGGATCACCGGCACCAACGGCAAAAGCACCACCACAGCTCTGGTGGCGGAGATGTTCAAGGCGGCGGGGCTGCAAGGGATCCCCTGCGGCAACATTGGCCTGCCCCTGTCGCAGGTGGCTTTGGAAACGCTCCAGGGAACGCTAGAGCCGGACTGGATCGTGGCGGAGCTGAGCAGCTACCAGTTGGAGGCCAGTAGCCGCCTCATGAGCAGCACTCCTGGAGGGCCGCCGCGCATTGGGGTGTGGACCACCTTCACTCCCGATCACTTAGAACGGCATGGGACGCTGGAGCGCTATGCCAGCTTTAAGGCTCGCCTTTTGGATCGGGCCCAGTGGCGGGTGCTCAACGGCGAGGATCCCTACCTGTGCTGCCGCCGGCAGGACTGGGAAAAGACCTATTGGACTTCCCTTGCTGCCCCGCAACTCTGTTGCGATCAGGATCCCACCGCAACCGTTGACCTGCGGGAAAACCGCCTCTACATCCAGGGGGAGATGGTGGCGGAGCTGGAGGACTTTGCAGAACGCTGCCCTGGCCAACACAATCTGCAAAACCTGCTCTTGGCGGCGGCAGCAGCACGTCTAGCTGGGCTCCCCAACGCTGCCATTCAAAAAGCCATCCGATCTTTTGCCGGCATGCCCCATCGGCTGGAGCGGGTGGCGCAAATCCAGGTGGGAGCCACCCCCATCCGCTTTGTCAACGACAGCAAGGCCACCAACTACGAGGCCGGCTGGGTGGCGCTCAACGCCCTTTCCCCACCCATTATTCTGATTGCCGGAGGAAGGGCTAAGCAGGGGGATCCCGGCGCCTGGTTGCGGTTGATTCGGGCCAAGGTGGCCCGCGTGTTGCTGATGGGGGAGTCTGCCCCAGTGCTGGCAGAGGCCCTCCAGGGGATCCACTATACTGACGTTGAGCTCGTGCCAACCCTAGATGTAGCGGTGGAAAGAGCCTTTGCAGCGGCTTGTTCCCTTTCGCGTCAAGCTCAGAGCTTGGGGAAGCCCGCTCAACCCATCACCATTTTGCTGTCCCCCGCCTGTGCCAGTTTTGACCAGTACTCCAGCTTTGAACACCGTGGCAACCATTTCCGAGCCTGCTGCCAAGCCCTCCAGGGATCCCTGGAATGCTGAAGCTCGCTGGCTGCGCTGGCTCACCTTGATCTGGCTGGTGCTGGGGCTGCTGATGCTGTTTTCCGCTTCCTACCCGGTGGCTCAGCGGATCACTGGCGATGGCCTCTACTTTTTCAAGCGGCAATTGCTCTGGGCCGGGTTGGGTCTGGGTTGTTTCTGGGTTCTGGTGCGGATCCCATTGCGGCGCTGGTTCCCCTGGGCCGGGATCCTCTGCTTGCTGGGAGTTGGCTTGGTGTGGGCCACCCAGGTGCCGGGATTGGGGGTTTCCCGCCTGGAGGCCAGCCGCTGGCTGGATTTGAAGGTGATCCCTGTTATCCAGCCCTCGGAATTGCTCAAGCCCCTGTTGGTCTTGCAGGGATCCTGGATCTTTGGCCGCTGGTTTCACCATCCCCTCTGGTTCCGCGTCCTCTGGGCGGGCATCTTCGCCTTTGCGCTCTTGGGGATCCTCGCCCAGCCCAACCTGGGCACCACGGCCATCTGCGGCCTTACCCTCTGGGTCATGGCTTGGACTGCCGGGATCCCAGCTTTCACCCTTTTGGCCACAGCGGGGCTGGGGATTCTGGCGGCTGTGGTGAGCATTCTCAGCAAAGATTACCAACGACGGCGCATCTTGGCTTTTTTGGATCCCTGGGGCAATGCCCAAGGGGATGGCTATCAGTTGGTGCAAAGTCTGTTGGCCATTGGCTCTGGCGGCCTGTGGGGCAAGGGATATGGCCTCTCCCAGCAAAAGCTGTTCTACCTGCCCATCCAATACACCGACTTTATCTTCTCGGTGTACGCAGAGGAGTTTGGCTTGGCCGGATCCCTGTTCTTTCTGGGGTTGCTGACCTTCTACACTCTGCTGGGCTGGCGGGTGATGGGGCGCTGTCGGGAGTTGACCATTCGCTTAGTAGCCTGCGGCTGCCTGATGTTTTTGGTGGGTCAGTCACTGATGAACATCGGCGTGGTCACCGGGGTTCTGCCCACCACAGGCGTGCCCCTGCCTTTGTTCAGTCATGGCGGCAGCTCCATTCTGGCAGGGCTGATCACAGCAGGATTGTTGGTGCGGGCAGCCCGCGAAGCAGGGTAAAGTAAGGCTGCATGTTGCCAACCCAGCAAAGGGATCCTTTCACCCAAGCAGCAAACCCAGAGGGCCAGGGATCCCTATCGGATTGGTTAGTCTCTGCTTTAGAGCGGCTTCTTATGCAGCAAAACCAAAGCTGAAGTTGAAACCGAGCCTAGATCCAGCCCATTTCATCCAAAACGAGGGTAAACACCGTCGCGCAACAGGCCACCAACAGCGACACATAAGCCGGCTGACCGTGGGCAATGCAAACACCGGCTGCCACCGAAGCGCCCGCAGCTGCAGAAAAGGTACGACCTGCCCAATTGCCTTTGGAGGGTTTGTCAGAAGGATTGAATTTGTTAAACATTTTTACAGCAGAAAGAGGATTCAAAGGGAATCAATTCCATAGGAAACGGCCTCAGGTTATCACCCCCCGACTCGATTCCAGAGGGATCCAAGGCCATTCTCAATATTTCTTCGCTTAGGCTTCAATCTTTCGTAAAATTGCGCTGAGATGCTCATAATCATCCCGCAACAGACAGCTCAACTGCCGACCTGCCTGTAAAAGCCAGTTGCGATCTCGGTTCAGGATTCGGTAAGTTTGGCGAATCACGGCAGCCACCAGCTCATCGGTTGGGATCCCGTTGACCCGTAGCAGGGCGCGCAAAAACTCGAAAGAGCGGCAAAATTCCCTCACTTCCGTATCGGAGCAGAGATAAACCGGCTGGTGAATCTGGGGAGGCCGTGGCGGCAAGTACTGGTAGACTCGTCCCCCGCTGACAAAGCCGACAATGGCCGCGCGGAAATCGGTGCGCAACATGGCAAAAATTTGGGGCTGTTGCTCCCGCAGCTCCTGAGGGGAGAGGCCCAAAGCCCTGGCGCGGTGGACGGTGTCGATGGGGGCGATGGCGGCATAGCAAACCACCCCGTAGATTAGGTTGCCGGTCTCTTCGTCTTGGGAGCGCGTCCAACTGCCGAGAGCAGGCATGGGTGGGAAGGTCAGACGTTCCGGCTCGAAGCACTGGGCCACAAAGGTTGTGGTGTTGGCTTCCACCACTTCTCCAAAAGCAGAGGCTGGCTGGGGAGAGATGGCCTTGGCTCTCATCGCGATCTCAGGCTCCTCAAGGGTTGCTGCTGCAGAGGCCGGCGAAGGGAGGTGGAATTCAGACCCACAGACAAGTCAAGAGAAAATAGAATCTTTCTAGGTTTTAAGACTTGTGAAGATAGGGGCAATCCCCTCGCCCAACCTTTTACCCCTTCTGCAACATTTTTCCCATCCCCGGACGGCAACTCAGCAACTCAACGGCTTATGAGATCCTCATTGCTAAGAAAGTTAGCCGATTTTGGGGATCCCTGCGTAATATATTTTTTCACACGCTCCCGCGCAAATTCGCCATCCTAAATATTAGCCATTCTAAGTATTGAGCAGTTGGCGAGCGGAGGGAGAAACAATGAATGCTCAGCAACGCGGCCAAATCATCGCTTCTGAGTGGATGATCGACAGCCAAAACCCAGTACACTCCATTTCTCGGCTCAAGCGTCGGGCGACCTACTCCGATGTAACCCTCTGGTGGTTGGTGGTGCAGCTAAACCTGATGGAACAAAACTCTATCCACACCGATCACCGATAGGATGGACGGCACAAGAACAATCGGCTGCACGAAAATCCCAGCCCAGGAACATCCCGGATCCTAAATCCAATCTTAAAACTTAAAAAAAACAAAAGAAGAGCTGAAAGTTGAGTCGGGTTGCACCTCGAACACCAGCTCTTCTGGACAGAGTAAGGAATAGAGATAAAGAAGAACCGAGTCTCGACCCCCTTTTAATCCTCCAGGGGCAAAGCCGCCACCTGAGCCGATTGCACTGGCAAGGGGAAGAAAGGCCGCTGCACAATCTCAGTTGCCAACACACTGCGCAACTGGGCAGCTACCGCCACCGTCGTGACATCGTAGGTTTGGGTAGCCAGGCGTGGGTAGAAGCCAATGCCGAGGATCGGCAACAGCAGACAGAGGGCCACCGCCATTTCCCGCGGGCGCACATCCCCCAGGTAATCTTCCAAAACCAAGCCGGGATCCTGAGCCCCGTAGAACACCTGCCGCAGCATGGAGAGCAAGTAAATGGGCGTCAGAATGATGCCCACTGCCGCCAGCAGGGCAATTCCAGCTTTGAAGGTCGGCGCATAGGCATCGCTGGTGGTCAAGCCCAAGAACACCGTCAGCTCACCCACAAATCCGCTCATCCCCGGCAGCGCCAGAGAGGCCAGGGATCCCGCCGTAAACAGGGCAAAAGCCTTCGGCATCTGCTTGGCCAACCCTCCCAACTTGTCGAGGGCAAGGGTGTGGGTGCGCTCGTAGGTGATCCCCGTCAGGAAGAACAGAACCGCGGCAATCAGACCGTGGGAGATCATCTGCAGCACTGCCCCATTGATGCCCAGCTCCGTGAAGGCGGAGATCCCGATCAACACAAAGCCCATGTGGGCGATGGATGAATAGGCCAAGCGCCGCTTGAGATGGTTCTGACCAAAGGCGGCCAACGCCCCGTAGATGATGTTCACCACACCCAACACCGCCAGCACCGGGGCGAAGTACACGTGGGCTTCCGACAACATGCCCACATTCATGCGGATCAGGCCATAGCCCCCCATCTTGAGCAGAACCCCCGCCAAGATCATGGAAATGGGAGCAGAGGCTTCGCTGTGGGCATCCGGCAGCCAGGTGTGCAGCGGGAAAATCGGCAGCTTCACCCCAAAGGCGATCAGCAAAGCCGCATAGGCCAACAGCTCCAAGGCCACCGGGTAAGACTTAGCGCTCAGCTCTGCCATCTCCAGGCTGAAGCCCTCGCCATAGAAGGCCATTGCCAGGGATCCCACCAGGATAAAAATGGAGGCGGCAGCGGTGTAGAGGATGAACTTGGTGGCGGCGTACTGGCGCTTCGGCCCACCCCAGATGGAGATGAGCAGATAGACCGGCACCAGCTCGATCTCCCACATCAGGAAGAATAGAAGCATGTCCTGCGCCAGAAATACGCCCACCTGGGCGCCGTACATCAGCAGCAGCAGGAAGAAAAACAAACGCGGCTTGTGGGAGAGATTCCAAGCCGCCACAATCGACAGGGTCGTGATCAAACCCGACAGCAACACCAGCGGGAAGGAGAGGCCGTCCACCGCCAGCGACCAGTGGAATCCAATTTGGGGCACCCAGGCGTAGCGCTCCGCCAGTTGCAGAGAAAAGTCCTGCAGGTCATAGTGCCGCGCAAAGACATAGACCATCAGGCCCAAATCAAAAGCCCCCACAGCGAGGGCATACCAACGCACCCAACGGCTCTGGGGGATCAAGGGGATCCCGAAGGCTGCCAGCAGAGGCAAGAGCACCAGCACCGACAGCCAGGGAAACTCAAGAGGATTGCTCATGACCGGGAATAAATACTCATGCTCGATACCTCAATGATATGAAGCTGTGTAAACAAATGGGAAGCGATATTTACAAAAAAATCTGCGCAATAGCGCAGATCTCGAGAAGGTTTCTCCAATGCCAATCATCGAGGATCCTCAAGGGATCCGGCGCGATAGCGCTCCGTCGGGTGGATGGGCCACCCGAGTTGGCCAGAGAACCTTGTGGGGATCCCCCGGCAAGCGACTCCCCCGCTACCGGGGAAGTGGCCAGGATCTACTCGTCTTCGGCAAAGACAAAACGGTGCAGCTCGTCCAGGGTTGGCTCTGGGCTTTCCAGAGCAAAAAGAACCGCGTCCTCAATCACGGCGCTGACCTCCGCGTGGATGGCTTGGAAGTCTGCCTCGGTCATTAGGTTGTGCTCCAGGGCATAGCGTTCCAGTTGCTTGATGGGATCCCGCTGCCGCCAGAACTCTTTTTCCTCAGGACTGCGCAGCTCGTCAGGGTCGGCAAGGGAATGGCCCCGAAAACGATAGGTGATGCACTCTAGCAAGGTGGGGCCTTCTCCGGCACGGGCGCGGGCAATGGCCTGTTGGGCGGCCTCTCGCACTGCTAGCACATCCATCCCATCCACCTGGTAGCCGGGCATGCCAAAAGCCGGGCCCTTGCGGTAGATATCGGTGTCGGAAGTGGAGCGCTCATGGGCCATGCCAATAGCCCAGAAGTTATTTTCCACCACATAGACGATGGGCAACTTCCAGAGGGCGGCCATGTTGAGGCACTCGTAAAACTGGCCGTTGTTGCAGGCTCCATCCCCAAAGAAGCAGGCGGTTACCTGGTCAGTGCCCCGGTATTTGGCAGAAAAAGCAGCCCCCGTCGCCACTGGGATCCCTTCGGCCACAAAGGCATAGCCCCCCAAGAAATTGTGCTCCGCCGAGAAGAGGTGCATGGAACCACCCCGACCCTTGCTGCAGCCGGTGGCCTTGCCGAACAACTCTGCCATGACCGCCCGCGGCGGGATCCCGGTGCTGAGGGCATGCACATGATCGCGGTAGGTGCTGCACACGTAGTCGGTGGGCTTGAGCGCCTTGATCACCCCCGTAGAGACGGCCTCTTGGCCGTTGTACAGATGCACAAAGCCGAACATCTTGCCCTTGTAGTACATTTCGGCGCACTTGTCTTCAAACAGGCGGCCCAGCACCATGTCTTCATAGAGAAGACGAGCCTCTTCGGCAGAAATGCGAGCAGTTGTGGAGCGCGAAGTAAGTTCTTGAACCATGCTGCGGTGCAACGAATCAGAGGTATCTTAGGCGGTCAGCAGTGAGCTTTGCGGTTTGCCCATTATCTCATGCTCCAGTCTGCCTGCCACCTTCTCGGAAATCCCATCCTGCAGGGCCGAAAGCGGTTGTTTCGAGGCCAAGGGAGTTAAACTGAAAGGCTAGGGCAAGAGGCGTTTCCATTGCAGCAGCCGCATCAGGACTCCGTCCCGCAAACGCGAATCTTGAACACCAGAGGGGGGGTTTCTTCTGCTCTCGGCTTGGACGTCGATCTGCTGGAGCCGGGGGCAAGAGGTATTTGGCCAGCCAACGTGACGGGGTGCGCCCATGGGAGCCCGTTGGGTTAGCGGTTTTGCGGCGGTGTTGTTTGCGTTGGCGGTCACCCTGCTAGGGGGCTGGTATTTTACTGCAGCCATTGGGCTAATCATTTTTTTGGCCCAGTTGGAGTTTTTTCGCTTGGTGCAAGCCAAAGGCAATGCGCCGGCCATGCGCACCACCATGTTTTCCAGCCAGGTGCTGGTGATTTTGCAGCAAGTCAAGCCCGAGTGGACCAGCCCTGCTTTTATCGTGGCGGGATCGATCATCTGTTTTTATTTGCTCTTTAAGCCCAAGGTGGCCACCATTGCCGATATTGCCACCTCAATTTTGGGACTGTTTTACTGTGCTCTGCTGCCCAGTTTTTGGATTCGGGTCAGGGCTTTGTCTTTATCCAAGGGCATTGGCGAAGGGCTATGGATTACGCTGTTGGCCATTGGCTGCGTGATCGCCGCAGATGTAGGGGCCTACCTGTGTGGTCGGGCCTTTGGGCGCACCAAGCTCTCCATCCTCAGCCCGAAGAAAACGGTGGAAGGGGCAGTAGCCGGCATTGCCGCCAGCATGGCCCTGGCCGTGGCCGGAGCCCACGCCCTGAGCTGGCCCTGGAGCTGGCTGAGCGGCAGCGTGTTGGGGTTTTTGATCGGGTTGACCAGCCTGCTGGGCGACCTGACCGAATCGCTGATGAAGCGAGATGCCGGCGTCAAAGATTCCGGGGATCTGATCCCGGGCCACGGTGGCATCTTGGATCGGGGAGACAGCTATGTGTTCACCGCGCCACTGGTGTTTTACTTCATGGAATGGCTCAACGCTTACTCTGGCCTCTAGGGCCGTTTCGTAAGCCTGCCAAAACCCAAGAACGCACACCAGTTACAGGTGCAGGGGATCCTCAATTCAAAATGGCTTGGCAGTCGGGACTCTCTAAAAACACCTCTCGCGAAATGGAGTCTCCAAAGTATCCTAGAGGTGTGGTCACTATTATTGGCTGCTTCAGGCGAAACTCAGTCTCGTCGTAAACCACCAGTTGGCTGATACCGAAAATGGGATCTGCCGCCACCTCGAGAATACGGGCCTTCCGCTGGATAACTTGGGGGGTCTCTACCTCCAGTTCAGAAGGGGTCAGGGGGCGATCCAAACCGAAGAATAGCCGTCCACTTCGACCCACATACACATAAATCTTCTCTGAGTCATCGAACTTCTCTGTACCCACAAAGCAAAAGCTATAGGTGGTGTATGGGATGAAATACAGGCCTACCAACTGGGATTGGCTATTAGACTGAGAGGGGGTTCGCTCGAGGAGGTGCGAAAGCAACAAATCTGCTAACAACTGGGTCGCGGATTGGTTATCAGACTGAGAGTAGGTGTAGGAACCCAAACTCAAGCAAGCCTCAAAACCTGCCAAAGAGTCTAGATGAGGTACCCCCTGACAAATCAGGACGTCACCATCTAAGCTCTCCTGGTCCTGTTGCGCCAAGGCAGGGATCCCAGGGGATAGAGCCATCAGGGCCATCAGTACCGTTGCCGTCAATGATCTGGACATAACGCAGTACCCAAACGCTGAGGACAGCAGTACCCTAGCTCGAAATCCCTCTCTGGCTGTGTGATCGGGGTCAAGACCAACGGGCCACTCTACCCCGAAGGGCAAGGGGTTAGACTGCTACTCTATAAAGTGATTTATCCTTCTCAGCCGTTGGCCTGTTCTCCCCATGACTGCTGCAATTTCCTCCGCCAACCTGCCCAGCCAGTACAACCCCTTCGAGACCGAGCCGAAGTGGCAGCGCTTTTGGGAAGAGAAGGGCTTTTATGTGGCGGATCCCAAGGCACCAGGAGAGGCTTTTAGCATGGTGCTGCCCCCGCCCAATGTGACGGGCAACCTGCACATGGGCCATGCTTTTGCCTTTACCCTGCCGGATGTGGTGACGCGCTACAAGCGGATGCGCGGCTACAACGTGCTCTGGCTGCCCGGCACAGACCATGCCAGCATCGCCGTGCACACCATCCTGGAAAACCAACTGCGCCAAGAGGGCAAGACCCGCTTCGATCTGGGCCGCGAGGCTTTTCTGGAGCGAGCTTGGGCTTGGAAGGAGCAGTCGCAGGGAGCTATCAAGAGCCAATTGCGGCGGCTGGGTCTCTCGCTGGACTGGACGCGGGATCGCTTTACCCTCGACGAGGGGCTGAGCCGGGCGGTAACCGAGGCGTTTGTGCGGCTATACGAGGCGGGGTTGATTTACCGGGGCGAGTATTTGGTGAACTGGTGCCCGGCCACCCAGTCGGCGGTGTCGGATATCGAGCTGGATGATAAAGAGGTCAAGGGCCATTTGTGGCATTTTCGCTATCCCTTGGCCGAGGATCCCAGCCAGTATCTGGTGGTGGCCACCACTCGGCCCGAGACCATGCTGGGGGATACGGCGGTGGCGGTGAACCCCCAAGACGAGCGCTATTGCCATCTCATCGGCCAGTTCATTCGCCTGCCCATTAAAAATCGCCTCATCCCCATCATTGCGGATGAGTATGTGGATCCCTCCTTTGGCTCCGGGTGTGTGAAAATTACCCCGGCCCACGACCCCAACGACTTTGAAATCGGCAAACGGCACCAATTGCCCTTCATCAACATCCTCAATAAAGACGGCACCCTCAACGAAAACGGGGATCCTTTCACCGGCCTAGATCGCTTTGTGGCCCGAGAAAAGGTGGTGCAGTGGTTTGCCGAACATGGCCTGCTGGAGAAGGTGGAGGACTACACCCACACCGTTCCCCACAGCGACCGCGGCGGCGTGCCCATCGAGCCTTTGCTTTCCATTCAGTGGTTTTGCGATGTCTCGGGGATGGGGGCTCGCTGTTTGGAAGAGGAATACCAACGAAATAGCCCCCGCTTTATCCCTGAGCGCTGGACCAAAGTCTACACGGGCTGGCTGGAAAAGCTGCGCCCCTGGTGCATTTCTCGGCAACTGTGGTGGGGCCATCAGATCCCAGCTTGGTATCCAGTCCTCAATGGCCAGCTTCTCGAGGATCCCCAAGCTTTTGTGGTGGCCCGCAACGGCGAGGAAGCGCTGCTCAAGGCACGGGAAAAGTTTGGCCCAGAAGTTGAGCGGGTGGAACAGGATCCCGATGTGCTGGATACCTGGTTTAGCTCTGCTCTGTGGCCCTTTTCAACCCTGGGCTGGCCGGAAGAGACCGAGGACTTCAAACGCTACTATCCCAACTCCCTGATGTCCACGGGCTTTGACATCATTTTCTTCTGGGTGGCCCGCATGGCCATGATGGGATCCCAATTTACCGGCCAGATCCCCTTCAAAGATGTGTACATCAATGGCCTGGTGCGGGATGAGCACGGGGCGAAAATGTCCAAAACCAAGGGAAATGGCATCGATCCCCTGGAGCTGCTGGACAAATACGGCACCGACGCCCTGCGCTATGCCCTGGTCAAAGAGGTGGTGGGGGCAGGGCAGGATATCCGCCTGGCCTATGACCGCAAGACCGGCGAGAGCGCCAGCGTAGAGGCCGCCCGCAACTTTGCCAACAAGATCTGGAACGCCTCCCGCTTTGTGCTCATCAACTTGGAGGGACAGACCCCCGCCCAGCTGGGATCCCCTGCCCCCGAAGCGCTGGAGCTGGCCGATCGCTGGATCCTGTCGCGGCTGCACTCCACAGCCACCCAAGTCATCGCCGAGCTGGAAGCCTATGGCCTGGGCGAGGGGGCGCGCCTGCTCTACTCTCTCATTTGGGATGACTTTTGTGACTGGTACATCGAGCTGGTCAAGCCCCGGCTGCGGGGAGAAAACTTGGCTTCCAAGCGCGCAGCGCAGCAGGTGCTGGCCACCGTTTTGGAAACCATTCTCAAGCTGCTGCACCCCTGGATGCCCCACATCACCGAGGAGATCTGGCAGCTGCTCACCCAGGCCAACCAAACCACCTCTATCTCCGTGCAGCCCTATCCCACCCCGGATCCCAGTTGGATCGACCCTCAACTGGAGCGGGAGTTTGGCTTGGTGATCCAAACCATTACCAGCCTGCGCAACCTGCGGGCAGAAGCCGGCCTCAAGCCCCAGCAGGCCGTCACCGCCCTCCTGGTTACCGACGATCCCACCCAGCAGCAAATTCTCAGGGCTGCCCAAGCCTACATCCGGGATCTAGCTAAGGCTGAGGCTTTGGAGATTACGGGATCCCTGGCCACGGAGCCCAAACAGGTGGCGGCTGCAGTGGTGGGCACGGTGCAGGTGCTGATGCCCTTGGCAGGACTGGTGGATGTGGAAGCGCTGCGGGCCAAACTGCAAAAAGACCTGGCCAAACTGGAAAAAGAGGCCCAAGGGATCCGCGCCCGCTTGGAGAACCCCAATTTTCTCAACCGGGCCAACCCTGAAGTGGTGCAAGCCAGTCAGGAACAACTGGCAGAGCTGGAAGCCCAGATGAGGTTACTGGGATCCAGGCTGGAGAAGCTGGGCTGAGATGGCATCAGCGCAGGCAGAGCGGCGGGGTGATGAAGGCAATCTTCCCAGGATTTGGAAAAATCGGAGTGGCGAGCCCCTACTTCTGTGTTAGGATAGAAGCTGAGATCGTTGTCGGTTGTAGTGCTCGTTTCTTCTGGTCTTGACGGATTTTCACGTTTTGTATTGGCAGACGGCTCTCCGAACATCTCACCCTTTGTTACTCTCTCTTTCGGAGATCGTCTATGTCGATTTATGTTGGCAACCTTTCCTTTAAGGTGACAGAAGCGGATTTGACCGCTGTTTTTGCTGAGTACGGTTCTGTCAAGCGGGTGCAAATCCCCACTGACCGCGAGACAGGCCGCATTCGGGGCTTCGGGTTTGTGGAAATGAGCTCTGAAGCAGAGGAGCAAGCCGCCATTGCTGCGCTGGATGGGGCGGAATGGATGGGGCGCGACCTCAAGGTGAACAAAGCTCGCCCGCGAGAAGAACGCCCCACCTCAGGTTTCCGCTCTGGTAACGCGAACAGTGGCGGTGAGCGGCGGCGGAGTTTTCAATCTCGCTATTGAAACGCCCGCTAGGGCTTCCCGGTAGCTGGCCAGGGGGCACCTAGGCGCGAGCCGGTCTTGGGCTACGATTCCGGGATCCAGCTGTTTCTCTAGCCTGCTTCCATTGTTCCAACAGAGGAGTTGATGAGGGATCCCGATCAACTCCTCTTACTCTTAAGATTCTTCCTTGCTCCCTGAGAGAGGAAAATAAAACGCTTGGCTTGGGTTACGGCGAGTTCGGGGATCCCTCTGGCCAAGGATCTGTCAGGTCGGCGGTCAAGGGATCCCAGTCCCATCCCCAATCGCGGGCAATGGCCTGAGTAATCCCCAGTTGTCCGTGGCCGGGGTAGCGGGCCAGCGCTACCACCAGATCGATAAGCTGCTCGCCGGCAGGGATCCGGCCAAAGATGTGCAGCCCATCGCGAATCTGGGATTCTTTTAGCTCGCAAAGATAGCCATCCAGGCGATTCCAATCTTCTTCTTTTTCCAGGTTGAACTGTTGGTCTAGATGCTCTGCTCGAACCAGCTCCTGAATCTGGGCGCGAATCAGGGGACAACGACTGGGATCCAACTGTTGGGCCTGCACGTACTCATCCATCAGCCGTTCCAAATCCGCCAGGGGGCCGTACAGCTCGGCGCGGGTAAGGGGCGGGGTGAGGTGGTCGATAATCACTGCCTGGGCTCGCCGCTTGGCCTGGGATCCCTCTCCTGGGTCGTTGACGATGAAGGGGTAGAAGTGGGGCATTGGCCCCAGAGCAACCTCCGGGTAGCAGGTGGCGGAAAGAGCGGATCCCTTGCCGGGCAGCCATTCCAAGTTGCCGTGCTTGCCCACATGCACCACCGCTTGAACGGCGAAGACCTGCCGCAGCCACAGGTAAAAAGCCAGGTACTCATGGGGGGGCACCAGATCCGGGGCATGGTAGTTCAAGGACGGATCCCGGTCATAGCCTCGCGGGGGCTGAATGCCTACAAACACCTGCCCTAACTGCAGTCCCACCACGGGAATATCTCGAGAGGGCGGATCCCCCCACTGCCGGACGAGGTCGGTCTGGATGGGCTCAGGCAAGCGGGCAAACCACTCTCGATAAAGGGCAGCAGAAAGGCATTGCCGAGCCGGGCGCAGGGATCCCAAGGGGTCGTAGGTCTGGCCTTCGGTTAGCCAATGGATGAGTTCATCTCCAGTCTGGGGCAGGGGATCTACTGAGTAGCCAGCTCCCGCCAAAGCTTTGAGAATTTCCACACAACTGGCAGGGGTATCCAGACCCACCCCATTGGCCAGTCGCCCGTCCCGACTGGGGTAGTTGGCCAGGATCAAAGCCAGTCGCCGCTGGGAAGGGGGGGTACGCCGCAGTTTCACCCAGTTGGCCGCCAAATCGGCTACAAACTCCACCCGATCCGGCACAGCCGCATAGGCCACCACCTCCGTTTGCAACCGGGGATCCCGCTGTTGAACCGCCTTGAAGGAAACGGTGCGGCTGATGATGCGCCCATCCACCTCCGGCAAAGCCACATTCATGGCCAGATCCCGCGCCCCCAATCCCCGCGTGGAGTTCTCCCAGCTCTGCCGGGATCCACCGCTGAGGATTACCTGCAAAACGGGCACATCCAATTCCTGCCACAGGCTTACATCGGGCTGGTGGCTGTCCAACCGCGCCAGCGAAAAACTGGTGGTGTTGAGCAACAGGTCAATCTGGCCGCCGAAGTGATCCCGAATGGCCTGGGGCAAGTCTGGGTCTTGAAGGCTATAGGTATACAGGCAAAGGGGTTGTAGCCCCCGCTCCACCAAGGCTTTTGCCAATTGATCCACCGGCTCTGTATTCCCCGCCAGAACATGGGCCCGGTAGAGTAAAATCCCCACCTTGGGAGCTTGGGGATCCGTCGGCGAGGCTACGGGAGGTTGGTAGATCCCAAGACGAGGCAACCCTTGTGGATCCGGCGCCGAATATTGGCCCCCCAGAAACTCCCTAGCCAGAAACAGCAGACAGGCAGCCACATTCTCCGCTCCCCCCTCCAGCCAGTACCGCCACACCCGATCCGCCACCGCCAGGGGCACAGTGGAATGGCTCACCAAATCCCAGTCGGGGCGATCGTCCCCAGGAATGACGATCAGGGTGGATCCCTCCTCGGCTGCCACCTGCTTGGCCACCTCCAGGCCATAGCTCCAGTAGGATCTCCCCCCCAACAGGCGGATCAAGATTAGCCGGGCCTGCCGCAGCACCTTCTCGGCGTAGTCATCCAGGCTGAGGGGCTGTTGCAACTGCAGCAGATTAGCTGCCCGTATGGCCGGAAAGTCTTGGGGCAAAAGACGGATGGCCGCGCTCAAAGCCGTCAGGTCCGTATCGGCTGCCGAGAGAACAACAATGGGAGCAGGATCCTGCTCCAGGAAAATGACCCCGGACTGGGTGGGATCCCATCCCCCTGGCAAAGCAGCTATTCGGTGCATGGCCGCTCTCCCAAGAGAAGGAAGCTCAGGCTTAGCGACTGTACTTGAAGCACAGAAGCACCCCAGCTCCCAGCGCTCAACTGGTCAGGAAGGGCTCCCGTAGTGGTTCCCGCTACCCAAGCATTGCCCTGTCCAAAGTGCTCCGCACCGCTGGCGCGATCGACAGCAATAGAGTCAGCCACCTCATTCGCAGGAGTTCCGAACTGGCGAGCCCACTCGATTGAATGCGAACCGTAGGCTCTCAGAAGAATTGAACTGGCAAAAAAAGTTAAAGCACTTGCGAAAACTACCCTGCCCACCCTTTTTTTCATATCCTTCAAGTCCCCCCTTGCCGACTAGGGCAGCACCGCCTAGAGCCTAGCATGGGGCAGCTTTCTGCTGGCTACTGGGGTGTTGAGCTGCCGCAGAGGGATCCCGCCCTGGCAAAGCCTCAGCCTAACGAGCGTATTTGAGTACCAAGACATCTTTCATGCCCGCTCGGGGTTGGTCAGGAAAGGCTCCCCAAGTTACCCCCGCCACCCAAAGATTTCCCCTTCTATCCGAAGCAAGAGAACCGATCCATTGACATTCTCTCCCGCCTAAAGGCGAGGGATTCTTTCCCGGTTTGTGAAACGACTTTCACTTGCCGGGCTACATTGGGCGTGAGGCCAATACCTCAACCCAATGGGGGATGCCATCACCCCAACTACTGGGACATCGAACTGCCCCAGATACTTCCGTCTCAAATTCACTGCACCCACACCGTCGCGGTGAAACCTAAAGCCACAGGCTCGGCAATGATACTCCCTACCACTGGGCTTGTGGAGCATGTTGCAGCGCGGGCACTTCTGCGAGGTGTACCGCTCCTCTTGCAACACCACCCGCATCCCCAACTGCTCTGCCTTGTAGGTGAGCATCCGCCGCACCTGTCCCGACAGCATTTGGTGGATTTTCTGGTTGGCTACCTTGTTGTACTGGGCCGACCGCCGGATATCCCGGATGTCCCCAATCACAACCGTCTGCACGCCTCTTGCTTGGAGCGTGGAGACCAACCTGGTCGTCTGCTTGTGGAGAATGTCCGCCATCTGCTTTGCCAGCCTAGCTAACTGACGCTGCTTAGAACGAACTAACCGCTTCCACCGCCGTGAGTCTCTCTTCTTGCGAGCCATTAGCCTGGAGAGCTTGCCCTTCAGCTTGTTCTGGTAACGCCTTTGGGAACGCAGCAACCGCCCGTTGGCTATGAAAGTTTCCTTCCCATCGTGGGCAACGGCCAGATGCACTTCTCCCAAATCCACCCCTGCCACTTCCCCGGCCTTTGGTGTTTCCTCTTCTTTCCTCTCCGCCTGCCGTTTGCTGGGGTCGTAGCAGGCCCGCAGCTCGTACTGCTTGCCGTCCCAGCCGATTTCTACTTAGACTGGAGTCTCCCACGCCCAAGAAATGACCACAGGCGGGTTGGTCTTGCCGTTGGAAAGAACTAACTTCCCACCCCGAACCCTAATGGCAGAGGACTTCCAGATGACCTTGAAGTAGCGCCGCCGTCTTTTGGGGGGCTTGGCGGTGGGGTCGCTGTTGCGGCGGCTGCGCCAGGATTTCAGGGCAGCACAGAAGCTCTGCACTACGGCGTCAGCACTGTGGGCATGGAGCTCATTTTCTGGGCTGTTGGGGAACCAGCGCATTAAGCTTGCGGGTTTCAACCACAAACCTTTTTTACGGACTACCCGCCAAAAGGAAACGAGGGTTTGGGAATACAGCTGGCCTGCTGCCAAAGCCAACTGGTGCAACTGTGGGGAAGTTCCTAACTTGAGCCTGCGGACGCGATACACTTACTTTCACCGGTGCCCCAACTAAGACAGACTATAGCGCTCTGCGCCGCCGCAGGCGTCCGCGAAAGCGTCACGTAGCGATGAAGTAAAAGCCGCCCTTAAGGGCAGGGCTTGCAACCCAGTTTTCTTGGTCAGGGGTTCTAAACTGGTGGCTCCAGAGTTCATTGCCGATGGCATCGTAAAGGCGCACAAAGGCATCGCTAGGCAACTGACCCGGTCTGCTCGGGAAGAGTTCCACTCGCCGCAGGCACCCAAAAGAGCTGAGCTGGCAAAAGCCAGCCCTAGAGAGACAACCCTCTCCAGCGGTCGCTCCCTGTTCATATGCCCACGGCACCCTGACGGGAAAGGACTCCGTCCCGCTACCGCGTTCGCGTTAGCGTCGCGTAGCGACAACGGCGCTTCTTGACAAGGGGGCACCGCCTAGCAGTTAGCACGGGATAACTGACGGGATAACTGTTGGATGATTCTCCAACGGCAGGACTGTCCTCTGGCCGGGAACCTTCCTCAGGCGACTTGGGGTACGGGCTCAGGGTTGGGCAGCAGGCCAGCTAGGCGCGGGGAAAAACGCAGTGCTGCCTGCACAAAGGCTTGAAACAGACGGAAGTGCAAGGACTCCGTCCCGCTACCGCGAACGGCTTCTTCAAAGGTGAACTCGGGGTGCCACTGCACGGCAACAGCCCAGGGGTGGGTTTCGTGTTCAATGGCCTCGAAAGGACTCCGTCCCGCTACCGCGAACAGCTCATCTCGAGAACGGGCAGCCAAACGCCAACCTGAGGGCACATCGCGGATGGCCTGATGGTGCCAAGAGACCACAGAGATTTCTTCTGCGCCGACGATTTGGTGTAGCCGTGTGGAGCGGATCAGGCTGACATTGTGGCGAATGGGCTTGCGAAAGGACTCCGTCCCGCTACCGCGATCAGCGGGGTTGAAGTGATCCAGCTCGTCGTACACATCAGGCACATGGGGGAAAGGACTCCGTCCCGCTACCGCGAACAGCTTGCCGCCACTGACCACATTTAACAATTGCATCCCCCGGCAAATGCCTAAAACAGGGATCCCCTGGGCCAGCACGGCCTGAGCCAAGGCCACCTCAAATCGATCCCGCTCCGCGTTCACATAGCGCACCTGGGGATGTTGCGGATCCTCTCCAAAGGACTCCGTCCCGCTACCGCGAAAGGTGCTGGGGCAGAGGTCGCCGCCACCGGTCAACACCAGGCCATCCACCCAAGACAGCAAAACCTGGGGTTCGCTTTCGCCTGGGGGAAAAAGAACAGGGATCCCTCCGGCAGCACGAATGGCATCCACATAACGGCCTGGCGCTACAAAGTCTCCCTCGTCATTGCGGTTGCGGGTGGTAACGCCGATGAGCGGTCGATTTGAAAAAGGGGATGTCCGATTCATCCTTCTACGATAACCTTATTTCCCGATGTTGATGGTGCTATGCCTACGGCAGAGGAACCGCACCACTGTCCTGAGCAGAAAAATCCAAAGTTTTCCCCCGCGATAGGAGTTAAATCTCGTTGTTGCGCAACGCTAACGCAAAGGGATCCCAGAAATCGCCGAAGCCATTAACCTTTCCCAAGGAAGTAGCGGCGGCTGATCCCTTGGGCCAGCAAGACGAACAACACCAGGGATCCCTGAATCACACCGGCCAAAGAAGACTCCAATTGCAAAGAGAGAGGCAGTTGCAAGCTGCCGATGTTAAGACTGCTGAAGAAAAAGGCAATCGGCAAAATCAGCAGGGGGTTAAAGCCTGCCAGCATCACCACCAACAAGGCCAGAAAGCCCAAATTGCTGGAGATATTGGGGATGAGGCGATGGAACAGAGCCAACACCTGCAAGGCGCCCGCCAGCCCTGCTAAGCCCCCACAGCAGGCAAATGCCATGAGCAACCTGCGGGTAGCCGGGATCCCCAACCGGAAAGCAGCTACAGGGTTTTTCCCCACCGCCCGCAACTGCAGGCCGAAGCGAGTGTTGCCCACCACCAGCACCGTCAGGGCCAAAGCCAACAGGGCCAGCAGCAACGCCACCGGACTGGCCTCTGACCGCCCCCAGGTGGGCAACCACAGACGGGGATCCAACACTTCCGTCCCGCTCATGGAAGCCACCCCCGGCCTTTTCCAAGGGCCGAAGATCAGGTAGAGCACCCAACCTTGGGCAACAAAATTCAGCCCCAGCCCAGCGAAGATCTCGTTGACCCGCCCCCACACATTCAGGATCCCGGCCAACAGGCCCCAGCCCGCCCCCCCCAGGATCCCGGCCAAAAGCGCCAAGGTAATGGCCAGTGGCGGCGGCAACCATCCCGCTTCCAGACGCACCAGAAACGTGGCCGCAATTGCCCCGACCACCATTTGCCCTTCGATGCCCAAGTTGTAGAGACCGGCAACAAACGTAAACACCAGCCCACAGCAGCAGAGGACAAGGGGAGCCAGCGTTGCCAAAACCCGGCCAAACTGAGCTTCAGTGCCGAAGGCCCCCTGCCACATGCTGGCCGCCACCTGGAGAGGTGAAGCCCCCGCCAGCAGGATCACCCCCGCCACAAATAGCAGCGCTGCCAGCCAAGCCAATCCCTGGATTACCCAGGTACGCTCTAGAGACACCCACGACCGGCCCGATTCCGCTATTCCCGCCATGCTTTAACACTTCCTAGGATTCTTAAACTTAAGATTTTTAAACTCAAAGAGGCTCCCCGCTGCCCTGCTCCAAGAGGGGATCCAAACGGCGCACCAGTTGCCAGCCCTCCACCTCCGCCAGAGGTTGTAACCCCAAATCCCGGATCTCCACCTGTTCTGCCTGCACCGGAGATACCCAAAGGTAGTCTCCATGCTCCCCTCGTCGCAGAGCCTGATCATCCACCCATCTCCCCGGATTAGGGGTATAAAAAGCGATGGCCTGGGCCTGACAGACATCCGGCAAGCCGCTGCGGCCAATATCCACCACCGTCTCCCCAGACTCTGTCGAGGACTCCGTCCGAATAGCGCGAACGGACGGGGGCAGCATTTGGTTCCAATCCATTTGGGCAAAAGCAGGGCTGAAGTTGCCGAAATCAGGCCGCAAGACGATGGTGATCATGGCGAGGATCCCGGCCAACAAGAGGATTCCCACCCACAGCTCGCCGGCGCAGCGCAACACCCGCCACCAACTCCAGATCCCCGGCAGCAAGAGGTACAAAAGACCCATCGCCACCAGCGGCCAAGCGTGGGATTGCAGAAGCTCCAGACCGTCTACGCCCAGCCGGACGGCCACCCCCAAACCCAACAGCAGCAGCCCCACCGCTGCCAGGCCCCAAGAGATCACCTGAGCCAGACGGGGCTTTAAGTGCTCCGCACCGCTGACGCGACCCCGCATAGCCAACGCTTGATCCAAGGCTACCCCGGCCAAGAGAGCCAGCCAAGGGTAAAGCTGCACGGTGTAGTAGGGGGTTTTGGTGGGATAAAGCTGCAACAACAACAGCAGCAGCAGGGGGAAAGACCAGATTAGCAGCGTGGATCCCGGCTGCTGGCGCACCAGGAGAAAGCCACCCACCAAAGCCAAAACCGTCCACGGGAAGCCATGAACGGGAATGTGCCAAAAGTAGTACCAGCCGGTGGCATCCGCATGGAAGGGCTCTTGCCCCAGATCCCACACCTTCCCCACCAGGGTGGTCAGCACCTGTGGGCCATACACCTGCATGGCTGGACCTAGCCAGAGGCCAAAAATCCCCAAGCCCAGCCCAAGCGCCAGCCAAAATGGGGCGGATCCCATCCAGCGGCGCCGTTGCTGCACGAGATAGGGGATCAAAGCCGCCCCCGGCAGCAGGATCATGGCACTTTTCATCAGCAGGCCCAGCCCGAAGGCCACTCCGGTTAGCCAAAACCAAACCCTGTGGCCGCGGATACCGTTGACCAGCCCCAGGATCCCCAGCAGCTCCAGAAAGGTCAAGGGCACATCCTGCCCCACCAGCCGCCCCTGCTGCACCCAGAGGTAGCACAGGGGCAAAACCGCCATCCCCAAAAAGGCCGCCCGCATCGGCAAAAAAAACCACCCAATCCAACCCACCAGGGGAATGGAGAGCAAAGCAGCGAGGATCCCTGGCAGCCGCGCTGCCCACTCGTTTACCCCGTACAGGGCAAAACTGAGGGCCACGCTCCAGGTGAGCAGAGGGGGTTTCTCGAAAAAAGGCTCCCCCAAAAAAGTGGGCCCCAGCCAATGCCCTCCCCGCAGCAGCTCGCGGGCCATTTGGGCATAAAAGCTCTCGTCGCAGCCGGCCAAACTGGGATCCGCCCCCGAAAGCACAAACAGAGGCACTGCCAGGCCCATGACTAGTAGGCTTAGGCCCCAAAAGGGCACTAGGTGCGGGTCGCGGCGAAACTGAACGAAGGAGCTGGATCCCGGCAGGGATCTGCGGCTAGGAGAACTGCCCAGACGGTTGGGGTTGCCGAAAGGACGCATGGGACAAGTCAGCAAGGGGCGGCTCTAACCAGACTAGACAAGGACTCCGTCCCGCTTACGCGAGCGGCAGAATTTTTTAGGGAAGCTCCAGAGATCCAGAGGAGCTTTTCAGCTTATCTGCCGGCAAGGTTAAGCCCTGAAACCAGCTAAAAAACTGCTCGGCATAGGGCCAAAGAGCGGGCTCCAAGTAGTAGAAGTTCTCCCCCCGGTCGGTAAACTCCCAAAACTCTGCAGCCGTAGAGAGCAGCTCTTGGTGGATGCTCTGTAGGCGCGCCAGGGGCTCGTGCTGCATATCCTGATAGATCAGCCTGGCCCAGTCCTCCCGGCCACGACTGAGGAAATAGGCTGCCAAGCGGACTTGGGTTTTGCGGATCCCACGCAGGGTGGTTTCCTGTTGCTCGCTTTCGGGATCCTGATCCAGACGTAACAAGGCTTGCACAATGGCTTCCGTTGTTTCAGAGCCCAGAGCACAGCTCGACTGGGCCAACATTCCCAGATCAAAGCCAAAGGTTTCAGATAGGAAAAAGAGGCCAGCTTTGTAGGCAATTAAGCTGTAGTAGCGAAAGTAGCCAACAATCTGCAAGACCAGAGCCGACTGGCGGTGTTGTAGGGCTGCCTCGGCCAACAAACGGTATTGCTTGAGCAGGTTGTAGCCGCTGCGGATGTCTCGCGCGTTGATGACGGCCCGCAGATAGGTATTGAAAAACTTGATCACCCACCCCGCTACCGTGAGTTGTTGGGTTTCCAGGGCGCGGATCCCCAGCTCCCGGCTGTGAATGGCCACCAGGGTGCTCGCCTGGCGCATGCCGTTTAGCCCTTCGGCAAATAAGGCTTGATACTGCCGCAGGATCTTCAGCTCCAGCCAGGATCCTTCTGCCTCAATCTGGCTCAAGAGTCCCTTATCCACCGAAGCAAAGTCTGGATCCCGCCGCAGAGCCGGGGTAAAGAGAAACCAGGCAGGGGGCAGTTGTGCTTTGTGAGCAGCATAGAAGACCCACAGAGACTTCAAGCTGTCCAAGGCTTCCAGGAGAATGCTCCCCTCCTGCTGACGGAGAGCACTGGTGGCGATGCTTTTGATTTCATCCAGAGCCGAGAGGCAGCGCTGATGAGCTGGCGAGCATTCGCCCATTGGAGAGTGCTGCTCTGTTGCTATGCCTACGGCACCCTGTATTCCTGCGCATCGCTGTTGCTGCACAACGTTGTCGTGACGAGGCCGCAGTTGCAGTGAACAACGGGAGAAATAGCCCCTCTTGGATCCGGAGTCCGATCCTGATCTCCTGGAAGCAAGGGATCCCAAAACGGCCTGCCGCACCTGCTGCTCAATGCGATGGATAATCGAGGCCGGTTGCAAGAAGTGAAACACGAAGCGAAAGTAGGGGATCAGCATCAAAAACGAAGCTGTGCCCAGCAGCAGATTCAGCCCGACGAGCAACCCTGGAGGGTGTTGCTCCGCAACGCCAACACGAACGTAAAAGCCCAGGGCTGCCGAACTCCACAAACTGACCACATTGGCCAAAATCAGGAAAAAGAAGAGGTAGAAATTGACTTTCTCGCGCAAAAACAGCTCCGTGACCTTTGGCGTGAAGCGATCCGCGCTCAACTGCACCACAATGGCCACCACCGAGAGGGTAAAGCCCAGCACCCCCGACAACACCTGAGCCAAGGTGGTTACAAATTCCTGCAAAGCTTCTGTATCCTGCGTGGATCCCGCCCGAACCAGGTTCAACCCGCTCTGGATCCAGCGGTGCCCACCCCAAGCCCAAAGCAAACCTGCCCCCACCACTGCAGCACTCCAGGGCAGAAAGCGGGGGCGACGCCCAACAAAGCCTGGATCTGTGTGTCTCTCTTTCACAATGGCCCTTCTCAGAGAGGGGGTGCCTCAATACTCGCTTAGAAGAGCTTCCACAAACTCGTAGCTGGAAAAAGGCCGCAGATCTTCTAGCCCCTCGCCGGCGCCGATAAAGCGGATGGGCAGGTTCATCTGCTGCGTAATGGCCAGGGCAATCCCCCCCTTGGCGGTGCTATCCAGCTTAGTCAGGATCACACCGCTCAACTTGGCAGCCTCGGCAAACACCTCGGCTTGGCGCAACCCGTTTTGCCCTTGGGTGGCATCCAGCACCAGAAGGCTTTCTACTTTGGCTTCGGGAGCTTTTTTGTCAACGATGCGGCGGATCTTGGCTAGCTCGTCCATCAGGTTTTTCTTGTTTTGCAGACGGCCTGCCGTGTCCACCAACAGCAACTCGGTGCCCCTGGCCTTGGCGGCTGTGATGGCGTCAAAAACCACCGCTGCCGGATCGGCATTGGGAGAGGGATTGGCGATCACCTCTACCCCTGCTCGCTCTGCCCAAACCTTGAGCTGCTCCACAGCAGCAGCCCGGAAAGTATCAGCAGCAGCAATCAGACAGCGGTATCCAGACTTGCGGGCGACATGGGCAATTTTGCCAATGGTGGTGGTTTTGCCCGCCCCATTCACCCCGACAATCAGCCAAATGTTGAGCGTGTCCCGTTGTGGGGCAAAGGTGGGATTCCCCACCGTCAACATCTGCCGCATCTGCTGCTTGAGGTATTTGACGGCCTCCTCTGGGGGCACCACCTCCTCTCGCATGCGCTTTTGTAGGGCTTGGATGATCTGCTCGGTGGCGTCGATCCCCACATCGGCCTGCAGCAACAGGGCCTCAATTTCTTCCACAGCCTTCTGATCCAGAGGGCCGCGGCCTACCAGGGCTTTCAACTGGTTGATCAGGTTAAGGCGGGTTTTGCCCAAGCCTCGCCGCAGCTTTTGCAGCCAGGAGATTTCCTCAACGGAAATCTCTTCCGGTTTGCGCCCTTGAGCCGCCAAGATCTCGGCTGACCAGCGGAAGCCCTCATCGAAGACCAGCTCTTCCGGCCCCGTCTCTGGAGAGGGAGCAACGGCTGGAGTCACCGGCTCGGGTTTGGGCTCATCCACGGCGCTGGCTTGCAGGGCTTGGAGACGCTCAGCAGCACGGGGAGCCAGATCGAAAAACGAGGGAGCTGCCGCCGGCTGCACAGGGGGCGATTCTGGAGATGCTGGTTCTTGTGTTGGAGTGGAGGACTGGACGGGTTCACGGGGTTCTGCTTGGGCAAGTGGGCCGGAGTCCTCAGTCGAGGCCGGTGGCTGCAGCTGGACGGATTCTGCAGGGATCCCTTCCGCTGGCGCAGGTGGGACAGAGTCCTGGGTTGCCGGTGGGGCTTGGGCAGCAGCACGGGCCTTCAGGTTGGCATAGGCGGCTTTGGCAAAAGCCAAATAGTCTTCAGGGGAGATCTCCGCCGGTTCTGTGGCTGGCGCGGGGGCTGGTGGCGAAGACTCCGCTTCACCAGGAGAGTCGGTAGAGTCGGTATAGCGGCGGCGAAACCAATCGAAGGCCATAATCCCATCTCCAGCCTGGCTGATCTTTATCCAGTTTGACAGAGCAGCTCTCCTGCTAGAGCGCAGCCCTGGGGAGCTCATCCCTGCTCAATGGGGATCCCCGTTAGCGGGACGAGGTCCTTTCCAACCCTTCCACCCGCACAAACCCAATCACCTGCAACTGGTCAGGCTCTATCTCTAGGCTGAGCACCCGCATCAGGATCCCAATCTCTTCCAGCTCTTGCAGGTCAAGCACCTCATTGAGCCCGCCCAAAAACGCTGCTGAGATCTCATCGGGAACCCGCACAGAACCGATCACAAACTCCGGATTCTCCAGCTTTAGGCTGCGCCCTTCTTCCACGCGGATCCCGGTGTTAAACACCACCTCCACCGCTCGCGTTAGCGGGACGGAGTCCTTTTGCTCAGTACCGCCGTCTTTCTCCACCAAGAGGGCAGAGAGCTGAATGCGGCTGGGATCCAAAAACTCGACGCGGGGCTGACGCAGATCGAAACGGCGAGCTTCCCTTCCCGCTCCCCCAAAAGGCAGATCGGCCCGGATATCCTGAAACTGGCGGAGCACCTCTGGCTTGTTGAGGGCAGCATTCAAGTCCTCTTCCCGCACCAACACCCGCACCGCAGCTTGCAGAGGTCGCGCTAGGCGCAAGGGAGCCCCCTGGAAAAAAGAAGGGTCAATTGCCACCGGATCAGTTTCCAGCTCCAGAAGCTCGATGCGGGGAAAGGGCGCTCGATAGAGCCCGCGACCGGCAATCAGCAGGCGATCCGCTTGGCCATTCAGCAGTCGGTAATTGGGCTGGCTTTGAATACGCACCTCCAAAACCTCTGCCCGATCCAACTGATCCAACAGAAGCTGCCGCGCCGTCTGATCCGCCAGATAGCCCGCTCCTCCTCCCAAGCTCGCCAACAGCCCCAAGAGAACCGCCAGGATCTCCATAATCACTAACCGGATGTGCCCTAACCTAGGTTAGCAAGGGGATCCCTGGCCCCCCTTGGGGATCTGGGCTAGCGCAGCACCTTGAGAGGGCTGGCCTCAATGGGTCGGTTGCCCATAAAGGTTTTGGCAATTTTCAGGCCATCGGCCATTATCGGCCGATTGAGCGCGGGGTCATGGATGAATTTGGCGCCAGAGGCAACCGTTGGGCGTCCCTCCCCCCAAGTGTCCACGACTTTGAGAGTTGCAGCAGCAACTGGACGTCCGTCGGCATAGTAATCCACCACTTTCAGGGTTGAAGCCCCAACCGGACGGTGGTCAATCTCAATTTCGCTGAACTTGACAGGGCTGGGAAACACGGGCGGGCCGGATTTCTCCCCCAGCAGTACCGGCATCTGAGCAGCCGCAGAGGCCCCATCAGCAGGCAGGGGAGCCAGGTTTAGAGCGTTACCCGTTTGCGTTAGCGGGAGGGCGTCCTTTCCCATAGAAGAAGCCTCTTGCTCTGGAAGCGTGCCGGAATGACCATTTGGAACGGCCATAAGAAACTCCTGAGTTGGTAGAGATAATAGAGATAATGAACAAAACAGGACGGGAAAGGGCAGGAAGCTAGATCCAGTGGAGCGCTGCGGAAGAGGCATACCGTTGGCAAGGCTAAAGGTCGGCCTCCCCCAGTTCAAATGGGCCCAAATCTAAAGATATTCTAAACCAACTCTTCACTTCAGCCACTCCCTGGCAAAACCCAAAACGGACGGTACACTAAAGCTGGAGTGAGCTAGCAAGGTCTATGGCAGGGATCCCCTATTCCTATTGGCGCTGGGCAAGGTGGCCGGCACCGGCTCTGTGGGCGTTGCTGCTTTGGTTTGCTCCTGCAGCTCGAGCTTCTACCCTGGACGCGCCCCCATTTGACCTGAATATCGATCTGGCGGCCTAAGCTCACCTCTTGGGCATCGTTCAACTGGCTCACCTGCAGCCACTGAAGGCCATGAATCAGCAAACGGCCCAGATCTTGGGCATGGGCAGGGGATCCCATCCCAGATGCCGCAAGAATGCTGAGTAGGGCAATGGCGACCGGTCTCACCGCGCGAGAACTCCACCCCTTGGAGAGGAGAGGATCCTGTCCTGCTGGCGCGAGCAGCCTGAGGGTGTGGCGAGGTTTCAACATCAGGAATTGGCTCCATCAAGTACCCTCAAGTTAGCGATCCCGAAGTAAGATTGTCCTGCCACCCAAGCGAAACCGCTTTGCTATCAAGGGCAACCGCCGAGAGAGTTTCCCCTGGCTTGGGGGAATGGAATAGGATAGGGCTCTATATTCAGGCAGACGTTTAAGGGTGGTCATGACGGGATCCCCTACATGGAACCCTGAAATCTCCCCATCTCCAGACTCCTGGGCCACGGGCAGCGTTTACTTTCGGTCGGATGCCCAGGGGATCCATCTGCACTTGCCCAGCACCTTGCCTTGGGAGGAGCTTTGGGAAAACCTGGTTTGGCAGTTGCGCAGCCGCAAACCCTACTGGGCCGGAGTCGCTCCCCTCACCCTCTGGAGCCAGCAGCGAGAGCTGGACATGCCCACCCTACAACTTCTTGCTGCCCTATTGTCTCAGCATGGACTGCAACTGTGGCGCGTTCAAACTCGATCCCGCTCGACAGCGATTGCAGCAGCGACGTTGGGGTATTCTGTGGAGCAATCTTCCCTTTTGGAGGCAGTTCCCCCTGCTCCCCCAGACACCACACCTCTGTACCTACGTTCGACAGTGCGCTCTGGCATGTCCGTGCGTCACAGAGGATCCGTATTCCTGTTGGGGGATCTCAACCCCGGCGGCGAGATCATTGCTGGAGGAGATATTTGGGTTTGGGGACGCTTGCGGGGCCTGGTTCACGCGGGGGCCAACGGCGACAAGGGAGCTGTAATTTTGGCTTTGCAGTTGGAGCCCACTCAGTTGCGCATTGCCGATCAAGTGGCCCGTCCGCCAGAAGGTGGATCCCTGCCCAACACCCCTGAAGTGGTTTACCTACAGGAAGATGTCATCTGCATCGCCAGCCTTCAAGATTTTCTGCGGAGAGGAGTATGAGCCGAGTCATCGTCATGACCTCTGGTAAAGGTGGAGTCGGCAAAACCACCGTGACGGCCAACCTGGGCACTGCCTTGGCGCGCTTGGGTCGCTCGGTGGTGGTGGTGGATGCAGACTTTGGCCTGCGCAACCTGGACTTGCTGCTGGGGCTGGAGAATCGGGTGGTGTACACGGCCCTAGAGGTGATTGCCGGGGAGTGCCGCCTCGAGCAGGCTTTGGTGAAAGACAAGCGCACCCCCCATCTCTCGCTGTTGCCGGCAGCCCAAACCCGCAACAAAACGGCGGTGAATCCGGATCAGATGCGCCAGTTGATCGAGAAGCTGGCCAGCAGCCATGACTACGTGCTGATCGATTGTCCGGCAGGGATCGAACAAGGGTTTCGCAATGCCATTGCCGGGGCCAACGAGGCCATCATCATCACCACCCCAGAAGTGGCAGCGGTGCGGGATGCAGATCGCGTGGTGGGCTTGTTGGAAGCCGCCCAGATTTCATCGACTCAGCTGATTGTCAACCGCCTGCGCCCGGACATGGTGGCAGCCGGCCAGATGATGTCGGTGGAAGATGTGGTGGAGGTGCTGGCCATCCCGTTGGTGGGTATTATTCCAGAAGACCGCGAGGTGATCGTCTCCACCAACAAAGGGGAGCCCCTGGTTCTCTCCGCCAATCCAACTCTGGCTGCTCAGGCCATCCAGCGCATTGCCCGACGGCTGGAAGGGGAAACAGTGGACTTCCCCAAGATGGCCAGTTTGGGCGAGTCCTTTTGGGAGCGGGCCAAACGGTTTTTAAACCAAAAGGTGCTCTGACGACTGTTCCATCTCTAATTCATCCAGGTTGCAATGGCAATTTTGACCTGTTTACAACTGAGTAACAAAGCCAACAAAACCTATGCTCCTCGATTTTTTGGATCAGCTTTTTTCTCGGCACTCCGGCAACAGCCGCCAGCAAGCCAAGCAACGGTTGAAGCTGATCTTGGCCCATGACCGCGCTGACCTCACCCCGGCGGCGCTGGAATCAATGCGCCTGGAGATTTTGGGGGTGGTGTCCCGCTATGTGGAGCTGGATTCAGAAGGGATGCAGTTTCACTTGGCCACGGAAGGGGGAACGACTGCTCTTATTGCCAATCTGCCTATCCGTCGCGTTAAGCCCTTAGAGACCGGTCTCAGCCGCTCAGAAGGCGAGAAAGCCTAGAAGGGGAGATTTCTGGCAGCATGTTAATTGGCCTTCATTCCAACAGGGCTCCCAATGCCAGAGTGGTCGTCAAGCTCGCTCTGTGATAGGTTGAGGTAAGTCGTGTGTACTGTAGAAAGAGTGGAGCTGGGTGTAGCTTTTGCAACTTTATGGAGCCAGCACACAGAGGTTAACTAAATGTTAACTCTGCATGTTCGAGCTCATGAACTGCTGACGTGATGGGCAGAGCCACCTTGACGATTGGAGACTTTCCAGCAGTCTGTATTGGCGTTAGCGTTGCGGAGTAATAACGACGTTAACGATGGAAACAAAACGATGGAAACAATGAGAGGGTTGGCGTTCAGTAGCTGGAAAGGTAAGGGCTCCGTCCCGCTATTGCGTTCGGTTAAGCCTCAATATGCAAGATTCATTTGAGCTGACGATCCTGTTTACGCTAGCCCTGGTGGCTGGGATCGCTGCTCAGGTGCTGGCCAATTTTGTCAAAGTGCCCAGCATTGTATTCCTGCTGCTGTTTGGCCTGTTGCTGGGGCCAGATGGTTTGGGCTGGGTTCATCCCCAAGTCATGGGATCCGGGCTGGAAGCGCTGGTGTCGTTGGCGGTGGCTCTGATCTTGTTTGAGGGGGGACTGAACCTGCGGCTGCAACGTCTCAATCAGGTATCCGATAGCCTGCGCAATTTGGTTTTGTTGGGATCCCTGCTGACCTTGGTGGGGGGAGCGGCAGCAGCTCACTATCTGGGGGAGTTTCCCTGGCGGCTGGCTTTTTTGTTTGGATCCCTGGTGGTGGTAACAGGGCCGACGGTGATCAACCCCATCTTGAAGCGGGTACGGGTCGATCCGGCAGTCAGCACCCTCCTGGAAGGAGAAGGGGTGCTCATCGATCCCATCGGGGCCATTTTGGCGGTGGTGGTGCTGCAGGTGGTGCTCTCTGGCCATCCCAGTTTTCTCATGGCCTTGGAACAGTTGTCCAGCCGTCTGGCCATCGGGTCGGCGGTGGGAGCGCTGGGGGGCTGGCTGATGGGATCCTTCCTGCTTTGGTCGCGGCAGTTTTTAACCGAGGAGTTGCGCAACTCGGTGGTGCTGGCAGGGGCGCTGGGGGTGTTTGCCTTGGCCCAGTCGCTGCGATCGGAGGCGGGGCTGATGGCGGTGGTGATGGCGGGCCTGGTGGTGCGGCAGAAGGCGGCCATTGCCGAGCGGGGTGTGCGGCAGTTTCACGGCCAGTTGGTGGTGTTGGCCATCTCTGTGATCTTTATCCTGCTGACTGCCACGCTCTCCCTCAAGGCGGTGTTTGCCCTGGGCTGGGGATCCCTGGCCACAGTGCTGTGTTTGATGCTGGTCATCCGCCCCTTGAGCGTGTGGCTGTGTACCTGGCGCAGCGACCTGAATTGGCGGCAGAAGCTGTTTGTGGCTTGGCTGGCTCCTCGGGGCATTGTGGCGGCTTCGGTGGCCTCCTTGTTTGCCATTTTGCTGACAGAACGGGGCATTACCGGGGGAGATGCCCTCAAGGCGCTGGTGTTTTTGACCATCTCGGTGACGGTGACGGTACAGGGGCTGACCGCGGCTTGGGTGGCCCGTTGGCTGGGTCTGGATCAGGGCAGTTCCACCATAATCATCGGCGATCATCCCCTCACCAACCAATTGGCCCAGTTGATGCGCTCGCTCAACCAGACGGTCGAGGTGATCCCGTTGGTTTCTGGGTCTTCCAAAAATGGGCACGGCAGCTACAAAGCTCCCCACCCAACAGACGGTAAGGACTCCATCCCGCCATCCCGTAAGTCCTCCACATCCCTGTCAGGAACACCGAAGCGTCGTCCAGCAGATGGCTTGCCCCCACAACTTCATTCCTCTGACGGCAACGGCACCCACAAGTCTGCCCCAAGCCAGGAAGTCGGCAAGCCAGAAGCCATCCCCGGATCCCTGCAGGAAGCTGTACTGAACGAGTCTGCTTTGTTGAAGGCCGATATCGACCATGCGGAAACTCTGTTGATCCTGACTCTGGATCCGCAGGTGAACTGGGCCATTGCCGAGTTGATGGTGAAACTCTCGGTTTCGGCCACCATCTGGACGGTGTTGCTGCCGGATATGCCCATCTCAGAAGGGATCCGCACCTTGCAGCCTTCCTTCCCCCAACTGCAGCGCTGGGCCGGCTATCTGGAGGCCAACCGGGCTGAGCTGCGCTCGATCACCCTACCCACGTTGGCAGACCTGGGCCTGCCTCTCCCTTTATCGCTACGTGACACTTCTGCGAATGCGGCCTCAACCCTGCCGGAGGCAGTGCGGAGCAATAAAGCTGATGTCTTGACGGCTCAAGAGTCGTTCCCGACAGCGGTGCGGAGCGCTTTTTCAGCACCAGCGCTGCCCAATCCCTTCCTGGCCCAGATGGGACTGGAGGATCCCACCCTTGAACGGCTGCGGGATCAGTTTGCCTATCGGATCAAAGCCGATCTATGCCTGCCCTTGTTGTTGGTGCGCCCGCAGCGGCTGAGGAGCGGCTCATCTCGACCGGGTCGGCTCTTCTACCTGCCTGAGCCAGACATTTGGCGACGCGGGGATCGCATCTACTACCTGGAGCGCGTTTCCAGCCCTGTGGATGCCGGTGTTCTCTCCGCCAAAGAGTCTGATTCCCAAGAATGGGATCCGTCGGCAGCCGTTCGCGTTCGCGACAGCGGTGCGGAGCACAACAGTGGGATAGAGTCTTTGGTGTTGCCCCAGTATGTTGAGGGCGTCAAGCTCCACTTTGATCTCTAGCCAGCCAGCGGCCACTGGGGATGAGCGAGCACCCTTGCACCTGCTCAGGCCGACCCAGATAAACCCAGGCAAAGGTGCCGCTATCCAGTTGCACCCACTGCCGTTCGTACACCCGCGGGTGGTCTTCCAGTTCGTCCAATCGGGGCAATAGACTCAAGGGGATGCGGTAGCACTCGCCGTAGAGCCGGTTTCGGCCACGAACTGCCATCGGGTAGGGGCCGAGACTGTAAAGATCAATGTGGTTGAGGCTGTCTGTCCCCAAAAATTCTGCCCCCTGCAGCAAGCTGTGGTATTGGCCGCCCCGCAGCAGGGATCCGTAGACAAAAACCACTGTGGTCGGTTGCATAGCGTTGCGGAGTAATACAGCTGCTTCACAGTGCCTTGAAAATTAGGGAGATTGCGTCCATTTTTGGCCAATGCGCGGCTCCGACCCGGCCAGTAGGCGCTCGATGTTGCGCCGATGAGCACCGATCACATACACCCCGCCCGCCAACGCAAACAACAAATAGGGCAAAGGTTGAGCTGTTGCCCACATCACCACCGGAGCCGCAACTGCCGCCAAAAGGGAGCTGAAGGAAACGATGCGGGTGAGGGCGATCCCCAGCAGCCAGACCCCGAAAGTTGCCAGGGCTACCGGCCAAGCCATGGCCAACAAGATCCCCAGGCTGGTGGCCACCGATTTGCCCCCCCTGAAGCCCAGCCAGCAGGAACGGCTATGGCCGATCACCGCGAACAATGCCGCCAAAACCACCCACCACGCGGATCCCAAGGCCGATCCCAGAGCCACTGCTGCTGCCCCCTTGGCAGCATCCACCAGCAACACCAGCAGGGCGGGCCCCTTGCCCAACGTCCGCAACACATTGGTTGCTCCGGTAGAGCCGGATCCCTGTTGGCGAATATCGATGCCTCCCCACCAACGACCTACCCAGTAGCCGGTTGGAATGGATCCCAGGAGATAGCCCCCCAGCACCGCAAGAAGAGCCGTAAGCAATGCAGGCATGGCAGGATCTTAAGCGCTCCTCCCTCACTTTGCCACAGGGTCTGGGCTGCAGCCGGGATCTTGCCCCGTCCGGGAGCTTTTGGCTGCTCGCGGCCTCGTCTGCAGCACCGTTACGTTCGCGCCAGCGGTGCGGAGCACTTTCCCCCTGCCGTGGGCCCCGAAGAGGCGGGACAGAGTTCTCTCCACCCAATATCGAGAGTCGCTAAATATCGAGAGCCGCCAGATCCAAATGGGCACTGTGGGCCTCAATAAACTCCCGTCGGGGACCAACAGCATCTCCCATCAAGATGGTGAAAATGCGATCCGCCTCCACCGCATCTTCGATGGTGATTTGTTTGAGGGTGCGCGTTGCCGGGTTCATGGTGGTCTCCCAAAGTTGTTCGGGCATCATTTCCCCCAGACCCTTGAACCGTTGGATGGTGTACTTGGTGTTGGCAGGCAGCCCCCGCAGGATCTGGTCTTTCTCGGCGTCGCTGTAGCAATAGCGAACATTGTTGCGGCCCCACTCGATTTTGTAGAGCGGCGGACAGGCGATATAGACATAGCCCTGTTCCAGAAGCGCCTTTTGATAGCGGTAGAAAAAGGTCAGCAACAGGGTGCGAATGTGGCTACCGTCCACATCGGCATCGGTCATGAGGATGATGCGGTGGTAGCGCAGTTGGCTGGGATCAAATTCATCGCCTTTAACTCCCAAACCCAGCGCTGTGATCATGGCCTGAATTTCGGCGTTTTTGTAGATCTTGGCGGGATCCGCCTTTTCAATGTTGAGGATCTTGCCGCGCAAGGGCAACACCGCCTGAAACTGCCGATCCCGACCTTGTTTGGCGCTGCCCCCTGCAGAGTCGCCTTCCACCAAATACACCTCAGACTCCGCCGGGTCGCGGCAACTGCAATCGGCCAACTTCCCCGGCAGCGTGGAAGATTCCAGGGCAGATTTGCGCCGCACCAATTCTCTGGCCCGCCGGGCTGCCTCGGCAGCATTGAAGGACTGGATGGCCTTATCGACGATCCCCCTGGCCACGTTGGGGTTGAATTCCAAGTACTCCGTGAGCGCCTCGGAGACGAGGGTTTGCACAATGCCCCGCACCTCGGTGTTGCCCAACTTGGTTTTGGTTTGCCCCTCAAACTCGGGGTTGGGCACCTTGACCGAGACGATGGCCGTCAACCCCTCGCGCACATTTTCTCCAGCCAGGTTGCTGTCGGAGTCTTTCAGCTTGTTGAGCTTGCGGGCTTGACTGTTGATGGTGAGGGTGAGAGAGGTTTTCAGGCCCTCTAGGTGGGTGCCTCCTTCGCTGGTGCGAATGTTGTTGGCAAAGCCAATCAAAGTATCGGTGTACACATCCGAGCACCACTGCAGGGCCACTTCCACCTCCACGCCATCCCGCTCCCCTCGGATGTAGATGATGTCGGAGTGGATGGGCGTTTTTTCGTGGTTGATGAAGGCCACATATTCCTTGATGCCGCCTGCATATTGATAGGTTTCGCAGTGGGGCGGATCCCGCCGCAGATCGCTAAAGGTAATTTTCAAGCCGGCATTGAGGTAGGCCAACTCGCGAAAGCGGGCCGCCAGCAGGGCATAGTCAAACTCTCGCTCGGGAAAGATCAGCCCATCCGGCTTGAAGCGCACCTCTGTACCCCGCCGGTTGGATCCCTTGGGTTGGGGTTCAGATTTCAGGGATCCCACCACCGCCCCGCGCTCGAAACGTTGAAAGTAAACCTTGCCCTCTCGCCAAACCGTCACCTCCACCCATTCGGAGAGGGCATTCACCACCGACACGCCCACGCCGTGCAGCCCGCCGGAGACCTTGTAGCCGCCACCGCCAAACTTGCCCCCCGCATGCAACACCGTCAGCACCGTAACCAGGGCCGACTGACCGGTTTTGGGGTGGATGTCCACCGGAATGCCACGGCCATTGTCCAAGACGGCTACCGAGCCGTCGGGATGCAGGCTGATCTGAATATCGTCGCAATAGCCGGCCAGGGCCTCATCAACGGAGTTGTCCACCACCTCGTACACCAAATGGTGCAACCCCTTCGGCCCGGTGGAGCCAATATACATGCCAGGCCGCTTGCGCACAGCCTCCAAGCCTTCCAAAACTTGGATCTGCTCTGCACCGTAGTTTTCCGTCATTCCCAACTCCAATTCCGAAGAAGGCTCCCGGCCAAGATCAACAGAAACCCAGAAAAATTGACCTTAAAGGCCGAGGATGAGCTTAGCATCAAAAAACTGCCCCTATAATAGCACAAAAGGCTAGAAAGGCCACACAGACGCTTCTGAGGGCCAAGTTCAGGATGGGATGCAGGTACGGAAGTCAGGCCGTCTTGCCGAACTCTAACCCAGAAAGCTCTCCACCAGCCCCGGCGGCGGCTGCACGTGAAGCGCGCCTTTTTCCAAGTCCACGACAGGCACCAGGGCTTTCACAAAGGGGATCAACACCTGCCGGTGATCAGAGGTCGTTATCTCCAGCACATCCTGGCCGGCTGCCAAAATCCCCGAAACCTGTCCCAGCAGCTCCCCTTGGTGATAGACGGCCAAGCCGATGAGATCGCGGTAGTGGTACTCTTCCGGCTGCAAGGGCAAGCGGTGGGAAGCCGGTACCAGCAGCCTAGCCCCCACCCAGGTCTCAGCCACCGTTCGATTGGGGATCCCTTCCAGTCGCACCAAATAAAGACCCTTAGCCGGGAAAAACTGCCCCTCGATCAAGGGGTGCAGCAGGGGCTCGGGATCCGTATCCCGCTGCAACCAGCGTGGTCCAGGCTCTGTGAAGCGCTCTGGAAAATCCGACCAGCACCTAACCCGCAGCCAGCCCCGCAAGCCGTGGGCCGCCACCACCTGTCCCACTAGCAGCCAATCGGGATCCCGGGCCATCATGGTCGGTCAAACTCAGTCGAGCCGCGGAAAGTCCACTTCGGTTGGGAAAGAAGCCGGGGTACGCAGCTTCTGAGAGGCCGCCGCGCGAGATCCTTCCCCACCCTTGGCCACGTCCACCATGGAGAGCAGCCCTTGCAGGGTGCCAGGGATCGAATTGGGATCCATGAAGATTACCTTGGCGCTGGGACTGCTGCCTACCTTGAAGCCCATGTCGATATAGTTTTGCGCCATCAGGTATTGCAACGCATTGGCTGCCTCTGGATTCTGTTGCAAAGTGGCGGCGATGGTCTTGATGGCTTCAGCCGTGCCCTCAGCCAACAGCAGCCGCTCCCGTTTCTCCGCTTCTGCCCGCAATAGCTGCGCCTTGGCGGCCCCAGCCGCTTGGTTGATGCTGGCCTGCTGCTCCCCTTCTGATTTCAGAATGGCGGCCCGCTTCTCCCGCTCGGCAGCCATCTGCTTTTCCATCGAGTCTTGCACAGTCTTAGAGGGTTGAATGTCCCTGACTTCCACGCGCGTGATCTTGATCCCCCAGGGATCTGTGGCCTCGTCCAGCTCTGTCAAAAGGCGAGCGTTGATCTCGGCGCGGGAGGAAAAGGTTTGATCCAAATCCATACGGCCAATTTCGGCGCGCAAGGCCGTCAGCACCAGGTTAATCAAAGCCCGCTGCACATCCTCGACCGCATAGCGGGCCTTGATCATGTCGGTGATGCGCCAGTAGACCACCGCATCGGCCATCAAAGAGACGTTGTCGCTGGTGATGCACTGCTGAGGAGGCACGTCCAACACCTTCTCGCGGATGGTTTCCTGGAACACAATCCTATCGATAGGGGGAAGAATAAAGTGCAATCCTGGGGTCAGCTTGCGATGAAACCTGCCCAAACGCTCCACCAATGCCTCATACCCCTGGCTGATGATTTTGACCGAGTTGAACAGGTAGCCGACAAAGATCAGGGCAATGGCCGCTAAGATACCTGGCATAGGGCTTTTCTCCTAAGGGGGAGTTCAGTCCCCATTCTAGACGGTTGCTAGACGGTTGTTGGGACTGCTCCCTTCACTTGGATCACGCCTCAACAGAAATGTGGTGGACTCAGCAGGATAAGCAGTCCTCGGAACATATAGAGTTTCTTAAGATTTTTCAGGCCGCAGCCAACGACCTGAGATCACCCGGCAAAAAGCTCGTGAGGGGATCCCGTCTATGAAACTGAGCAGCAGGAATCTAGAGGTTGGTTTGGGCAAAATCTATGACGTGATTGTGGCCGGAGGAGGAGCAGGGGGACTATCGGCGGCAATCTATCTGGCTCGTTATGGATTGAGTTGCCTGGTGGTGGAGAAGGGCAGAGGCCGCTCTTTTTGGATGCAGGATTTGCGCAATTATCTGGGATTGCCTCCGACCACTCCCGGACGAGAGCTGTTGCGACAGGGAACAGAGCACGCCCTCAGTTTAGGGGTAGATTACCTGCGCGGCTTCGTGGAAGATGCCACCGATGAGGGAGACCTCTTTGCGGTCAAAGTCAAGGTGGGAAAAGTTAACAGCCTCTACCCCATTTTTCGGAGCAAATATCTGATTGCAGCAACCGGCATTATGGACGAGCTGCCTCAGTTGTCGGATATGCAGAATGTTTACGACTACGCCGGCTATTCACTGCATGTCTGTATGATCTGCGACGGCTATGAAATGCGGGATCAGAAGGCGGTGTTGATCGTCAATTCGGAAGATCGGATCAATACAGCTTTTGTCCTCAACTGGTTTACACCCTATATCTCGGTGTTGACCCACGGCCTCTGCTCGGTCGGCCCCGACATGCGCAAAAAACTGGCGGATCATGGCTACCCCCTCTACGAATCTCCTATTCGCCGCTTTCTTGGAGAAAACCATCAATTGCAGGGTGTGGAGCTGGAAGATGGCACTTACATCGAAGCAACTACCGGCTTGGTGGCGATGGGCGCCAGATACCACAATGCCTATTTGAAAGGGATCCCCGGCTTGAAATGGCAAGGGGAAAACCTGTTGACCGACGAGTGGTGTCGCACTGCCCATCCGCGGCTGTTTGCGCTGGGCGATTTGAAGCAGGGCCTGAACCAGGTGGCGATTGCGGTTGCCGATGGCACCCTAGCTGCCACAGCCATTTGGCGGGACATCCGACGGGCCTCACCTGCACGTAAATGGGAAGAGCGGCTGCTCTCGCCACCCAGAAGCCCAGCAGGGCCTTCCGGTTAAATTGATGGGCTCTATCGAGCTCAGGTAGCTTCTGTCCTATAAAATTGGTTGCGAAGGCTTAAGCCATTCCTATGCACTCTCTGAAAGCGTTGATATGTTGCCTGGTTTTCCTACTGGTTGGACTGATCTACTACTGCACGGTAGAGGCCCAGCCTCTTTTTGAGCTGAACCTGACGGCCACCTCGGAATACAACCTCATTCTCCCCATTGAAAGCATTCGGGTGGTGCGCGGTGCCAATCCCCAAGATTTGCTCATTTATCTATCAGCTCCTTCTGCAGCCTGGATCCATCAAGAAGAGGTGAACGGGCACTATTTGATTGACATCCCCTACGGAGTCATTACCCGTACAACAACCGTCGAGATTGCCTCGGATCTGCCCTATCGACTGAGCTGGGGCAACCAAAATGAGCAGACGGGGCGACTGTTGATTACCCCTGCTCCCCCTCGTGTGGAGGTGTTTCTGCAGCATAGCTGGATCCCGGATCCCGACTTTCTCGATCCGGCGGAAAACAGCCAACCTTTGCAACTGCCCTTGGAAGAAATGCTGGGGCCTTTACTGGAGGTGCCGCCTCGTTCTGCCTTTCTGACCATTGACGATGGCCCCTGGCCCCAATCCACCCCCCGACTTTTACAGGTTTTGGATGATCTTCAGATCCCGGCCACTTTCTTTGTTATCGGCACCCACGTTTCCCGATTTCCAGAATTGGCTCAATTGATCCAGGCCCATCACCACACCCTAGCCAATCATACTTTTACCCACGATTATCAACGTCTCTACGGAAGCAATGAGCTGTTTTATGCTGAGGTGGATCAGACAACCCAACTGCTCAAAGCGTTGAACTTGGATCCCCAACTGGTTGTTCGCCCACCGGGAGGTTTTCGCCTAGACTCTGCTTTGCGCCATTCTTTAGAGCAGGCAGGGTATCGCGTTCTTTACTGGAACATGAGCGCAGAAGATGCCTACGCCGGCCAAAGTGCAGCCCAACTTTTGGAGCGCATTCGAGCCCAGTTGCCGGCGATCCAAGCTTCCGAGCGGCCCCTGGTTTTGCTGCTGCACGATCGCTGGCCCCACACTGCAGAGGCCCTGCCGGATATCGTCGCCGCCATTGAAGGGGCGGGCTATCGCTTTTTGCCCTGGCCGGCCATCAGGGATCCCGTTTGAAGGGCTGGCAACAGGTTTTCTGGCTTGAGGACTCCGACCCGCCTTTGCCGGCTGGGGATGTTCAAAGAAGGGCTGCATCTCGCTCAGCTCAGCAGCGTTGCCCAGAGATAACGGAGGCCTGTGCCTTGACAAGCTTTTCCCCAAGTAGCACATTGAAAGTTTACAGGACTTGGCTGCGGGCCGAGGAAGATGAGCGAGAGGACATTATTCGATAAGGTGTGGGATGCCCATACGGTGCGGATTTTGCCCTCTGGGCAGACGCAGTTGTTCATCGGCCTGCACCTAATTCACGAGGTGACCAGTCCGCAGGCTTTTGCCATGCTGCGGGAGCGCCATCTGCCGGTTCTGTTTCCCGAGCGGACGGTGGCCACCGTGGATCACATCATTCCCACCGACAACCGGGCACGGCCTTTTGCGGATCCCTTGGCAGAGGAGATGATCCAGGAACTGGAGCGCAATTGTCGGCAATACGGCATCCGTTTCTACAACAGTGGCTCCGGTCGGCAGGGGATCGTGCATGTGATTGCCCCGGAGCAAGGGTTAACTCTGCCGGGGATGACCATCGCCTGTGGGGACAGCCACACCTCTACCCACGGGGCCTTTGGGGCCATTGCTTTTGGGATCGGCACCAGCCAGGTGCGAGACGTATTGGCCACCCAAACTTTGGCTTTGTCCAAGCTCAAGGTGCGCCGCATTGAGATCCACGGCAAGTTGGGGCCGGGAGTTTACGCTAAGGATGTAATTCTGCACATCATCCGCAAGCTGGGGGTCAAAGGCGGGGTGGGCTACGCCTACGAGTATGGGGGCAGCGCCATTGAAGCCATGAGCATGGAAGAGCGCATGACCCTCTGCAACATGTCCATCGAGGGAGGGGCCCGCTGCGGCTACGTCAACCCCGATGCGGTGACCTTTGAGTATTTGCGGGGGCGAGAGTTTGCCCCCCAGGGATCCGATTGGGAAGAGGCGGTAGCCTGGTGGAAAAGTCTGGCCAGCGACGGCAATGCCCGCTACGACGACGTGGTGGTATTCCAAGCCGCAGACATTGCGCCGACGGTTACTTGGGGGATCACCCCCGGCCAAGGGATTGGGGTGGATGAGCGGATCCCTGCCCCAGAAGATCTGCCGGAAAGCGAGCGGGAACTGGCCAAAGAGGCCTATGCCTACATGGACTTGCAGCCGGGGGATCCCATTGTAGGGACACCGGTGGATGTCTGCTTCATCGGCAGTTGCACCAATGGCCGCTTGAGCGACCTGCGGGAGGCAGCCAAGATTGCCAAGGGGCGGCGGGTGGCCCCAGGGGTGAAGGCGTTTGTGGTGCCCGGCTCAGAACGGGTAAAGCAGGAGGCAGAACAGGAGGGCTTGCGGGAGATCTTCGAGGCGGCAGGGTTTGAGTGGCGGGATCCCGGTTGCTCCATGTGTTTGGCGATGAACCCGGATCGGCTGGTGGGGCGCCAGATCAGCGCCTCTTCTTCCAACCGCAACTTCAAGGGCCGCCAGGGATCCCCCAGCGGGCGCACTCTGCTCATGAGCCCGGCCATGGTGGCAGCGGCGGCAGTCAGCGGCAAGGTGGTGGATGTGCGGACACTGCTTTAACCAACCGTCTCTCAGGCATAGCGGGGACTGGATTTGAACCAGTGACCTTCGGGTTATGAGCCCGACGAGCTACCAGGCTGCTCTACCCCGCGGCGCTTTTCTAGCCTAGCTTGTCCTCCGGCTAACCGGCAAGCCTACACCTTGAGTTTCGCCGGGCATTCTCTTCGGGGATCCCCGTCGCACCTGGATGAGCTGGGCGGTGATGCTGATGGCAATCTCGGCGGGGGTTTCGGCGTGGATCTCCAGGCCAATGGGGGCAAAGAGCCGAGTAAACTACCCGACCCTGACTGCTTCGCAGTACAGGGCGAGCTTTCGGTAGCCCTGCAGTTGGCAAGCCAACCACGAACCTCCAGGCTGGTTTACAGCAGCCCCCAAAAGCGCAATCACATTCGCACCATTCAAATCCGCATCCCCTTCCCATCCACAGTGTCCACACTTAAACTTCT
>NZ_JBSSDA010000015.1:0-75904 GCF_054060305.1 Thermostichus sp. OS-CIW-31 | reverse complement strand
CGGCCATCAACATCAAGCACAGGGCGGTGGGGCATCCCGTTCTTTTCGCGTCAGCGGGACGTAGTCCTCAAGCGCAGGAAATGTCCTTTTCGCGCCAGCGGCGCGGAGCGCTAACCGGAGTCACTGTTCGCGTCAGCGGGACGGAGTCCTTGAAGCCCGCACTCTCTCGCTTTGGCGGCGCGGAGCGCTTTGCGTCAGCATGAGTGTGGGAGTATGTCACGCTGAAGAAATCTACAGGGATCCAGTTGGGGACATGTCGAATCCTGCTGCTGTCCAGGACTTGTCTGCCAGCCTGAAGATCGGCCAGGTGGCTCTAGCAGCCGGCTTGCCTGTACGCACGGTGCGCTACTACGAATCGATAGGCCTGCTGAAGCCAACGGTGGAACGGGCGGAGTCCAGCTATCGGCTGTTCGACCCTTCGGTTTTGGTTCGCCTGGCTTTTATCCGCCGCTGCCAGAGCCTGGGCCTGAGCTTAGAAGAAATCCGCCAAATCCTGGATGTCCACGACCGAGGGGAGCAGCCTTGTCCAGAAATTCGCCAGCATCTGCAAGGCAAGCTGCAGGAGATTGAACAGCGAATTGCCGATCTGCAAGCGCTGAAAAGCCAAATTCAAGGTCTCCTCTCCGATTGGCAGATCCCCCCTGCGGCTGCTGATGAAAAAGAGGTGATCTGCCCGATTTTGCAAAAACCAGGGGCCGGCGGTGGCAAGAGCGACAGCCGTTACTCCACTGTTACCGACTTAGCCAAGTTGCGCGGCTGATCCACATCGGCTCCGCGGCGCAAAGCCATGGCGTAGGCGAACAACTGCAGGGGGATCACGTTCAGAACCGCCGACAACAGGGGTGTCGTGCTGGGCACCTCGATGATGTGGTCGGCTTTCTCCCGCACCTGGGTGTCTTCGGGGTTGATGAGGGCGATCACCCGTCCCCCCCGCGCCCGCACCTGTTCGATGTTGGAGAGCATTTTTTCGTAGACGGGATCCCGGGTGGCAATGCACACCACCGGCACCCGCTCGTCGATGAGGGCGATAGGGCCATGCTTCATCTCCCCTGCCGGGTAGCCTTCGGCGTGGATATAGCTCACCTCTTTCATCTTCAAAGCTCCTTCCAGGGCAATCGGGGCGTTAACCCAGCGGCCCAGATAGAGCATGTTGGCAACATGATGGTACTGCTCCGCCAGTTGGTCGTAGAGGGCGGCGTCCTTCAGCATCAGGCTGATCTTGCCCGGCAGCTCAATCAAGGCTTGCAGGTGGGCTTGGATCTGGGCCGGGCTGAGGATCCCTTTGGCTTGGGCCAGTTGCAGGGCCAGCAAATACCCCGCCACCAACATGCCGGTAAACACTTTGGTGGAAGCCACGGCAATCTCCGGACCGGCATGGATGTAGAGGACTCCAGCATCCGCCAGGCGGCTGGCCTGGGATCCGATGGCGTTGACAATCGCCAGGGTCGGGATCCCTTGGGTGCGGGCCTCGCTCATGGCTGCCAGCGTATCGACGGTTTCTCCCGACTGGGTTAGAGCCAGCAACAGGTGGTTGGGGCGCAACACCGGCTGGCGGTAGCGAAACTCAGAGGCGTAATCCACCTCTACAGGGGTACGGGCCAAGCTCTCGATGAAGTACTTGAGCACCCAGCAGGCGTGCCAGGCAGTACCACAGGCTACGGCGTGGATGTGCTCGATGTGGGCCAGTTGCCCCTCAGAAAGCGCTAGCCCCTCCAGCGTCACCCGGCCCTGTTCCAGATCCACCCGCCCCCGCAGCGTATCGGTGGTGGTGCGGGGCTGCTCAAAGATCTCCTTCTGCATGAAGTGCTTGTAGCCTCCCTTGGCGGCTGAGACGGGATCCCAGGCCACGGTGATGCTGGATTTGCGCAGCTCCTCGCCGGTAATGCGCAGGTAGCGCACTTGAGACTCCGTGAGAACCGCCATTTCCCCATCCTCCAAGAACACCACCTTGCGGGTATGGCGGACAATGGCAGGCAGATCGGAGGCGACGAAGTTTTCTCCTTCTCCCTCTCCCACCACCACGGCTCCGGCATTGCCCAAACGGGCTGCGATCAGCCGATCCGGCGCCTCCCGATCCAGAGCCACTACGGCGTTTCCTCCCCGCAGTTGCCCCATGACCTGGCCAAAGGCCGCCTCAAAGGAGCCCAGCTCTTCTGTATAGAGGCCGAGCAGTTGGGCGATCACTTCCGTATCGGTTTGGGAGCGGAATGGGATCCCCCGCTCCAGGAGACGCTCCTTTAGCTCCAGGTAGTTTTCCACAATGCCGTTTTGGATCACCACAATGCGCCCGCGCTCGTCGCAGTGGGGGTGAGCATTTTCTTCGGTCACGCCGCCGTGGGTGGCCCAGCGGGTATGTCCGATCCCTACCTTGGCGGTGGGCATGTTGGCCGTCAGCTTCACCAGCAGGTTGTGCAGCTTGCCGGTGGCGCGAACAATCCTCAATCCCTCTTCGGGATCCACCGTGGCGATGCCTGCAGAATCATAGCCCCGATACTCCAAGGTGCGCAGGCCCTCCAACAGGATGGGGGCAGCCCACTGAAAACCCACGTAGCCGACAATGCCACACATTCCTCACACCTCAACCTCAGTCGCGCCAGCGTTGCGTAGCCATAGGGGGTGCCGTAGGCACAGCACCTTATCCGCAAAGCCTACCCCAGCTTCGGGATCCCTTCAACGGCTTTGGCCGCCGTTGTTACCTCAGCGGGTTGCCAATTTATGGGGAAGTCTGCGGCTGCCATCCTTGGGATCCAGAGACAATCCCCTGGGCAAAAGAGACGGGCGCAAAATGGAACTGATAACCTTCGGCCACCGCGGGCTGGATCCCATCTTCCCCAGGGACGCTGGAGACCAAGTTGCTCAGCCCCAACACCAACTCTCGAATGCCGCGGCGAAACTGGGGATCCCCGGTCAGCTCGTCGATGTCGGCGGTAATTTTTTGCATATTCTGAAAGGTGATGCGGGCGGAATCGAGGGTTTGGCGCAGAGTAGCTAAAGTGCCCGGATCGTTGAGGCTGGCGGCAATCTGCTGCAGATCTTCGGTAGCTTGGGCCACGTTCTCCGCAGCCGCTCGCACCTCGGCCAGGATCTGGCGCACATCGGCCTGGAGTTGTGGATCGGTAACCAGCGGGCGCACCGCGCTCGACATGGCCTGTAGATCGGCGCTCACCTGCTGAATGTTCTCCAGGACGGCGTTAAGGGAAGTGCGGTTTTGATCCACCAGGGCGGTGAATTGATCGGCAGCCGCTTGAAAACTGCGGGCAGTTCCCCTCACAGCCCCAGCCGCGTCTTGGATGGCTGTGGCAGCGGTCGTGAATTGCGACAAGTCCAGATCTTCGGTGCGCAGGGCAGCTACTCGCTCTTCCACGGTTTCTGAGAGATCGGCCACGCTATTGGCAACGCGGGTGAGCCCTTCTAGGGTGGCGTTAAGGGTGTCGAAGAGCTCATCGTCGTTGATCCGTGTGAGCAACTGATCCAGCCGGATCAATAACTGGCCAAAATCCACTCCAGGTTTGCCCTCCACCACATCCCCATCGCAGATGATTTGACTGCTGTCGCAATCCGCTGCCAGAGGGGATCCCGTTGCCGCCTGACCCCTCCCCTGGGGCAGGATGTCCATCACCGTTTCCCCCACCAACCCCGTCTGTTTGGTAAGAAACAGGGAATCGCGGGGGATGACTAGGGGCTGATCAATGGTCACCTGTACTTCTACTTGGCTGGGTTGAGGCACAATCCGCTCCACTCGACCTATGGTTACCCCCCGCAGCCGCACACTGGATCCCTCTGTCAGGCCGACCACGTTGGTATAGGTGACGGTAAATTGAAAGCCGCGACTGCCAAAGCGCAGGTTGTAGATCCACAAAAACAGGCCGGCAAAGCCCAGCGCCCCCGCCAGGATCAACAGGCCCACTGCCCCTTCTCGCACTGCTCGCGAACGCATCACACCTGCCCCGCCACTTGAATTGGCCCTTCTACGCTACCGCTGAAAAACTGCCGCACAAAGGGGTTATCGCACGTTTCAATCTGCTGCACGGATCCCTCCCACTGCACCCGCCCCTGGGCCAACAACACAATGCGGTCGGTGGCGCGGTAAATGGTGCTGTGTTGGTGGGTCACCACAATGTAGCTCTCACAGGCTTTTTTCACCTGCTGCAGCTCCCGAATGAGATCTTCAATTACCGTGGAGGCAATGGGATCCAAGCCCGCTGTGGGCTCGTCGTACAGCAGCAATTGGGGCTCATCCTGGGGCAGTGAGGGATCCTCCATGATGGCGCGGGCGAAGCTGGCCCGTTTGCGCATCCCCCCCGAGAGTTCTTCTGGCAGGTTGTGCTCTTTGCCCGCCAGTCCCACCGCCTCCAGCTTGGCGGCCACCAATTCCTGAATACGGGAGCGGGGCAACTGCGAGTGCTCGTAGAGCAAAAACCCCACGTTTTCTTCCACCGTCAGGGAGTCGAAGAGGGCGGCCTGCTGAAACACCATCCCTACTCGCAAAGGGGGAGTTGCATGATGGGCTTGAATCTCCGGGAGTGGGATCCCGCACCAGAGCACTTCTCCAGCGTCTGGCTCCGTTAGGCCGGCGATGATGCGCAGCAGCGTCGATTTCCCGGTGCCCGAAGGCCCCACCAGGCCCAGGGCCTCACCCCGGTACACCTTCAGATCCACGTGGTCAAGCACCACCGTCGAGCCGAAGCGCTTGGAAACTTGGCGCAGCTCCACCAAGGGGGCAGTGCTCTGCACTGCTGGCATGCTCAGAACCTCCGCCCTCGCCAAAGGCTGGAGCCTATTTTCCGCGGCCTGCTGCTCCTTTGGGCTGTCTATGCTGCTTCTGAAGCACTTGACCAATGATTTCAAGCAAAACTGGGGGCTCAGGATGCTTCCCTCCTTGAGTCGGCTTCACTGCTAGTTTAGGAGTCGGCAGGGGCCAAGGCAATGAAGCAGCCCACAGCCCTATCAAGGCAGATCAGGGATCCCTGGCGATAAGCCCAAGCCGTACCTCTCTTCCCCATCCTCCTTGCTCTGCAGCTCAGGGGCGAGGTCTTCCTCAAGGGCAGTCACCCAACCGGAGGGGACGATTTCCATCTCGTCTGTAACCCCTGCTCTTTTCTCTTCCCTCTTCTCTCCGTCAGCCAGCTCCGGCTGTTCATCCTGCTCCGAATTGAGTTTCACGCGCCGCGAGAAACCCCAGACAAATAGGGGGATCACAGCCACCACCATCCCCCACTCCGGGATCTCGATTTGGGGGAAAAACACCTCCAACAACATGGTGCTCCCCACCAAGGCGATGATGGCAAAAGCGGCGTCTTCCAGGTGAGAGAACTCGTCCAACCAACGCAAAAACAGAGAAGCCATGTAGCGCATCAGGGTAATGCCGAGAATGCCGCCGAGGATAATGACCCAAGCCTTGCGGGAGACGCCCACCGAAGCGGCGATGCTGTCGAAAGAAAAGACCAGATCCGTCAGTTCCACCATCACCAGGGTCTGCCAAAAATTGGCGTGGCGGGTGATGTCCTGTTCTGGGCCTTCTTCCCCGCCCCGAAAATGCTGCCAGGCCAGCCAGAGCAGATAACAGGCCCCGAAAAACTGAGCGGGTGGATACTCCACCAACCAAACTGCCGCGAAGACAATGGCAATGCGAAAGCTGTAAGCGCCGATGATGCCCCAGCGCAAGGCCCGATTTTGTTGCTGAGGGGTGGGCAGATGCTTCACCAGAGCTGCTAGGGCAACGGCGTTGTCCGCAGAGAGGGCGGCCTCCAAAAACACCAAAGCCACTACCAAGAAAATATCTGTCCAGGTGAAGGACTGAGTCATCCCTTGCGCCAGGATCAAGGTTGCCCCCATCGCATCTGTTGCATTTTTGACAAGTGTTGCATCAATTAGCATATTCGCGCGTTTTGTCCGCCCCAGTCAGTCCAACACAGCAGTTAACCAGCGTAGGAACCCTCCCCATCTTCGGATAAAGGTACCCCAGAAAAAGGCATGAACCCAGTTAGGTGACCAGAGGCAACACCCTCAAACTCCCGAAGGATGGGAAAGAGAAAGCCCAAGCCTAAACTATGGCCTGAGTATAGCCTGTTTGGCTCAGGATCCATTTACAGTTCTTAACCTTCTGAAATCTGGCCATCCTCTGTTGGATCTCCAGTGGGGCCGGATGAGCTCAGTCGAGCCGCCAGCCGTTGTCCACAGCGCAGGATCTGGCCTGCTAGAATGGCCGCCCCGAAACCGTTATCGATGTTCAGCACTCCCACCCCCGCTGCGCAGGAGTTGAGCATCGTGAGCAGGGCAGCCAAGCCCTGGAAGCTGGCCCCGTAGCCAATGCTGGTGGGCACAGCGATCACCGGACAATCCGCTAGACCCGCCACCACGCTGGCCAAGGCCCCCTCCATGCCCGCCACCACGATCAGCACGTCCGCTTGCAGGGCCGCCCGGTTGTGCAGCAGCCGATGGATCCCGGCCACCCCCACATCCCAGAGGCGCTTCACCTGAAACCCAGAAAGCTCGAGCGTGAGGGCGGCTTCTTCTGCCACCGGTAAGTCGGCAGTGCCGGCGGAGATCACGCTGACCTGTCCAGGATGGCTGACCACCTGCTGGGACGGGATCCAACACAAGCGGGCCAACTCGGAATACTGGGCCTGGGGCAAGCGGCTGCGGATCTCGGCATACACCTGGGCTTCGATGCGGGTGGCCAAGGCCAGGGATCCCCGCTGGTGGAGTTGCTCCAGGATCTGGGCAATCTGATCTGGGGTCTTGCCCGGCCCCCACACGGCTTCGGGAAAGCCCGTGCGCAAGGGACGGTGGTGATCTACATGGGCGAAGTCTCCCACCGGCTCGAAGGGCAGAAAGCGATAGGCCTGCAGAGCTTGCTCTGGGGTGAGCTTTCCTTGGGCCACCGCCCGAAACAGATCCTGCAGCGCTGTCGTAGAGGGGGGGGTCATGGAGGATGAGTTAATCTGCAACACTCGGCTTGGATCTTGCCTGGATCTACTGGGCCAAAGACCCGCGCGGGAAAAACAACACCGGATGCCAACTTTGCCGCAAAATCTCGCCGGTGAGGCTGCGAACCGACCACTCCCAGAAGCTGCCCACGTGGGGGGAGGCAGTGGCGATGGCCGTCATGTCTTCATCGGCAGCAGTAGTCAGGATCTCTTTGAGAGGGGATCCCACCCGCACCAGGGTGCGCAGCTGTACGGGCTTCACCTGCTCGCTCAGGGGTTCAAGCACCTGGGCCAGGTCAGCCTCGGCTTTGCGTTGGAGCACCTCCACCGGAGTTCCTTGGTTGCGGCGGGCGCTGGGATCCACCACATAGAGCAGGGTAACCGTCTGGCACTGGGAAGTACCGGGCAGCAGGTGGCCGAGATGGTTGAGCAACTGCTGACGCGGCTGCTCAAAGTCAAAGGGCACCAAGAGGCAGCGAAACAGGTGGCGGCTGCGCAAGCGCAATTCTTCCAGGGTAAAGGTAGCCAGCAGCTGGGGGCGCATCACCAGTAGGGGGATTTTCAGCTTCGGCAACAGCGTCATGGTGGTGCTGCCGAACAATTTTTCGGCGAGCAGATTGTGGGTGCCCATGCCTGTGATTAACAGATCGCAGCCGTAGGCTTGGATCCCTTTTAGGATTAGATCGGCTGGCCTGCCCACCTGCACCAGAGCCTTGACTTCCAACCCTGCTGGGATCGGGTTCAGCAGCTTCTGCAACTGGGCCTGCTCCGCCTGGACTTCGGGGGTAATGTCTTCGGGAATGCCGATGTCGTCCTCTTGCCAATCTACGCTGCGGACGAAGGTGACGCGCTCAATGCCGTTGCTGTGCAGATCTTCCAAACACTTGCCAAAACGCTGCAGGCCATCTCGGCGGTCGGTGGCAATTAACACGTTTTTAAACATATGTTTTGAGCATTAGGAGAGAGGGTAGCCGGCTCAAGAGCATTGCTTTGGCCCGCAGCGATCCTAAGCTAACACCTTGCGGGGTTGTTCCCAAGGCAGCAGCTCCGGATCCCTCTTCGGCATCGGTTGCTCAGCGGTTGGGATCTGCCAGGTTGCGAAACTGGGTGTACTGGCTTTCGAACAGCAGGCGCACAGTGCCGGTGGGGCCGTTGCGATGTTTGGCAATGATGACCTCGGCAATGCCGCGATCGCTGGTGTTGGGATCGTAGTATTCCGGGCGATAGATCATCATCACCAGATCGGCATCCTGCTCGATGCTGTTGTGAACCAGCAGACCGTTGGCCACGAAGTTGTGGTGGCGGGGCATTTCGACGTCGTAAACCGGCTGAGGCTCCCCCGGCTCGCTGATGAACACCACCGGATCCCAGATCAGCCCCTCCTGCACTACCACCGCCACCTCTTCCTCCAATTGCAGCTCGTCGAGGGTTTTCCAGCCGTCTGGGGTCAAGAAGGGATGGTTGCCGGTGGCGCGAATGGAAAAGTTGAGGCGGGTCTTCAGAACACAGGTGGGCTGCCGACCACTGCAAAACACTTTCACAGGCTGTTGGGGCACCAAGCGCCCGCGCCCGTTCAAGCTGAGCAGGCGGGGCAGTTCCGCCGAAGCCGGCAGGGCCGCCAGTTGATCCAGCCGCCAGATCTTGCCGCGATCCGCATCCATCACCTGCGTATCCCCGGCCAGACAGCCCGATTCCCGCAGATCCGCCAGCTGTGGACGTTTGTCGGAGCGAGACTCAACAGCTCGACTGAGCTGAGAAAGCACCAGCACCGGCACCATCAGCTCTTTGGCCATGGCCTTGAGGCCACGGGTAATGCGCGACAGCTCCTGCACCCGGTTGTCAGCAGCGGATCCCTGCATCAGTTGTAGGTAGTCGATCAACACCATCCCCAACGTTCCCCCCTGTTCCGCCTGCAAACGCCGCGCTTTGGAGCGAATTTCTGTAACGGTACAGTCGGGGGTATCGTCGATGAACAGGGGCAATTGCGATAAAAAACCAATGGCTTGTCCCAGGCGCTGCCACTCGTGTTCGCTGATGCGCCCAGAACGCAGACGGCTGCTGTCGATGCGGGCTTCGCTGGCCAAAAGCCGCTGCACCAGTTGCTCCCTCGACATTTCCAGGCTAAAGATAGCGACCGGCTGCTTGGCATAGGCAGCCACATTTTGGGCAATGTTGAGGGCAAGACTGGTTTTCCCCATCGAGGGACGACCGGCCAGGATCAACAAGTCGGATCGCTGCAAGCCCTGGGTCAAGTTATCCAGGTCGATGAATTTGGTCGGGATCCCCGGAAGCTGTGCCCCGCTTTGGAACTTCTCTTCCAAATCCGAGAAGATATTGACCAAAACCTCGGAGGCCGGGATGAGGCTACGCTGCACCCGCTCTTGGGTGAGTCGAAACACCTCCTGCTCGGCTTGATCCATCACCTGAGACAGGGGCTGACTGGTATCGTAGGCCAAACGAGCCAGGGTGTTGCTCACCTGGATCAATTGGCGGCGCATGTGTTTATCCATCACCAGGCGAGCATACTGGTCGATGTTGACGCTGCTGACGGTTTGCTCCAGCAGACGACGGATCGCCCCTGTTCCCCCCACCCGCTCCAGAAGGTGATGATCCGCCAACCAAGCAGACACAGTCATCAGGTCGGTGGGTTGGCCTTGGCTGTGCAGTTGGAGGGCAGCCCGGTAAATCTCTTGGTGGGCAGAGATGTAAAACATCTCCGGACGCAGAAACTCCGCGACCCGCACCAACGCATCCGGATCAAGGAGAATGCCCCCCAGGATTTGCTCCTCGGCTTCTATGTTCTGGGGAGGAAGCCGATCCCCACCCGTTAAGTCGTAATCGCTGATCACCACAAGCCAGGAGTAGGAAAATCAACCCAGACCCAGGGTAACCGGCCTCACAGCCAGTCAGCTCCAATCGTCAGGCGGGTCAAGCTCTAGGCTGAGCATACCCGCTTGTTGCCTAAGGCAAAAACCCTACTCACCCCGGGATCCCTCACGGGAACTCAGGGATCCTCGAAGGTGAGTCCTCATTCGGGAGTAACCTGAATGCGCAGCGTAGCGGTAACTTCGGGGTGTAGCTTCACCTGCACGGGATAAACCCCGGTTTTCTTGATCTCCTCGTTGAGCAGAATGTTGCGGCGGTCGATATCCAGGCCGCTGGTAGCCAGCACCACCTCAGCAATATCGCTGGTGGTCACCTGCCCAAATAGGAGGTCGTGTTCTCCCACTTTCTTACGGATGACGAAGCGACCAATGGTCTCCAGAGCGGTCTTGTAGTTTTCCGCCCGTTGTTTTTCTGCCAGTTTACGAGCCGCTTCCTGCTCCAGACGCATCTGCTGCTCTTTCAATATGCCAGGGGTAACCCGCACCGCCATCTGCCGCGGGAAGAGGTAGTTGCGAGCATAGCCGGGCTTGACGTTGACAATCTCTCCGGGCTTGCCCAGCCCTGGGATCGCCTGGCGCAGCACAACCTGCATGTTACGTTTCGACATTGGGAAGACACTTCTTTTCTCGACAGCCCTCCATTCTAGAGGCTCAGCAGGTTCATCGTCAGCCCAGAGTGCCATAGCCACCAGCCCGTCGGCATAGGGGATCCCTTCTCAGCTAGAAATCGCAGGAGCCCCGCACTGTACCCGTAGGGTCAGTGCCGGGAGGAATGCGCTTTGATGAAGTACAATGAACTTATGAGCCAAGTCCTGACCGTCTCCTGTAAGCTCAAGGCGTCCCAGTCGCAAGCCGCCAAATTGGACGCGACGATGGAGGCTTTTGGCCAAGCCTTGAACTGGGTCAACCAGAACACGCCGGAGAAGATCGTCAACGCGGTTAAACTGCAATCCCTTTGCTACTACGAGATTCGAGCCCGGTTCGGCTTGTCCAGTAACTTGGCTCAACAGGTGTGCAGACGGGTGGCAGGCGCTCGCAAAGTGGCGAGACAGCGCAACCGTCCGGTTAAAGAGTTCAAGCGTAGGTTCGCTACCTACGACGCTCGTATCTTCTCGTTCCGCGAGAAAGACTGGACGGTGTCGCTGACCACAGTGGAGGGTCGGGAGCGCTTTGAGCTAGCCATTGGTAACTACCAGAGGGGAATGCTGGCTGGCTCTAACCCCAAATCGGCCACCCTAGTCCAGCGGAAGGATGGCTCCTACTACATCCAGATTTGCGTAGAGAAAAAACCACCCAAGCAACAAGATACCGACAAGGTGATCGGGGTGGACTTTGGAAGGACAGATATTGCCCATACGTCAGAAGGGGACAACTGGAATGGACAGCAGTTGAACAGAGTCCGAGACCACTACTCCCGGTTGAGGGCGGTACTCCAACGCAAAGCCAGTAAGGGCACACGCAGTTCGCGGCGCAGATGCAGAGAACTGTTGCAACGGCTGTCTGGCAAGGAGAGACGCTTTCAAGTGTGGGTCAATCATCGCATCTCCAAAGCTATTGTCTCTAGGGCAAAGACCACAAACAGCGCTATTGCCCTGGAAGACCTGACAGGGATCCGGGAAAGGGTCAATCAACAGCCGCGCAACAAGGCCGAACGGCGCAGAACCAACAGTTGGGCGTTCTACCAACTACGCCAGTTTCTGGAATACAAGGCGAGGGTTGCAGGGGTTTCTCTGGTTCTTGTGCCGCCTGCCTACACGTCGCAGACCTGCCACAAGTGTTTGCACATCCATCCCGATCCTGCGCAATCCTATCGCAGTGGGAAGCAGTTCAAGTGTGGGCACTGTGGATGGGAAGGGGATGCGGATTTGAATGGTGCGAATGTGATTGCGCTCTTGGGGGCTGTCGTAAACCAGCCTAGAGGTCCGGGCTTGTTTTGTTCTCTGGTAGAGCAGAACAGGCTCAGGGCTACTGAAAGCCCGCTCCGTACCGCTTAGTGGTCGGAGCCGGGTAGTTTACGCCGTCCTCTGGGATGAGGTGAAAGACAAGCTGAAGATGAGTGGGCTCTCCCTTTCGGGGGGACAGCAGCAGCGTCTTTGCATTGCCCGCACCTTGGCCATCCAGCCGGAGGTTATCCTGGTGGATGAGCCTTGTGCCTCGTTGGATCCAATCTCCACGTTGCGCATTGAGGAGTTGCTCAAGGAACTGGGCCGTCGCTACACGATCATTATCGTTACCCACAACATGCAGCAGGCAGCGCGGGTCTCCGACTTTACCGCCTTCTTCAACACTGAAGTCGACGAAGAGGGGGTTCGCTACGGACGGATGGTGGAGTTTAACCGCACTGAGAAAATCTTCAACGCTCCCGCCCATCGGGAAACGGAAGAGTACGTGAGCGGACGGTTCGGCTAATCTGCTGTTGGCGATCCCTCAATTCTGGTCAGTTGGGATCCCGCTCGCCTATTCTAATGGGCGGGAAGATCTATGCAAGGTGAGGCACCGGCGAGATGGCCAAGCGGGTGCGTCTGGATAGCTGGTTGGTGGAGCGCGGATATTTTTCCTCACGCCAGCAAGCGCAACGCTCCATTTTGGCAGGAGAAGTCTTTCTAAATGGGGTGCGGGCGGAAAAGCCTGGAACCTGGGTGAGCGGGGATCCAGCGGTGCAAGTCCAGTCTGGGCCTGCTTTTGTCTCACGGGGGGGAGAAAAGCTACAGGGGGCGCTGCAAACTTTTCCTGTTCAGGTGCAGGGTCGTATTTGTTTGGATGCGGGCATTTCCACAGGAGGTTTTACAGACTGCTTGTTGAAACGGGGAGCCCAGCGGGTCTACGGAGTGGATGTGGGCTATGGGCAACTGGCCTGGTCTTTGCGAACGGATGCGCGGGTGATCCTAAAGGAGCGGGCCAACTTGCGCCATCTGCAGCCGGAGGATCTGTACGGAAGCGAGGCACCTCCCCAGAGCTGGCCGGATTTGGCGGTGGTAGACCTGTCTTTTATTTCCCTGACTAAGGTGCTAGCTCCGCTGTGGAACCTATTGCGTTTCCCACGGGAGGCGCTGTTGCTGGTGAAGCCCCAGTTTGAGGCGGGCCGAGACCAGGTGGGTAAAAAGGGGGTGGTACGGGATCCGGCTGTCCATGCCCGCGTGCTGGAGACGGTGATGCGCTCGGCCGTGGCCCAGGGCTGGCAGGTGCAAGGCTACACGTGGTCGCCCATCACTGGCCCTGCCGGCAATATCGAGTATTGGCTCTGGCTGGCTGAAGGAGAAGGGATCCCTCTCCCCAGCGGCAGTGCGCTACAACAGATGAGCGAGCAGGCGAGAGCGACTTTACATGCATAGATCGTCGATTTTGTCAATAAGCTAATGTGCTGGGTTGGGGGAGATGAGCCAAAAAATTGAAGAATTGTTTCAGGAAGGGATTCGGCGCTATGAATCCGGGGAAGCAGCCAAGACGTTAATTCCCTCTTTTGAGTCGATCTGTAAGGGATCCCCAAAGGCGGCGGCGGCTTGGACGTGCTTGTCCTGGCTCTACCTTCTGGAGGGGCAGGCGGAAAAAGCCCTGAAGGCCGCCCAGACTGCTGTGAAGTTGGATCCGGTGGATGCCCAGCCCCGTGTGAATCTGACCCTAGCCATGCTGGAGCTGAAAAAAACCGGGGTACGCCAGCAGGTGGAGGCCATTAAGCAAATCTTGGCACGGGATCCCGAGCAGATTGAGGGTGTCAAATCCAACCTGCAAGAGGGAGGGAACCGCCGTCCTGCTTGGCCCCACTTGAGCAAGATTTACAACTGGCTTTTTGAAGAAGATTAAGTGGCCCTATTCCTTGTTTTGCAACAAGACTTTAGGAAAATCTAGAGCTTTTTATTTTAATCTACAACTCTTAGCGATGTTCTCATGGAGTTGGTGCTAAACTTCTTGTACCCAATAGCAATATGGGATCCATTTATCGATAGGGGTTAGCTCTCGTCGCTTCTCTTCCCCGGCCTCAGTTGATTGATGATATTGAACTCCGGGCTGGCGCGAGATGCTTAGCTCGGCGGTGGCTGCACTTCATTATATTGCAGTGGTGTTGCACTGCCGCCGCTTCCATAGCCACTGAATCGAGTCCCGTTTTCCAACCTCACTTTTTTGACCCCTTTGACTGCAGATGGGAGGAACTTTAAGATGAACCGTCAGACCGTTTGGGTTAAGAGCGATACCCGAAACCACCAAGGCTATTTCATTCCCCAGTGTGAGTATGCTTTGGTCGAGGCCGACCAAAACGGCTGGGCGCTGATCTGTGCGGACAATGCCCGCTGCTATTATGTGGATCCCGAACAACTCTGGTTTGAGGCGGGATGAGAACTGTTGCTGCCTATTCAGGGCTGCTTGACTTCGAGGGAGTTCTGTAGAAACGCGGGCTCCCCATCATACATTCTCCCCATGCCGTTGGGCAGGGGTTTTTTCATGGGATGAGGATTGGCCCGTCATGCCTGTACACAGAACGGGCTTTAGGCTGGTACCTTGGGGCTTCTTCGACCGCAACCCGACAATCAATCTAGCGGAGCCGGCCCGATACTCGACTGGAATCTGGTTCAAGTTCAACTTTCAATACAACTTTCAATACAGAGGGTCTGGTCTGTCCCAGGCCCTTTTTGACTGCCACTTAGGGAGATTCCCAGGGTTAACCCCGCTCTCGCATGGCTTCGGCCAGCAGCCGGGCCACTTCTGGTCGAGAAAACTCCGGCGGGGGCACTTCACCGCGGCGCAGCATTTCCCGCACCTTGGTACCTGAGAGGTGAATGCGCTGGTGAGGCTGGCTGGGGCTGGTCTTGGCCGTGGCCATGGTGCCGGTGACGGTGCAATAGAAAGCATGTTCAAACTTCAAGGGAATGATGCCCAGCTCCCCCGGCTGGAACTCATCGAAAATGTGTTGGGCATCGTAGGTACCGTAGTAGTTCCCCACCCCGGCGTGATCCCGCCCCACAATGAAATGGGTACAGCCATAGTTTTTGCGAATGAGAGCATGGAAAATAGCCTCGCGGGGGCCGGCGTAGCGCATCGACGCAGGGTTGATGGCCAAGATCACCCGCTCCTTGGGGTAGTACTTTTCGATCAACACCTCGTAGCAGCGCATACGCACATCGGCGGGAATGTCGTCGCTTTTGGTAGCCCCCACCAGCGGGTGCAAAAATAGCCCGTCCACAATCTCCAAGGCACATTTTTGGATGTATTCATGGGCGCGGTGGATGGGGTTGCGGGTTTGGAAGCCTACAATGGTTCTCCAGCCTCTTTCCCGAAACAGTTGCCGCGATTGGGCCGGGTCAATCTGGTAGGCCGGAAAAAGAGGGTGGGGATCCCGCTGCAGGAGGGTGACGGGGCCGGCCAAATAGACGGATCCCTGCTCGTAGAGCACCTTTACCCCTGGATGTTGCTCATCGGTGGTGCGATAAACTTGCCGGGCTTCGCGGGTTTTGTCGTAGGTGAATTTCTCCGTCAGCTCCAGTAGGCCCAGGATCTTGCCCTCGGCACTGGCCAAGGCAATCATTTGCCCCTCTTTCAGACCCGCTGCCACTTCTGAGGAGACCGGCAGGGTGACCGGCAGCGACCAAGCCAAGCCATTGGCCAGGTGCATCGTTTCCAGAACGGCCTGGTAATCTTCCCGCCCCATAAACCCCGTTAGCGGGCTGAAGCCCCCAATGGCGATCATCTCCAGATCCGATTGGGCCCGCTCGTCGAGATAGAGGATGGGGCAATGTTCGGCTTTGGAACGCAGCTCCTGCGCCTGCTCAGGCGGGGCAATGCAGTTGATCAGGGTGCCCCCGTGGGGCGGAATGGCATCACCAGAAGGGAGAGTCGATGGAGATTGGCTCATGGGAAGGGCAGCGGGAACAAAGGTTATCCAATCCAATATCCAACTATCGGATCCCAGATCCCCAGAAAGTGGGGAAGAAAGCACAGGTCGGGCTGAAAGGAGGAGGGAGCAGAACAGGTGGAGACCCCATCCAAATCACGCCCTTAGGGATCCCCTCCATCCCAGTCAATCCAGCAGATAGGGAGGCATGCTTTCATCGGTGGCTGATACATTGTCGAAGATGGGCCGATTCATGATCTTCTTTTGCGCGTGCAGAGGCGAGGATTGGGGTTTGGGCTGAATGATGGGGGCTTGCTCTTTGGGTTTCCGTAACTCCTGGATGGTTTTGGCCCGCTCGTCCGCAACCGCTTGCAACTGCGCCAGCGCCTTTTGCAATTCGTCCCGATGGGCAGTAACCTGCTGCAATTGAGCTTGCAGGGTAGAGACTTTGTTTTGGTAGTCTTGCAAGAGTTGTTGAGCTTCGGCCAGTTGGCTTTTGAGGGCTGCAATTTCCGGCAATTCTGGGGTTGGTTCTGGGGGAGACTGAGAAGACATCGTTGTCGGCTCCTCGCCTGTGGGAGTAGACTCTGCGGAGGTGGGCTCTGAACTGGTTTTAGCACCGGCCTTGCGCCGAATTCCGCCGGAGCGGCGGGAAGTTTCCCCCGACGAAGGAAAGAGGCTACGGTCAGATCCGGTCACAAGAGCACCTCGCGTTCAACAAACTGTAGCAGCCGCTGACACACCGCCGATCCAGGCCGATAGTCCATCACCGTCAAGCCGTAATCAAAGGCGATGCGCAAATCGCTGCTATCTGGAATAGTAACGGGTGAAAGCACATCCGCAAAAATCTGTTGCGCTTGCACATACAATTGCCCGGTATGGGATCCCGACCAAATGCCCCCCGGCAGATAGCGGTCGTCCAGCATCGTCAAAACGGCGCGGGCGTGGCTGAGCTGGCCTTTCAGGGCCTCAATGTAGCGCAAGGTTACTTCCGTGCAGGAGAAATCGGCGCGGTTGAGCCGTGTCGGGATCAACACCCGCTGGGCCACCCGCAGGGCATTGGCGGTGAGGGCATTCAGTTCTCCCGGCGTATCGAGAAAGATGAAGTCGTAGTCCGGCAGCAAGGGATCCAGTTGGCGCTGCAACAGATTCTGCCCCATCTCTCCGGCAGCAGCCAGTTGGGCCGCCACTTCCGCCATGGTGCTGTGGGAGGGCGCCACATCCACTCCCTTGTCCGTGCAGTAGATCACCTCTTCCAGAGGACGTTGGTGCTGCGGGTGTAAGCTGGCCCAAACCGTTTCCGGTGCCGGCAAGGATCCGGCCCCTTCCAGGTAAAGGTTGCTGGCAGTGGCCTGGGACGTGAGATCGATGAGCAAAACTCGGTATCCCCGTTGGGCCGTCAACTGAGCCGCGTGGACGCAGAGGGTGGACTTGCCGGTGCCCCCTTTGTTGTTGGTAAAGGCCAGGATGCGCGCCATCAGCTCCCCCCGTTTTGCCAACTTGTTCCCCTTTCCGAGCAGCCCGGCCAGATCCGACAGGACAGCCGTTTAGGTGGCCCCGCAGCAGTCTATGCTATTGGGTGTAGCCTGGTGGAGGACAACCATGCGCGATGTACTGGCGATCATCTTGGGAGGTGGGCGTGGCACCCGACTTTATCCCCTGACCAAGCGCCGCGCCAAACCCGCTGTGCCCCTGGCCGGCAAATACCGCCTCATCGACATCCCGGTCAGCAACTGCATCAACTCCGACATCGAAAAAATCTACGTCCTCACCCAGTTCAACTCTGCCTCTCTGAACCGCCACATCGTCAACACCTACCGCTTGTCCCCCTTCACAGGCGGCTTTGTGGACGTTTTGGCGGCCCAACAAACCCCTGACAATCCCGATTGGTTCCAAGGCACCGCCGATGCCGTTCGCCAATACCTCTGGCTGATGGACTCCTGGAAGCCGCGGGACTTCCTCATCCTATCTGGGGATCACCTCTACCGCATGGACTACCGCCCCTTCATCCACCATCACCGGCAGGTGGGAGCCGATGTGACCCTGGCGGTGCTCCCCTGTGAAGAAAAAGTGGCCTCGGGTTTTGGCTTGCTCAAGCTTGGCGAGAACGGTCGCATTGTGGATTTCAAGGAAAAGCCAACAGGAGATCTGCTGAAAGCCTGTAAGGTGGACACCCAAGCCCTCGGCCTCAGCCCGGAAGAAGCCAAAGCCAAGCCCTACATCGCCTCCATGGGCATCTATGTATTCAAGCGAGAAGCTCTGATCGAGATGCTCAAAGTCAAGGAGCACACCGACTTTGGCAAAGAGGTGCTGCCGGCAGCCATCGGCAAGTACCATCTGCAAGCCTACCTCTTCAAGGGTTACTGGGAAGACATCGGCACCATCGAGGCTTTTTACCGGGCCAACCTGGCACTGGTGCAGCAGCCCAACCCGCCCTTCAGCTTCTTCGACAGCGAAATGCCCATCTACACCCGCCCGCGCTTTTTGCCCCCCAACAAAATCCTCGACTCCCAGATTGTCAACTCCATGATCGCCGATGGTTGCATCATCAAAAACGCCCAAATTCGCAACTCCATCATCGGCATTCGCAGCCGCTTGGAGGCCAACACCATCATCGAAAACACCCTGGTGATGGGAGCCGATTACTACGAGTCGGCAGAAGAGCGACAGGCCAGGCTGGAGGAAGGGATCCCACCGGTGGGCATCGGGGCCAACTCCCACATTGTCAACGCCATCGTGGATAAGAATGCCCGCATTGGGCGCAATGTCCGCATCCTCAACAAGGATCACGTCACCGAAGCGCAGCGGGAAGAGGAGGGGATCTGGATCAGCAACGGCATTGTCACCATCATCAAAGACTCGGTGATCCCGGACAACACCGTCATTTGACCGTCATTTGATCCGGGGAGGCCGGCTCTGGCCGAGAACGTGGTTGGCGAAAGATGATGAAGAGCAACCGTGGGGCTTTTGTCGTTACGATAGGTTACTATAGGCTTTGAGAAATTTAAAAACAGATTGTGAGATCCCTTGAGCGTGCCTAACAGGATTTCCTCGATTGCCGACCTAGAAGTTTACGATCCGCAATTCATCGCTCGTTACTACCGCTGGCGCCTGCCCCAAGTGATCGGTCGGGCGCTGACCATTCTTTGGCCCTTCTTGTGGTTTGTCCTCTGTTTGCGCTGGGATCAACTGTGGGGACACACGGATCGCAATGTGGGCCGACGCTCGGTGCAGTTGCGCAAGCTGCTCACCGACCTGGGGCCAACGTTTATCAAGGTGGGGCAGGCCCTCTCCACCCGCCCCGATCTGGTGCGCAAAGACTACCTAGAAGAACTCACCCAACTGCAAGATCAGCTGCCGGCATTTCCTTCCGAACAAGCGTTTGCCCACATCGAGTCAGAGCTGGGCCGTCCGATTGCCGAGATCTTTGCCCAGATTTCTCCAGAGCCGGTGGCTGCCGCCAGTTTGGGCCAGGTTTACAAAGCGCAGTTACACAGCGGCGAATGGGTGGCAGTAAAAGTGCAGCGGCCCCATCTGCGGGAGCGGCTGAGCCTGGATTTGTACCTCATCCGCTGGGCCTCGACATGGCTGGGCCCCTGGCTGCCCTTGAACTTGGGCAATACGTTGACGGCGGTGGTGGATGAGTTTGGCCGCAAGCTTTTTGAAGAGATCGACTACCTGCACGAAGGGCGAAACTGCGAGCGCTTTGCCGAATACTTTCGCGGGGATCCGGATGTGTATGTGCCGCGCATCTTCTGGGCCTACAGCACCCGCCGGGTTCTGACCCTGGAGTGGATCGACGGCATCAAGCTGACGGATGTGGAGCGCATTCGAGCGGCCAACCTGGAGGTAAAACAACTGGTGCGCATCGGCGTGGTTGCTGCCCTCAAGCAATTGCTGGAATACGGCTTTTTCCACGCGGATCCCCATCCAGGTAACTTGTTTGCCCTCACCGATGGTCGCTTGGCCTACATCGATTTCGGCATGATGGATCAGCTTACCGAGGAAATGAAGGAGTACTTGGTGGATGCTCTGGTTCACCTGGTGGATCGCGACTACAACGCCCTGATCGATGACTTTGTTCACTTGGGCTTTTTGCAGTCGGATGTCGGCCGCCAAGAGCTGATCCCCGCCTTGGAAAAGGTGCTGGCAGACGTGCTGACCCAAGAGGTGGTCAACTTTAACTTCAAAACGGCCACAGATCAGTTCTCCGACTTGATGTACCGCTACCCCTTTCAGGTGCCCTCCCACTTTGCTCTGGTGATCCGCTCTTTGGTCACCCAAGAGGGAGTAGCCCTCAGCCTCTATCCCCAGTTCCGCATCGTCGGTGTGGCCTATCCCTATGTGGCCAAGCGCCTGCTGACGGATGAATCGCCGCGTATTCGCCAACGGCTGCTGCAAGTGTTGATCAAGGATGGTAAGTTCCGCTGGAACCGCCTGGAGAACCTGATTCAAATTGCCCGCAGCGATGGGGGATTGGATTGGTTACCCACCGCCCAAACGGGTTTGCGCTACCTGATGTCGGAAGAGGCCCGCGATCTGCGTCGCCAGTTGGTGCTTTCCCTCACAGAAGATGATCGCCTCCACTTTGAGGAGCTGCAGCGTTTGTGGCAGTTGCTCAGCCCTGAACTTTCCCCAGCTTACCTCTGGCAGGCAACGCTGAGATCCCTACCCTCGACCGGCGATCTGCAACACACGCTTGCCGAGTTCAGGGATCAGGTGCAAGCCCATCTGGAACATCTCAGCCGCTGGCGGCTACCTCAACCCTGGTCGGATTTGCTGGCAGGAGTGGGACAGGAAAGGTAGAACGGAAGAAGATGACTCAAGTTTATTGTTATTGAGCTGGACAAAAGCGTGGCAGATCAGAAAGGTGACTTCATTGCGGGTGTAGTGACTGGCGCCCTGTTGGGAGGGATCATCGGCGGGGTCATTGGGTTTGTGCTTGCCCCTCGACTCAGAAAGGGATCCGCCGAAGGCCAACGCCGGGATCCGGATCGTCTCAACGGCACCTCGGTAGCCCCTGAACGACCGCGCCTCAGTGCTTCGGGTGAGTCGGCCATGTCCAGCGACTGGAGGAAGTGGGAAAATGAGGCAGAACGCATTGCTCAAGCCCGCCGCACTCTAGAGGCCAAGATTGCCGAGTTAAACGAGGCGATTCAGGCCATGCGCACGCAATTGCTCGTCAAGGAAACCTCTTCCAGGGCTGTTGAGGAAAAGCCTTGAGCAGGGGATCCCTGTCCATGCCAAACTAGAGGCGGCAGCGGCTTTCCTCTCTAGGTTCTGCCATCCTCTCTCGGCTGAGTTGCGATCCTGGGCCAGGTCTGCCTCTGGCGAAGGTGCTTCAGCTTAATGGATGTTGAGTTGATCGAGTTGTTTCCCTACTTTTCCCAACCATGATGCTCAGTCACTTGTTGTCTCCTCTCGCCTGGATGGACAGCCTCTCTCTGGGGTTGGTCTACGGCACTGCCGGATCGTTGCTGTTCCGCTCCCTTTACCAGTTCATCGTCATTTACAATGCTTTGCTCATCGTGCGGATTTTGCTGAGCTGGTTCCCGCAACTGAACTGGTCGAACCCCATCCTGTCGGTGCTCAGCCAACTCACCGATCCCTATCTCAACCTGTTCCGCGGCATTATTCCCCCTATTGGCGGCTTGGACTTTTCCCCCTGGCTGGCCTTCATTTTGCTCAGTTTTGCCATGCAGGTGGTGGGCCAGTTTGCCTAGCTGCTGTAGCACTGGATTCCTCCTGAGGGGCTCGGATCCCCTTAAGATTGGGAGTCACTTTTTCGTTGCCCACCGTGCAGATCCCCGGCGTTGCCCACTACTGGCTGCTGAATGCTCAGGTTCCCCTGTCAGTACTCAAGGATGCAGTGCCGGGGGCTGTTCCCAACCGTGACCACCTGGTGTTGCTGGATCTGGAAATCGAAGGGGGGCGGATCCGCCAAATCCGAGCGGCAACAGGGATCCCGCCCCAGGGGATCCCCGGCGTGGATCTAAGGCGAGGCCAGGTGTGGCCCTGCTTTGTGGATATCCATACCCACCTGGATAAGGGGCATGTGTGGCCGCGCACCCCCAATCCCGATGGTACCTTTGCCGGGGCGAGGCAGGCCGGCCAGGAAGATTGGGTGAAGATGAAGCAAGCCTATGACGGGGATCCGGAGCAGTTTCGGGAGGATCTCTACCGTCGCTTCAGCTTTGGTTTGCGCTGCAGCTATGCCCATGGATCCCAGGCAGTGCGCACCCATCTGGTCTGTGAGAATCCTCAGGTTATGGGGGCCAGCTGGGAGGTGTTTGTTCAGCTGCGCCGAGAGTGGGCGGGCAAGCTGGAACTCCAGGCGGTCACGCTTTTGAGCTTGGATGCCTTTCTCACCCCTGCAGGGGAAAAGCTGGCGGACAAGGTGGCGGAAGTGGGCGGGATCCTGGGTGGGGTGGCGGCGATGGGGCCGGAACTGGATCGGCAATTGGATCGGGTGTTTGCCCTGGCCAAGGAGCGGGGCTTGGCTCTGGACTTTCATACGGATGAGACGGATGATCCGGGATCCCTCACATTGAGATACGTAGCAGCGGCGGCCTTGCGCAACGATTTTCCCCATCAGGTGGTGTGTGGCCATTGCTGTAGCCTGGCCGTGCAACCGCCGGAGGTGGCCCACAAGACTATGGCCTTGGTCAGAGAGGCGGGAATTGCCGTGGTCAGCCTGCCCATGTGTAACCTATATTTGCAAGCCCGTAACCCCGGCCATACCCCCCGCTGGCGGGGAGTGACGCTGCTGCATGAGCTGAAGGCTTTGGGCGTGCCGGTGATGATAGCCAGCGATAACTGTCGGGATCCCTTTTATGGCTTTGGGGATCACGACGGCCTGGAGGTGTTCCGGGAGGCCACCCGCATTTTGCACCTGGATACCTCCTATGGGAATTGGCCTCAGGCCATCACCACCACCCCTGCCCGCATCATGGGCTTGACCGAGCGAGGGCAAATTGGGGTGGGGCTGCCGGCAGATCTGGTGCTGTTCAAGGGACGTGGCTTTGACGAGCTACTCTCGCGACCCCAACATGACCGGGTGGTGTTGCGTCAGGGGCAGGCCATCGACACCACTTTGCCGGACTACAGCGAGCTGGACGACCTAATGGAGAGGGTGGGAGCAGCGGTTAGTTCTGGCTCCAAGCAGTAGAGCAGGGTTACTTGAATTGCAGCGAAGCAGCTTGGGGATCCCTGACATTTCTCCCCAACCTGGGAAAAAGGTGGGTCGATTATTCCCAGATTAAGGTGAGATCCACCACAAAGCCAGGGAGAACGGGATCCCCAGACAAACTCACAGGCTGCTCCAAAACTTGTACCGGCTGACCGGGGCGATAGACGTGGACTTGGCGACTTTCCGGGTCAATTAACCAGCCCAGCTGGGATCCGTTGTCTAGGAACTCCTGCAACTTGGCCTCAAGGGTGGCCAGCTCATCGGTAGGGGACTTCAGTTCCAGCACAAAGTCAGGGCAGAGGGGAGCAAACCGACGGCGCTGCTCTGGGGTGAGCTGCTGCCAGCGCTCTTTGGCAACCCAGGCGGCATCGGGAAAGCGAATGGCCCCGTTGGGCAGGGCAAAACCTGCAGAAGAGTCAAAGACAAGACCTAAGTTCTTGCGTCGATTCCACTGCCAAAGTTGGCCCAGTAGGTCGGCGTTGCGGAATCCACTTTCGCTGCCTGCAGGAGCCATAGCGATCAGTTCTCCTTGGGCGGTGCGCTCCAGGCGTAGCTCAGGATTTTGCCGACAAAGCTGCTCGAAAACTTCATCGGTTAAATTCACAGCCGGCTGCAGGTTGAGGGCAATCATGAGCTCATCCTGGTGGGCAGTTTTAGAGCGTGGGGAGCACTATTCCCAGATTAAGGTGAGATCCACCACAAAGCCAGGGAGAACGGGATCCCCAGACAAGCTGGTAGGTCGCTCCAAAACTTGCACCGGCTGACCTGTGCGATAGACATAGACCTTCCCGCTTTCCGGGTCGATTAACCAGCCCAGTTGGGATCCGTTGTCCAGGTACTCCTGCAGCTTGGCCTGAAGGGTGGCCAGCTCGTCAGTAGGAGACTTCAGTTCCAGCACAAAGTCAGGGCACAGAGGAGCAAACCGACGGCGCTGCTCTGGGGTGAGCTGCTGCCAGCGCTCTTTGGGCATCCAAGCGGCATCGGGAGAGCGAATGGCCCCATTGGGCAAGGCAAAACCGGCGGAAGAGTCAAAGGCCACACCAAGCTGAGTTTGCCGGTTCCATTGCCAGAGCTGGGCGCTAAGGCTCAAGTTTTGACGACTGCTTTCGCTGCCTGCAGGAGCCATGGCGATCAGTTCTCCTTGGGCGGTGCGTTCCAGGCGCAGCTCAGGATTCCGCCGGCAGAGCTGCTCGAAAACTTCATCGGTTAAATTCACAGCCGGCTGCAGGTTGAGGGCGATCATCATCCTTCCTGGGCAAAACTCTCAGGGTATGGGGCCTGTGGCTCGTATTGATCCCCTAGGATGGAGCGTATTTTTTGGCGAGGGGCGCGAAGGGCTGGACTTCTACCCAACTCTCGGCTTTGGGCCAAGACTTCTGGTACCCACTGTGACATACTCCCGCACTCATGCCGACGCAAAGCGCTCCGCGCCGCTAAAGCGAGAGAGTGCAGGCTTCAAGGGCTCCGTCCCGCTGGCGCGAATGGGAGGGCAACCCGACAGAGGAAGTGCCGTAGCAGAACCAGGAACCGGAATCCTCGCCCTTTATGACGGGGAGTATGTCAAAGGGGTCAAGTGCCATCAGGTGAAAGTCCTCCTATTGGGGATCCCTGTGGGCAGCCAGAATGGCTTGAGCAGCCAGGTGGCCGGAGAGGGTGGCCCCTTCCATGCTGTCGATGTAGTCTTGGGCGGTGTAGCTGCCGGCAAAAAAGAAGTTGGGCACGGGAGTCTTTTGCTGCGGGCGATAGGGATCCATGCCCGGCGCTTCTCGATAGAGGGAGTGGGCCAGTTTCACCACGCTGTACCAGGTCATGTTCAGTTGCCGGGATGAGGGAAACAGCTCGTGGACTTGGTGCAACACGTGCTGGGCAATTTGCTCGTTGGGCATGGAAATGAAGGGATCCCCCGGCGTGAGCACGCATTGTAGCAGGGATCCCTGGCCCGGCTTGTAGTAGTCGGCGGGGCTGGTGAGGGCCAGATCGGCAAAACAGGAAAAATCGGCATCGGCAGTGTAGAGGAGATTATCGATGCCAAGAGCCTCTGGGTGTTCGCCAGCTCGTTTGGCCTGGCCTTGGGGGTTCAGCTCCGTCACCCAGCCATCGAAGCGCAACTGCACCGTGGCCACAGGTACGGATTCCAGCTTGTAGAGGTTGTCGAATTGTGGCCACTGCCGCCACACTTCCGGGATCAGCCGCTTGGCCCCTTCCACCGCCGCTGCGCACACGTACACATCTGCCTCTACCCGCTCTCCATTAGTCAAGAGCAAGCCGGTCACGGGGTAGGGAGAGGAGTCGCTCACTTCAATGCGACTGACCCCTCTGCGGGTGTGGATCTGGCCCCCGCGGGCTTGGATGTAGCGGACGATGGGCTGAGTGAGGTAGGTGTCCGGGGATCCCTTGAGGAAATTGAGCTTGGAGGCCTCTGTTTTGCTGGCAAACATCTGAAAGATCGTCAGCATACAGCGGGCAGAAATCTGCTCCGTGTCAATAAAGCCCAAGGCATAGGCAATCGGGTTCCACATCCGCTTCAGGCTACCCTCGGATCCCCCATGCCGCCGAAACCAATCGGCAAAGCTCATCCGATCCAAGGCGCGAATTTGCCGCATTGCCCCTTCATAGTCCAGCAAGCCGCGAATCAAAGGGCTGGTGCCCAGCGCCAAGGCGTTGCGCAGCTTGTCCGCCCAAGAGAGCTGCTCGGTGGTGAAAAAAGCTTTGAGGCCGTTGAAAGGCGCCCCCAGGGGAAAGCGAAAATCCAGACTGGCCGTTTGCCCACCTCGGTTGACAAAGGTGTGGGTGTGTTGCTTGGGCAGCAGGTTCTCGTAGGCCCCCACCTTTTTCATCAGGGCAAACAAATTGCTGTAGTTGCAGAAAAAAACGTGCAGCCCCATCTCGATGTGGTTGCCATCGGCATCCTGCCAGGATCCCACCTTGCCGCCGACAAAAGGCCGCGCCTCGTAGAGCTGCACCTCGTGTCCTGCTTCAACCAAATCGACTGCCGTCACCAACCCGGCCAATCCGGCTCCAATAATGGCTACCCGCATAGCAATACCCTCAAACAGGCGCTGCCCGGGATCCCGCCCAGACTTTGCGCAACTGCAAAGAAAGATGAACTTCTCTCATTCTGGAACAAAATGCGCCAGGGATCCCTGACTTGACAAACCACCGCAAAACTTGCCATCATAAATTTCCCGACGCGGATGTAGCTCAGTGGTAGAGCTTCTCGTTGCCAACGAGACGGTCGCGCGTTCGAATCGCGTCATCCGCTTGCTTAGGCTTGTGAACCCATTCAAGAGGGGAATGAGATCCCTGCAAGGGAGAGGGCCGTGACGGTAGTCCCAAGGAGCTCCCCCTTTCCTCTCTCCCCAAAGGAGTCAGCCCTCACTCCCAGCTCTTCTCCCTCGGGAAGACGGGAGCGTAGAAGGTCTCCAGGCTGTCACGGTCGCCCACAAAGCGCCAGTGCCAGGGTTCGTAATTCACCCCCTGAGGGTTGTTTCTGGGGAAAGACAGCTCAAAGCCAAAGCGGGCCGCGTTGCTCTGCAGCCACTGGAAGGCCGGGGTGGTCTCAAAGGCTTCTTGAGTATCCCACTGCGGAAACCCGGCATCCCCAAGGTCGATGGCATAGCCAGTGTGGTGCTCGCTGTAGCCAGGGGGAGCGCTGACAGCAGCCCGTTCTTCGGGTCGCAAGGCTCGGGATTGAGCCAATTGAAAAAACAAGAATTCCTGATCCGCAATGGAGCGAAACCCGGAAATGGGGACAAGGCGGATCCCGGCAGCTTGAGCTGCTTCGCTCATGCGAAGGTAACTTTCGGCAGCCGCCTGGCGCAGGCGCACCTCTCGACCACGGTAGCTGCCCACCACCCGCAAGCTGTCTGCAGGGGCTTCGGAATAGGCATAGTGCCCCAACAGAGAAGGTCGCCCATTCTGCACAGTTGGCTGCGGCAGAGAGGGCTGACCGGCTTCCTCCAGAACTTGGGGATCCGCCGCCTGCTGGGATCCCGGTAACTTCTCTATCCCCCAACCCGCCAGGAGCACTAGCCCAACCAGCACCAGGCCCAAGACTAGACGGGACCTCAGGGCAGGCACCGAACTTTGCGCTTTTTTCGCCGGAGTGGACTGGCGACGGGCGACCGGAATGTCGTCGTTCATGCGCAAAGGCCGGGATCTAGCGAGGAGTACTGAAAAGAGGCAGCGTTTCTACAAACCCAAATCCGCCAAAATATCGCGGGCATGGGTTTCGGTATTGATGTTCTGGTAGACCTTGGCAATTTTGCCCTCGCCATCAATGACGTAGGTCACCCGCTTGGCATAGCCGCCCCCATCCACATCGTAGGCGCGGGTAATCACCCCACTGCTATCCACCAGTAGGGGGAAAGGCAAGTTGTACTTTTCGGTGAACTTTTGGTGAGAAGCTTGGTCGTCCATGCTCACCCCCAGCACCACCACGTCCTTGCTTTGGTAGTCGGCGTAGGCGTCGCGGAATCCACAGGCTTCTTTGGTACAGCCGGGGGTGTCGTCTTTGGGATAAAAGTAGAGGACTACGGTTTTCCCGGCAAAATCAGCCAGAGAGACTTGGTTGCCTTGGGTGTCAGTGGTGTTAAACCCAGGAGCAGGGGTGCCAACAGCGAGAACCATAGGTGCGTGACCCAAAAAGTGTGATGAATAGGGCTGCCCTCAGCATTTTCTTCAGCCCTGCTTGTCTCTGTCAAGGCATTACCGCTCCAGCTTGGCATTGCAACTCAGCCACCAGCTCTTGAAGCTCCGCCGATAGATTGCCGGGCAGCCGTCGCCTCAGAATCTCTGCCAACGATCGATAATACCACAGGGATCCCTCTTTTCCGGCGGAAAACCGCTGCCAGAGTTCATCCCCCAGTTGGCGAAAATCCCGCAAGATGCAGCGGGCGTTGTGCAGCTTGTCAGAGGCGGCCACCAACAAAACCGAGGCATTTGCCGTCCCCAGGTGCTTCAGGTAGGCGGTTTTGCGCTCTTTCCAGTTTTCTTTGGGCTCGCCTCGGGAGCCATCGCTTTCGGTATCCGTACATCCCAGGATGATCTGCAGCACCCGTTCTCCAAAGTGCTCCCGGATCTGTTGCTCAATCTGGGCCCGGGGCTCGCCTGTGTTGTGGGGGCCGTCCTCTAGGCTGTCGTGGAGCAGAGCGGCAATCGCTTCATCTTCATCCGCCCCATGCTCCAGGGCGATGGCTGCTACGGCCAACAGATGGCTGAGGTAAGGGATCCCGGTTCCCTTGCGGGTCTGAGAAGCATGCCAGCGATGGGCATAGTGCATTGCCTGCACAAACCGCTGTGTGAGTTGCGTTGACATCTGGACTCTCCAATTGGGGTTAAGTTGACTGCTGGGGCAAGGTTGATCCAAGCGAGTCTCAGGCGTTGAGACTGCAAATCAGAAAATGGGATGAGCACTTCTGATCACTTCAAACAAGGTTAAGACGCTGTGCCGCCTACCCTCACCCCCAGCCCCTCTCCCTGCCTTGGGAGAGGGGAGTCAGGGATCGATGTAACTGTGCTGAGATGGCAAGGTTTAGCCGGTGGCCGGAGTCTGTTTTGCAGGCAGCGGCACCAGCGTTCCTGTCCCCTGCCAAGCGCACAAATCCACGAACTGGTCGGCTATCCGAATTAACGCCGGGTTCGTGTTCGGCCTGTAGGCGGCTACCTCCAGCCGGCAGCCTTGGCGGCGGATATGCTTGAGGGCCGGCACAAAATCTCCATCCCCACTCAGCAGCAGCACCGTCTCGTAGTGGGAGTGCATCGCCATCAAGTCCACGATCAGCTCCCCATCCAGATTGGCTTTGCGGCTGCCGTCGGCGTGGATCACGACCGGCTTGGTGACCACCCGATAGCCCTGTTTTCTCAACTCCCGCAGGAAACGACGCTGAGCTAAGTTGCGGGGATCCACCCCAGTGTAAATATGCACTTCCATTTCGGATCTGCTCTGGGCTAGCCAACTCAGCAGACTGGGATAGTCGAGATGGGATCCCCACTGCTGGGCGCTGGCGTGGAGATTGGCCGCGTCGATGAACACCCCCAGGGCTTTGCGGGGAAAAGCAGGGGTCGGCTGGGATGCCACCAGCTGCTGCAGGTGTTGGAGTTGCGCCTGCACCAACTCCAGTTGCTCCAAAGTCACTTGGGGCTGGGATACCGGCAGAGCATTCAACCGCAGCTCCACGGCTTTTAACCGCTGCTGGATTTGCTGGATGGCCTGGGTGATGGGGGCCAGCTGTTGCCGCACGGACAGATGAGACGTGGGCCGAGCTTCGAGGGCGTCGATCCGCCCTTGTAATGTTTCCAGTTGGGCCGCCGTCTGCTGCTGCTGTACCCAGATGGGCTCCAAAACCTTTACTTTCTGCTCGAGCTCTTGAATGGCTTCAGCCGGGGAAGCCAAGGTCTGCTGCAGAAGGGACGGTTCAGCAGTGAGCCGAGCGTCCAGCACCTCGAAACGCGCTTGCAGGGTCTCCAGTTGGGTTGCTGTCTGTTGCTGCTGTGTCCAGGTCTGTTCCAGAACTTGGCCAAGCTGTTCTTCGCGGCGGCGGATGGCAGGGTAGGCTGCTGCCAAAGGTAAGAGCCCCCAGATCACTTGGCGGGTCACCAGGGCCGTCACCCCCAGGGCCAGGGATCCCGTCCACAGCCAGGTTAAGGGGAAGGCAGAAGCCCTATTCATACTCATACTCATAGTCAGCTCTCCTCAGTTTGGGTTATCGATCTGCTCGGTTGCCAGGATTTCACCTCACTCACATGGGCCACCTCAGGGATCCCTCTCGAAGATCGAGATGCACAGAACTCACAGAGGCATCGAAGAGGAGCAATTCAGCAACTGCAGTATGCCGGCTGTTGGAAGGGGGAGCTTCCAATCGTTGGACAAACGTATTTCCCTTGTTGAGCAAACGGATCAGATATCGAGTCAGTTATCGAAAGCAGGCTCAAACTTGTTCCTCTTGACCGACAGGCCCCGTGGCCCGCTCAACCTGGATTCAACGTCCAAGCTATTGGCTGACGGTATGGGCCGTAAAACCATTGAACGGAGCAGGGTCAGTTGGGGATCTCGATGGTTACATTGGCCAACTGCACATCGTCATGATCCACCCAGGCTCCACCGTGCCGGATGACTGTATCACCTCCCAGCGGCACCGAGATGTGCAGGGATCCCCCGAAAAGGGGAATGCTGATCGGCACTTGGGGACCACGGGTAACCATGGGGGGCTGAATCAGGGTTCTGCCAGTGCGCAGGGTAACAGTGTTCAGGCCCAGGCGCAGAGGTTGCAGCGGCAGGGGAATCTGTAGGTTATCTCCCCCCAGGTGAATCTGCTCGATTTCCACCCCGTTCAGGATGACCTGCATGGGAGACATATTGGCACTGGGGATCCGGGATTGGCCGGCCCGATAGGCGGCAGCTGTATCCAACCCAATCAGGGATCCAATCCGCAAAACCGGTGGGCGCGAAGGCAGGCGTTGCAAAGTGAAAGAGCGGGTCATCTCCACCCCTTGGGCAGGGCCCAAAAATTGCCCGGCGGCAGCCGATTCCGGCGAGTACTGGTTATCCCCCAGGCGGATGACATTCGCCTCCAGTACCAAAGTTGTGTTGGGATCCCAGCGCTCCAACTGCAATTGCCAAGGCCGATCCCCGCTGGCTTGACCGCTGCCTGTACTTTGGGAATAAGGCAAGTAATTTTCCAGCCGCGCCACCAAAATTTCTTCTGCCGGCAGCGGCCCTGGCAGGCGAAACCGACCCTGGGCATCGGTGCGCACCGAAATACCCGCCCCCGGAATGGCCACCTCCGCCCCGGCCAAGGGCTGCCCCGTCAGCCGATCCACCACCTGTCCCGAATAGGCGGAATCCAACTGCACCTGTCCTGTGGGCACATCCGTTGCTGCCTGAATGCGCTGCTGCAACACTTGCCAGTCGGCTTCTGTGATCCGTCCATCCTGGTCGACATCGGCAGCTCGGATCTGGTCGTCGGTCAATCCCCGTTCTCCCCGCAAGTAGGCCCCCAACAGGTTGAGATCCTGCACCGTCAAACGGCCATCCCCATCCAGGTCGCCCGCCTGAAAGGGCTGCGCGTGGGCAAAAGACACGCTTATCCAACCCAGGCCCAGGGATCCCAGTAGCAAAAGAGAATGAGCCAAACAGGAGACCCTAAACATGGCAACTCTCCTGGGGAAAGAGCCGGAAGGCATTGTTCATGTTCTAACGTAACTTGCCTCTTCGCAGCAGGGTTGACCGAGCCGGTGTGGAGTACTCTTGAGCGCAATTCTGCCGGTTCGCCTTTGGCTGCAGGAGCCGAAAACTTGATGGTAGGATAACCGTGGTGACTTGCTTGTCCTATGGCTCGATACTCTTGCGTTACCCAGCTTGTGGGCTCAGCCGAGCAGCTAAGCGAGTCGATCCGCGCCGTTTTGGAGCGCTGCCAACTCAATATCCTCCACAACAGCCTTGATTATTGGGTGGCCGGCGAGCCTCCCGGAAAAAATCCCCACACCAAACTGGTGACGGTGGAAGTGTTTGTGGATCGCACCCGTCAGGCTGCCGACGGCTCTGTACAGGTGACCTGCATTGCCAAAAATGAAGAGCTGCCCCTAAAAAGCGTTAACCACTGCCAACAAACCTTTGACCGACTGAAGGCAGAGCTAGCCCAGTTGCAAAGTCAACTTCAGCTTGCTGCCCAACAAAAAGATGCCTTACGATAGCTAGGCTGAGTTTGCTTTCATCCCATGGCGCGTCGCTGCCAACTAACCAACAAGAAACGCAACAACGCTTTTGCCATCTCCCACTCCCACCGGCGCACCAAGCGCCTGCAGGAAGTCAATTTGCAGTGGAAGCGCATCTGGTGGGAAGAGGGTAAGCGGTTTGTTCGTCTGCGCCTTTCCACCAAGGCCCTGAAGACCCTCAAGGCCAAAGGGATAGGAGCCATGGCCCGGGAAGCTGGGATCGACCTCAGCCGGTTTTGAGCTTTCTCCTCAGCCCAGTTGTGTCTGACAGCTCCAACCTCACAGCAAGCCAAAAAGCTTACGCGACTTGGGCTGCAAACCCGCCAGCAAAGTGTTGAGGGTATCCCGTTGGGTAAGCTCGTTGGTGCCGCTGGCCCGCTCGATTAAGAGCTTGCGCGTCTCATCGGAGAGTTTGGCATCGGTAAAATCGGCTCCACTGAAGAGCGTATCTTCAATCTGAGCATCCTGTAGGTTGGCCCCCACCAAAATGGCCTGTTCCAGGTTGGCAAACTGAAGCTGGCAACTCACCAAGGCAGCCTGGGAGAGGTTGCAGCGAGATAGGTTAGCCTGGCGGAAGTCGGCGGCAAAGAAGTTCCCCTCCGCTAGGTTGGCAGCCACCAAGCTGGCTTCGCGAAAGATGGCATGGCTGAAACGGCCCCCCTGAAAGCTGCTTTTGTCCAGTTTGGCGGCGGTAAAGTTGCTGTAGTCCCCCAGAGCCTGGCTAAAGCTGGATCCCCGTAGATCTGAGGCGGTAAAATTGGCCCGCTCTAGCTCAGCACGGCGAAAGTTGCACAGACGCAGATCGGCTTGCTGCATGCTGATCGAGCGCAGGTTAGCCCGGGTCAAGTTGGCTTTGGGCATCTGGATGCGGTCGAACAGGCCCCGCGAGAGATAGGCATTCTCCAGGTTGGCACCCACCAGGGAGCGCCCCTCACGCAAGGCTTCCAGCAAGTCCCGCGTGGTTTCAATGCGAACCGGATTCGAGGGTTGAGAAGGGGGAGCACTCACAGATGGAGCATTCCTCACAGGTTAGGCCAGAAATCCGGTCAACCCAGCCGAGAACTGAGGGCCAACAGGGATTCCACCTATCAAGCTAACGTTTGCGTCGCCTGTCGAGGTTAAGAGGATATTAAGAGGTTAAGAGGATATTAAAAAGACAACTCTGCATCGAGCTTTCCAGAGGGGGCCTTCTCTTGTGGAAACAGCCTACCGGGGGAGAGCCATCGGCTCCGATTTGTTGCATACTCGGGGCAGCCTTTCGTCAGTGAACCGCACCTCCCATGCAGGTAGCTTTCATTGTTGACCCGTTGCCCCAGTTGCAGGTGAGCCACGATACCAGCGTTGCCCTAATGGAAGCCCTGCAGAAACGGGGGCACCGCATTTTCTGCCTGGGCCTGGCGGATCTCTACTGGGATCAAGGGGAAACGTGGGGATCCCTTGAGGAAATCCGGTTGGATCTGAAGGCGGATCCCTGGTATGAGGTCAAAGACCGGCAACTGCTGCCCCTGAGCCAAATGCAGGCGGTGTGGATGCGCAAGGATCCGCCGGTAGATGCGGCCTATCTCTATGCCACTTACCTTTTGGATCGTCTCTCCCCCAGCCGCACGCTGGTGCTCAATCATCCTGCCGGGATCCGCTCGGCCAACGAAAAGCTCTATGCCCTGCAATTTCAAGAGTGGATCCCGCGCACCCGCGTCAGCAGCAACAAGCGTCTGCTGCGTCAGTTTGTTGAACAGGAAGGACAGGCGGTGCTCAAGCCCTTGGGTGGCAAAGGTGGGGAAGGGATCCTGAGGGTCAATGCCGGGGATCCAAACCTCAACTCGTTGATTGAAATGAGCACCCAATTTGGTCGGCTGCCTGTGATGGTGCAAGAGTATTTGCCACAGGCGGCGGCAGGAGATAAACGCATTTTGTTGCTGGAAGGAGAGCCTTTGGGTGCCGTCAATCGGATCCCTGGAGAGGGCGATTTTCGGGGCAATGTTGCTGCCGGCGGTCGAGTGGAAAAAACCAAGATTACCGAAAAAGAACGGGCTCTCTGCGGGGCTTTGGCACCGGTGCTCAGGCAGGAGAAGCTGTATTTTGTCGGGATTGATGTTATCGGGGAACGACTAACCGAAGTGAACGTGACCAGCCCAACAATGCTGCGAGAACTCTGTCAGTTGGAAGGAGTTGACCTGGCAGATCAAGTGGCTCAGTGGCTGGAAAAGAAGGTGCCCGTCAAGGGCTGAATGACTACCCACCAGGATGTTTCTGGGATCCGGCGCGTCTGTTGCCTGACGGGGTTCCCGTCTATTTAGGGAGTCTATAGAGATCAAATTATAGCTTGGAATGACCATAGTAGGTTGAGTTCAACTTTTTCCGGTCGGCAGCTAGAAAATAAAAAGCCCCACAAGGGGGCTCTATCGCGACCAGTCAGCGACTTATAAAACTCTAGAGCAATATAAAGAAAAGCTCCATGAATAGGCCGTATTGAACACCGTATTGAGCACAGTTTTTAGAATCTCAGAAAAAAGGCCAAATCCTCGGAGCTGTTATCTTTTTTTTAGATTTTCCGACCCGAGGCTAATCCCAGGCCCCTTCTGCTTTGCCGGAGCGGTCTTTAGAGTTGCTGCTCTTGCCCAGTGGGCTAGGAGTCTGCCGGTGGCCTTTCCCGACCCACCCAGCGCCAGATGGTGGGCAGCAGCACTGCCGCCAGTCCGCACTTCACCAAGTCTCCTGGAATAAAAGGGAAGACCCCCTTGTTGAGGACGGCCAAGATCGAGGTGGGCTCAACATTCTGGTTCAGCCACACCCCTAGCCAAGTGGCTCCTAGCAAAAAAATCAGAGCCGAGCAGGACAACATCGCCAGCGCCATCTTCCAGGGGTTGCGATCCACGCCCCAGCGCTCCACCAACCAACCCATCAGCCCTGCAGCCAGGGGAAAAGCCAACAGGTAGCCCCCCGTCGCCCCCGCCAAGTGGCCAAGCCCGGATCTGCCACCGCTGAAGAAGGGCAATCCCAGGATCCCTTCCAGCAGGTACACCAGCAACGTGAGAAAGCCCAGCCGTGCCCCAAAGCCTGCCCCCACCAGCATTACTCCAAAGGTTTGTCCGGTAATCGGTACCGGCGTGAAGGGCAGAGGGATCCGCACCTGAGCCAAGGCAGCTACGAACAAACTTCCCCCCAGAACCAGCAGGAGATCCCGAGTTCGGGAAGGGCGAGGCAGAACAGTTTGCGCCAAGGGTGTGTGAACAAAGGTAGCAGTCATGAGAGGTTTGCACTCCTGTTTACCCGAAGACTGAGCTTAAGGCCCCGTCCCATCGCTGCGCGGAAGCAAGCCAGTAGGGCGGGGAGTATGTCAGGGTTTCAGAATACAAGAATTCGGTTACCGAAAAACTGGGTTTGAAGCCCCGCCCTTTAAAGCGGCTTTGTGCTACGCTGCCTGCAGTGCCAGGGTAGTCAGCCGCTCTCGCCCACAGCAGCACAGGGCGCATTGTTCGCGTAAACGGGCTGTAGGCCCTAAACCCGACAGCCTGACGGTTGGATCCGACCTCAGTGGGTTTTGTGGTTGTTGTTTACAACGGCACCTAAAGGCACTCGGGAACCACCCTGTGTGCTGGCGAGTACGTAGCGCTGGGGAGCTGCGTGGCAGCAACGTTGAGGTCGAGGATGATCCCACGCTGCTCATTTTGCACCCTGTGCATCGGAAAGAGCCATAAAGCCAAGCAGGGGCTAGATGGATTCTTGCGGTACTTCTGTGCCTTTGTCAGGTTGAGCGACACTGGGCCGGTTCTGGCGAGTTGCTTGTACAATCGCCACCGTAAGCAAATGGGAGAGCAGACCCACAGGCCCGGCAAACAAGCACAAAATCAGGGAATGGGTTGTCCATACTCGCTTATCCCACCCTTCCAAAAAGATCCAGCGGCCCACAAACAAATCCATGACGATGTAGTGGACCCATCCCGTCGCCATAACAGAGGGTTGACTGAATAGGCCAGTTAAGCTGGTCAGAGACAGTTGAGGGTCGGAAAATTCCTTGAGAACATCGGCATTAAACCCGGTGACCAAAAGATACAAATAAACCGCCGCCAGAAGAGCGATGGGCAAAAGCGATTCCATCACTTTGCGGGTTACCTTCCAACCCGGCAGCAGAATCATCAAGGCCCAAAAGGGCAAAGCAAACCAGTTGGCCCCGTTAAAGATCATCTCCAGCATGCTTGGAACCCCCAACGCTACCTGTCCATTATCGGCCTAATGCCCCCTGGGGATCCCTGCAGTAGCGGGTGGAAATGGATGGGAGTTATTCCTGACTTGCCCTGAAGTTTTTTCTGAAGCTAAAGGGATCCCGGCCTCTATTCCGGTTGGCGGAGCCTAGCAGTCGCAATGGAGCTGACCGCACGGCCACTGTCGGTGGTGGCAGCAATGCAGGAAATCCGGGATCCAGTGTCGGTCATGGCCCAGAAGCTGCTGATGCTTTTGGCGGTAGAGGTGGGTTGAGCCGGGCCGATGGGGGATTCTACTGCCACAGAGTCTGGGGATTTCTCCTGAGAAGGGAGCAACACCACAGGTTCCTCACCCCGTTGGGCTGCTGCAACTTTTGGGGCGGAATGTTCTGGTGTGGGCTCAGGGGCTTCTTCTTTGCGGGCGGCCTCTGCAGCAGGGACATTCCGGGGAGAGGGCTGCTGAACCAGCCTCTTGTCAAGGGGTGGTCGTGGCGCGGCAGCGGGGGGTGCAGGGGGGGCTTGGCCGGCGATCTTTCCCCATAAGGCTTTGAGGAGTTGCCACATGGCTGGGTTGGCTACTGAGGGAGAGAGCAGTGAGGAATGGTGTTATCCTGCCATGCTCTGGCCTGAGAATCCATCCCCTCTGCCAGTCTTGATAGAGCAAAGTCATAACGAGTATGATTAAGTAGCTTGCTTAGGGAGAAAGTTCAACATGGCGCAGATTCGCGAGATTCCCCTTGCCCAAATTCGCCGCCCTTTGCCGCGGCAAACGGATCCGGATAAGGTGCAGGCGCTGATGGCTTCCATTGAAGCAATCGGTCTGCAGGAGCCCATTGAGGTTTTGGAAGTGGAAGGGGAGTATTATGGGTTCTCCGGCTGCCATCGCTACGAGGCATTTGTCCGCTTGGGCAAGGAGCGGATCCCCTGCCGGGTGCGAAAAGCGCCACGTGCTGTTTTGAGGCTACACCTGGCCTGAAAGGGATCCCTTCTGGCCCGGCTCCTCTTCGGCGGTGTAGCCCCGTTCGTAGGCAAAACGCACCAGTTGCGAGCGATTTTCCAAAGAAAGCTTGCTGAGGATGTTGGTCAGGTGAGTTTGCACAGTGCGCGGGCTGATGAACAGCTTCTCGCCGATTTGCTTGTTGGTGAAGCCGCGAATGACTTCCCGAAAGACCCGCTCCTCAGCAGGGGTCAGGGGCAATTCGGGTGGAGTGGGTCGGGGGGCCGCTTCCGGTTTTGGCTGGGACTGCTGTTGGATCAGCCGCAGAATTTCCGATTGGGTGCGGCGGGAGCGTTCAATCTGGGCCTCGATTTTGGCCACCAACTCCAGGGGTTCAAAGGGCTTGATGATGTAGTCATCCGCCCCCCGCTCATAGCCCTGAACCCGGTCATCGATCTCTCCCCGCGAAGAGAGAAAAATGAAGGGGACGAGCTCGCCGCCGCGCTGTTGGCGCAGCTGTCGGCAAAACTCAAAGCCGTCCATTTCCGGCATCACCACATCTGAAACCACCACATCCGGCTGCTCTTGGGCAAACAGGCGCAACCCTTCTACACCCGAAGCGCCTGTAGAAACCCGATAGCCATGCTGAGTCAGGTGGCGGCTCAGCACCTTCAGGGAGAGGGGATCGTCGTCTACGACCAGTACACGCTTCATGAGAACCCGAGGAGGCTGTCAAGGAAAAGGGTAAAGCGCTATTCACCTGTTATCTGTCGCTATTTTAGGGAGACGGACAGGATTCGTCATTTGGCTACGGAGACTGAACCCATGATAGTGGTTTCAGAAGTGGTCTGGTTGAAAGCTGAAGACTACGGTAGCTGTAAAGATGAGGGACTGAACCTGGCTCTCTAAGCTCCCATTCCCGAGTACTGTTGCAAGCCTTTGCGCCACAACCAGCGGTTAGCCAGCCAAAACAGGCCCGCCCAGGCCAGGCCCAGGCCAAAACCGCGCAGAATGTCCACCGGGATCCCTGCCCAGAGGCTGGCGGGAAAGTGCACCAGGTAGGGGAAGGGTGTCCAGGCCAAGAGCTGGCGCACGGGGGGTGGGAACACCTCCAGAGGAGCGATCACCCCCGAGAAAAACAAGTACACCAAAAAATGGAATTGCTCCAAGGCCGTCACCCGTTCCACCCAAAAGGCCAGCAGCGCCAGGGTGTACTGCATGAGAAAGCGCAGGGCAAAAGCCAGGAGAATGGCCAGGGATCCCAGCCCCGCCTGGGCCCAAGAGGGGATCCAAAAGGCAGGGGGGTAGAGGACGAAGAAAAGGGCGATTAAAACCAGGGTAAAGGGGAGACGGGCCAAGCGCTCCATCAGGTGGCTGGCCACATGGTGCCAAGCGGGATCCAGAGGCTGCAACAGGCGAGGAGATAATTTGCCTTCGACCACCTCTCGCTCAAAGTCCCAGATGACCCAGACGATGGTGAACTGGCGCACCAGGAACACCGCCAGAAAGTAGCGGATGAACTCCAGAGCAGACAGCGAGAAGTCTCCTGAGCGGGCTGCCTCGCTCCACACCCCCATCATGATCAGGGGCAGGGATCCGGCCAACACCCACAGGATCAGCTCGGCCCGGTACTCCAGCATGTAGGCGTAGTAGGCGGAGAAGAGGGCACCCAACTTGCGAAAGAAGGCGTTCATGGAGATTCCGGTTGCGCAAGCGCTGCGGAGCAATACGAGACTGGCGGACGCAAAGTGGGCAACAAGCTGGCCAGGCTGACCACCGCTCCCACCACAACAATTGAAGGCGGTGCTACGGGCGAGGGCTGCCCAGCCAGAGTCTGCAGGCGGAGCAGATGAATCTCTTGCTCAGGGGTGGTGCCCCAGCGGATCAGGGCAACCGGGGTATCGGGAGCTTTCCCTCCGGCCAACAATTCAGCGGCAATGTGGCTGAGGTTGTGCATGCCCATGTAGATCACCAGGGTTTCCACCGCCCCGGCCAAAGCCCGCCAATTGACCTGAGGGCGGTATTTCCCTGCCGCCTCATGTCCGGTAACAAAAGCAACTGAGGAGCTGAGGTCGCGATGGGTGAGAGGGATCCCGGCATAGGCGCTGGCGGCAATGCCCGCCGTAATTCCCGGCACCACCTCCACTGGGATCCCGGCCTGCACCAGAGCCAACATCTCCTCGCCGCCTCGCCCAAAGATGAAGGGATCCCCCCCTTTGAGCCGCACCACCACGGCTGCCGTCCGAGCTTTCTCCATCAGCAAGGCTGTGATCTGCTCCTGGGGCAAGGTGTGAGCGCCGCAGTGTTTGCCGGCGTAGATCCGTTCTGCCGTCGGCGGGATCAGCTCCAGGATGGAGGATCCCACCAGAGCATCGTAGATGACCACATCCGCGTGGGCGAGTAGCGCCTTTCCCTTCACCGTCAGCAGCCCTGGATCCCCAGGCCCTGCCCCCACCAAATACACTTTGCCCATCTCAAGTCCCGGTCGCGTCATTGCTGTTGGAAATATCCATTTTGAGGGAACGGGAAAGATTCGGCTATTCCAGCGCCGGGCTAAAAGCCTGGAGTGTCTCCACAATGGCCTGCATCAGTTGAGGATCCCGCCAGAGGGGCGGCTCCACCTGGATTTGGAGCAGAGGCCATTCCCGCTGTAATCGCTGAGCCTGTTCTTGTAGGGCGCGCAGCAGACCGCCTGGAAAGAGAGAAAACGGCAGCACCCGTAGACGGCACTGGCTAAGGCGCAAGCAATGGATCACGACCGCTTCTAAGGTGGGGGACTGGGCAGCAAAAGCCACATGCAAGGGGATCTCGGGCAAGCGCCGTTGCACAGTTTGGATCCCGGCTTGGAGTTGGGCGGCAAACCCCGGCAGACGGCTGCCATGGCCAAGCACAATCCAGGCATCTGCCCGTTCGCCGGATTGCCTGAGCGTTGCAGAGCAAGAGGGCTGTGGAGCCAGAATGCGAGCCACCAACAGATCCAGGAGGGCCGGGTGCTGGCCAATGGGGGGTGTTAACCGGATGGGCAGGCGCGGCCAGCGAGCTTGAACCTGCTTCACCGCAGCCGGTAAATCCTCTTCCACATGGGATCCCTCGCCCATAAACAGCGACAGCAGCACCACTTGATCGGGAGATCGGCCTGCGCCCAGCCAAGCTGCCAGCCGTCCTTGAATCTGTTCGGCCAGGGTGAGAGGCTGACCTTCCAACTGGGCCAGCTCCACCACTTGAGGAGCTAGCTGCTGCTGCACCCGGGCCAACAAATCTGCCAAAGCCTGCTGATAATCGGGATCCCGGCTGCCGTGACAGACCAAAAACACCAGGGGATTGGAGGACATGGCAGAGGTCACGGATCCGAGCGGAAGGGTTCCATTTTGCTACTTTAGGGGATCCCGCCAACTTCTCGTGTAGGATCTGCGCGTATGATTTGAAGAGTACACACCCTCTTTCCCAGCTTCGTCAGCCCTTTCCCAGGTTTTCATGTCATTTGAGAATCGTTCCACCGCCCCCGAACTCTTAATCCATGTCTTGCGGGAGGGGTTGACCGAATCTATCCATCATTGCCAAGCTGTCGTGGCCGATAGCCGCGGGCGTTCTCTGGCCATGGCCGGCAACAGCACCACCCCTGTTTTTGCCCGTTCTGCCCTCAAGCCTTTCCAAGCGCTGGCCATGCTCTCCACCGGCATCCGCGAGCGCTACCGCCTCAGCGAGAAAGATATTGCCATCATGTGCGGATCCCATCAGGGCACCACGGCTCATGCGCGGCAGGTGTTCAGTATACTGTGGCGGGCCGATCTGTCTCCCGATTTGCTGGTCTGCCCCACCCCACCCGGCAAGCCCAGCCCCCTGTGCCACAACTGCTCCGGCAAACATGCCGGCATGCTCGTGGCCAGCCGCGCCCAAAACTGGACCTTGTCAGACTACGCCCAGCGGCAGCATCCGGTGCAAGCCCTGGTGCGGGCCAAGCTGGCGGATTTGCTGCAAATGCCCTCGGAAGAGTTTTTGTTTGCGCGGGATGACTGTGGGGTGCCCACCTACCAACTGCAACTGAATCACCTGGCCTCCCTATTCGCCCAACTGACTGCTGGCGAGCGGCCCGACTTGGAATCGGTAGCACGGGCCATGACCCATCACCCGGAGATGGTGGCTGGACAGGGGTGTTTCGACACGGAGTTGATGCGGGCTACTCAAGGGGATCTGGTGAGCAAATCGGGTGCTGAAGGGATCCAGTGCATTGGCCGGGTGGGGGAAGGCATGGGCCTGGCCATCAAGGTCCAGGATGGAGCTGCACGGGCCAAATATGCTTTGGCTTTGCACCTGCTGCAGCGCATGGGCTGGATCCAGCCTGCCGCCGCCGAGATGCTGGGGGAGCGCTTCCTTCGCGTCGGCCCCTACACCCGCCTAGAAGTAGAAGGGGAGCTGCGCATGCCTTGAAGAGCCGGAGGTGGGAAGGCCTTGCACCCAAACTCTTGGTGATGCTAGTTTTCTCTAAGAAAAGGCCCAAAAACTAATGATTGAAGCCCTCTTCAAGACTCTTGACGACGAGCTAGGCAAGCTATTTGCCCTGACTAAGAAAGCAAAGGAGACCGCAGGGAAAGCCCAAGTCGCTTGTAAAGGAGGGCAAGTTCCAGCCCTGAGCCGCCAGCTACAAGGCTGTAGCTCTGTCCTCAGCGAGGCTCTTTCCCAGGTGGAGACGGTAAGACAAGCCCTTGAACAAACCCAGCAGGTTTTGGAGAGAACTTCTCTTGAAGAACTTGCTAGCGAGGTAGGAGAACGAGTCGGCCAGCCTTGGCTGCCTACGGAAAGCCCCCATGTCTTTGTAGCTTTCCCCGCCTTAGTGCGCTTTTCCAGGGAGGGAGTGCGCATAGATCGCAAGCTTCTACGCTCTCAACGGCCCAGTGCCATTGCAGAGAAGATTCTCCGAGCAAGAATGACCAAAGGGAAAGAAACTAATCCAGAGGTAGTTCTTGAACGCATCTGGAAAGCGGCAAAAATTGCAGCGGGTTACTTGAGAAAGTCAAGCGCAGAGCTGCCTCGTTCTCTTCAAGTACCTGCTCGCGATGTCTTCGAGGTGCTCCACCTCAACAACCCAGACTACACCGAAGTGGAGTTTACGCGGCATCTTTACCTCTTGGATCGAAATGGCACCAACCATGTGGAGGGCTACCGCTTGATCTTCTCCGCGTCTACAGGCACGCGCTCGGGTCGCTACTACCGCATTCGAGACGAAGCTGGGGTGGAGCACGCCTACTATCTTTTGGAGTTTGAGAAGCTATGAGCGAAGAGGGCCAGGGTCGGCTAGAGCCTGATTTGTGGCTGCGCTGTCTGGAAGAAGACTACTTGCGTTCTTTTATCCCTGAAGGTGGTGCCACTGTCAAGCTGGCCGTTGTTCCGAAAGATTCCTACTCTTGGGTGCGGAAAGCGCTGCTGGAAAAGCTTAACCAGTATTCCTTTCATATTTTTGATTTGACAGAGGAGTGCTTAAAGCTGCATTCAGTCGAACAGCTTTGGTTTGCCCTTGCTCAGAGAGTAGATTGGGAGACTTTTGCCAAAGATCTGCGCTTCAACATTCTCCAAAAAATTGGATACCCTCCCAGGCTAGATCTGCAGGACTGCACTTTAGAGCAGTTGGCCGAATTCTATCAGATTGAAGCCAGTGAGATCAAACTAGAGTTTCATCGGGAAATTAAGAGAGGTAGTTTTCTGGATTACTCACTAGCCTTTGACTTTCGCAAAGCCATAGTCCGACTTGTCTACGAACCCCTTCAAAGCCCAGGCACTCTGGAAGGTCTATGCTCTGCAATTCAAGAGTGGCTTAAAGGTACGCTGAGCTCTATCAGCCGGGTGCGTGAAGCGGCTATTTTTCGAAAGATTGACAGGACAAATGCTCGAGGGATTCTACTTTCTTTCTTAAGACTATTTACACGACGATCCGGCTTAGTAGCAGTCCTTGTCAGCTTGCTTCACTACTACGAGCGGACCCCCAGTGGACGCCCTAACTTTACCAGTCGACAAATCCTTGAGCTCTACGAGACTTTGCGTGAGTTTATCGATGCGGAGAGTGAACTAGAAAAAACTGTGTTAATTTTCTTAGCTCCTCCAGAGTTTATTGAATCTGAGCGTCTGTCTTATCATAGATATCGAGCTTTGCAAACTCGAATTGAGAATGAGGTTTCTTCTCTTCAAAAGCCTAATCCATGCACAGCTATGGTGCAGCTTCTATGAATGTAGCGATTGCAGCTAGGCGGGCCATTGAAGCCCTACGAAATGGCGTTCCTAACCGGTTCGCAGTTGCAGAACTTGGCTCTTGGCAGTCTCAGATTGAGGAGGGTTTTCAAGAGCTGTGCAAGGGTGCTAGTTCAGGCCCTGCAGGAATGCTGATAAAGGGGGATTTTGGGACAGGCAAGTCCCATCTTCTACTAACCCTGCAGGAGCGAGCAAGGAAGAATAATTTTGCCACCTCCCTAGTTGTCGTCTCCAAAGAGTTGCCCCTCGGTAACCCCAATCGCCTGATTCCCCGCCTCCTTGCCCAGGTCGAGCTCCCTGACATGGTTGAGCGTGGGATCCAAGGCATGGCAGCCCGGCTACAGTACTCCTCGCCTTCTTTACAGTACTCCTCGCCTTCTGTCCAGGAGTTCCAGCTTTGGGTTAACCAGTGGCAGTTTGGGTCAGGCTGGTGGCCGGCCACCTTGGCTCTGTACCAAAGGTTAGGAGGCGATGACGAGAAGCTAGACGCCATTGTCCGCTTTTGGGCTGGTGAGCCCACTCTGAAGTCCTCAGAGGTAAGGCGAAGCCTACGGGATCACGGCTTGGCAGGTGCTTATCCCATTGGCAAGCTACCCCCTGCAGAAAGCCTACACTGGCAGCGCCTGGCCTTCTGTGCCCAGCTATGTCGGGCCATAGGGTTTGGGGGCTTGGTGGTTTTGGTGGATGAGATTGAGCTTATTGCCCAGTACAGTCTTCTTCAGCGGGTCAAGTCGTACCGCGTTCTTGGGCACTTGTTTGGTACAACAACCCTGCCTGAAGAAATAAAGAAAGCTCCGCTGGTTTTCGTAGGAGCAGTAACCCGCGATTTCGAGAGGGTCATTCTACAAGAAAAAGGAGATTGGGAGAAAGCACCTAAGATAGCTCTCCAGAAGCATATGTCTGAGGAAGTCGTAAAGGCCGGCATGGAGGCTATTAGCCAAGCTACCCCTCTCTGTTCCTGCTTAGAAGCCCGCGAGGACATTCAATCCATGTGGCATAGGGTAGCGGATCTCTACCAGAAAGCTTATCCCGATTGGGTACGCCCATCGCTGCCACAGCTTCCTGAGCTCTACAGCACAACCACTGTGCGGTCAATTATTCGCCGCTGGATTACGGAGTGGGATGTGCGTCGGTATTACAGCCCCGATACAGAAATTGTGATTGTAGAAGATGAGGCGATCAAGTCTACCCCAACTGAGGAGCTTCCAGAGTTGGAAGAGGACGAAGAATAAGCCCAGTCAGTCCCTAACTAGCTTTGAGAGGCCTCAGCGCTGGAAAGGGTTTTGGAAAGGATTCGGGCTGGAGCTTTGCCCCTTGTTGCGGTACTTGGGGTTGATGGTCAGGGTGCCAGCTCCCAGGCCTCGCTGCGCCAAAAACTCCAGGTTGCGGTGGCGCATGGTGGTGTCGTAGTCAGTTTTAACGCGATCTTCTAGAATAGCCACCTGCTGCAGCGCACTTAGCAAAATGGAAGCTGCCTGTTCGGAGGTGTAGCCATTCTGGGAGGCATAGCGCACAGCAAACTCGTCGGCTGCCACCTGGGCCTTCTGGCCCTTCTCCGCTTTGCGCAACAGAAACACCGCTGACGCGGCCAAGCCTGCTGCTAAGCCAACGCCGAGGTTATCTCCCATCTGCAGCTCTACCAAAATGCCCATGCTGCCGGCCCCGATCAAGGCGGGATACAGCAACAACGCCGACCAGTTATCCCCCAAAGCCAGCTCTGTGGCCATCACCGCTTCTCGCAAGAAGTAGATCTTCTGCTGGTCAGGGCTCAGCTTCTGCCAACGGCTGAGGTCAATGGCAAAGCGAGAGTACTTTTGCCAGGGGAAGCGCCACAACGGCTGCACAACCCGAGACTGGTCAGGGGTGCCGATCTCGATCTGCACTTCAGGGCGGATCTCCACTGGGAGAAACTGGATCAGGCGGTCAAAGTCGGAAATGGTATACATGCTGGCACAGTGCGGCTAAGGGAGCGGCCGGAGAGGATTACCCATAGTAAAAGATTCTAGCCTTCCTTGCAGGCCAGCTCTAAGCAAGCTTTTTGCAATAGGGCTGGCGGCAGAGCATGCCTCTAACCCCCAAAACCCTGAACTTTGCTGAATTTACTGAGCTTTAGGCGGTTTGGCAAAAGTCATTGAGAGGGATATAGTAGACCAAGTTTCCCCCTGATCCTTGAGTCCACCGCAACGGTTGCCGGGAAGTGAAGGGGGAAAGCGCTCGGGGGGTATTCCTCAGGGCTTTGCGGGATACCGCCTTCCTGTTTGGACTCCGTCCCGCTGACGCGAACAGAGATAGGCAGGATGCGATCGCTTCTTTCCTGAACCATGTTCAGGAGAGTTCAGCGCGAATGTATCAGGGACAAGCCTGAGCCTAGATGGAAAGGGGGTATGCCGCGTAACATACTCCCGACCCTGTAGCTAGCTTCCCGCAGGGTTGCTACGCATACAGCGCGGGGCTTCTCGGCGGTTTAGCTAAACCTGAGGTGAGCAATCTATTTGGCGGATTGCCCAAGGGACTGAATTTATCATCCCAGTCAAACCCTTGAGGACCAAGACAGCCGTTATCTTAGTTTGAAGAGGGATCCCTGCTGGGGTGTTTGAGATTGGTCAAATCGTTGAGGCGGCGCAGGATCCCCCATCCCTGTAGGGCCTCCAGCAGGGCTTCCCGCACAACCGCTACCGTCTCTTGGTCGAGGGCCAACCGCAGATAATCCACCGCCAGCCGGGTTTGCTCGGGATCCAGGTGGGACATTAAGCTCTGCAAGCGGCGAACGCCCGCCAGCCGTCGGAAGGGATCGGGAGAGGCAACGTCGCTGAGATCGCGCTCCAATTGAGACCGTTGCCGCTCTTGTCGGCGGCTGAGCCACTCCCCAAACAGCAGCGACAACAAGGCTAGGGTGGCCAATCCCTGTAAAATGGCGCCGGTGGCCAGCCAGCGTTGGGTGGATTCTGCCCAGATGGAGATGAGGGTGTAGGTGCCCAAGGTGGCGGCTGCTCCCGAACCAATTGCCAGCAAAAGCCAGCGGTCCGCCTGCCGAAACCAAGCTTGCCACTCCTGCCAGCGGCGGTTGAACTCAGGGCTGCGCACCCCCTGTAGCCCCAACATCACCAAGGTGCCCACCCCCAGAGAGAGCGCCAGCCGCCCATTCCAGAAGGCCAGCCCTGCCAACGCCAAGGCCGACAGAGCCAAAACCCGCCACTGTGGCCCCGATAGGATCCACAGAGCAACTTGGGATCCCGTCTCCACTGCCCCACGCCCCACCCGCTGCAGATATTCTGGCCAGGATCCCTGGCCGGAAGAAGGGCGACCCGATTGATGCTTCACCGATGGCAACTCCCAAAACTCGGCCCTATCTGGCCCTTTGCAAGCGGCAAGATAGATCAACGCTCCTTAAATTATGCTCTTATGCTTTATAGAGTCGAGGTAGGCTTTCCACCCTTGGGTTTGCAACTGGTCGTTTTTCTCCTGCACCGCCTGTTTTAGGCTTTCCCGATAGGCGATCACCCGCCGGAGCAGATCGGGATCCCCACTGGCTAGGATCTGCACCGCCAACAGACCCGCGTTGTAGCCGTTGCCAATGGCCACCGTGGCCACCGGGATCCCTTTGGGCATTTGCACAATTGAGTACAGGGAGTCGATCCCCTGCAGGGATGGGCTGAGCACCGGCACCCCGATCACCGGCAGGGGGGTGAGAGAGGCCACCATCCCCGGCAAATGGGCTGCTCCCCCTGCCCCGGCAATGATGACGCGGATCCCTTGGGTATGGGCGCAGCGGGCAAACTCTACCATCGCCTCGGGAGTGCGATGGGCGCTGAGGATCTGCAATTGGTAAGGGATCCCAAACTCCTCACACACCTGGGCGGCAGGTGCAAGGGTGGGCAAATCGGAATCGCTACCCATTACGATGGCAACGAGGGGGGAGAGTTCCATATCGCTAAGCGACGCTAACGCGAAAGGCTGCTGGCCCGGCGTAGCCGATCCATCATCGCATAGCCCAACCCCGTCGAGATGGGTGGGGGCTCTGCCAGCAGGAGCGTAGCATCTCCCTCATCCAGTCGGCGCAGGCTGGCAAAGAGGGCGCGGGCGGCTGCCTTGGGATCCGAACCCAAGCACTCCAAACTGAAAGTGATCCCCGGCCAATGGCGGGAGAGGGTGTTCAGCAGAGCCTGCGGATCCGTGGCAAAGCTGAGGATGCCCAGGTGGGAATGACCGGTTGTCAGGTGCTGCACCTGTTGCCAATCGCCGGGCTGAAGCTGGGCAAAAGGGGTGGGCAAAAGCCGGAGGGGCTTACTGGGGGCATAGTGGCTGCTCAGTCGTCCCGGCGCTTCTGGCGGGCCCGTTGTGCCATCCTTGGGGGCCTGTTCTGGGGGCAACCGGATGGGCAACCCCAGGTGGGCCTCCAGGGCTTCCAGTGGGATCCCTCCTGGGCGCAGCAGCGTTGGGATCCCTTCGGGGCTGAGCTTCAGCACGGTGGATTCTAGGCCCACGGCACACTCTCCCCCGTCCAAGATGTAGGGGATCCGCCCTCCCAACTCTGCATAGACGGCCTGGGCTGAGGTGGGGCTGATGCGGCCAAAGCGATTGGCACTGGGGGCAGCCAAAGGGGTTTGCACTGCCTGCAACAAAGCTTGAGCCACCGGGTGAGCAGGCACCCGCAGGGCAACAGTAGGCAACCCGCTGCTCACCAGATCCGGCACGGTGGGACACTTGGGCAGCACCAAAGTCAGGGGCCCCGGCCAGAAGGTGTCGATCAGGGATCCCAGCAGAGCACGGGCGGCGGGAGTAAAAGCCGACACGTCCACCAGCCACCCCTGCAATTGCTCTAGGGTCACCCCAGCCGGCAGATGCAGGATCAGGGGATCGAAGCGGGGGCGCTCCTTGGCGGCAAAAATGTTCGCCACTGCCTGCTCATCCAAGCCATGGCCCGCCAGGCCGTAAACCGTCTCCGTGGGGATGGCCACCAACTGGCCCCGCAGCAAGGCCGCAGCCGCTACGGCAATGTGCTCAGGAGTGGGCGAGAGAATTTCCGTCTGCATCCATAACTCGGATTTGGGGTGGGGCTAGGGATCCCGTTCTGCAATCCATTTTTGCGCCTGGTAGAGGGCGATGTTGATTTGATCCCCAAACAGCAGCGCCAAGGAAGTGAGCCAAACCCAGAGCAGCAGCACAATAACTGCCCCCACCGCCCCGTAGACTTGGTTGAACTGCCCAAAGTGCTCCACGTAAATCCGCAGCCCCCAAGACACCCCAACCCATAGTAGGCTGGCCACGATGGCTCCCGGCCAAATCGGCATTTGGGGTCGGCGCAAGCTGGGGCCAAATCGATACAGCACCCAGCAGGAGAAGACGACCAACCCCAGCGAAATCGGCCAGGTGAGGATCCCCCACAAGTTCAACCCCAGCTCTCGCAAGGGATCCAACTGAGTCGGCCCGCCAACTTCCTGCGCTAAGGATCTCGCTTTCATGGCCAAGAAGCGCAAAAGCTGGCACTGAACAAAAAGATCAAGCTGGCCAGTCCGGTCAACCCCAGGGTGGCGAGCATCCAAACCAGCGAGATCAGCTTGCGTCTCCAGAAGGGACGGCGCCTATCTTGAGGGATCTCATGGCTGAGATCCAAAGCTGTCATCACCGCCCCCATGGCTCCAGAAGCAGCCCACAGGGTGCCCAAGAAGCCGAGCGACAACAACCCCCGTTCGCGTCAGCGGTGCGGAGCACTTTTTTGCCCGAAGCGGAGCTCGCGCACATACCGATCCAAAAGCGTCAGGGCCTCTTGGGGAGCAATTTGGCTCAACTGCTCCATCAAGCGCTCGAAGGCTTGCTCAGAGGAGCCGACAAACAGCCCAACCCCGGTCAGGAGCGTGAGGATGAAGGGGAACAGCGCCAACATCGAGCTGTAGGCCATTTCAGAGGCCAGGCCAATCGCGTAAGCGGGACGGAGTCCTTACAGCCGGTAGCGCATCGCGTTTTCCCAGGCCAACCGCAGGGTTAGCCAGACCAACTCTCGCCGGGAAGTCCGTCCTGACGACGCGAACGGGATCCCCAGCGCCCGCAGCTGCTCAACCAGTTGCTCCAGCAGCCTCATGGTTCAGCACTTCAGCCCACTGCGGTAGGTACTGGGAAAAATCCTGTTTTTTGACAAACCGAAAAGGCCCGGATAGGGATCCCCAGATCACTTGATCGGTCTCCGGATCCCGACCTTGATCCAAGCTGTGAAAGTAGTCGGCTCCGATCTCAAACTCGCTGTACAAATAGGTGGTTCTGCCTTTGCGTTCAACAATACAGCCTTTGCCGGGCAGGCTGCGGCCCCGATAGCAGGATCCCGTCCATTCCACTTGGGTGACACAGCCGGGCAAGAGTTCCAACTCCGCTGCTGTCAGACCGGCCAATTTCCCCTTCGCGTAAGCGTTGCTTAGCAACAACTCCCGACCGGCGCACCTGTAGGAGTCAGGAGCTGTCAGAGCATAGTTTTGAATCCGGATCCCATCTGGAGTATCGAAGAGGTGGATCACCCGCTGTCGGTAAGGCTGCTCAGGATAAATGTCGTACAGTTGCTCCACATAAAACCCCACCCCCTGCAACACCGACCAAGGCAAGGGACATTGGTACACATGAATGTTGGCAAACCAGACGGGCTCTGCGAGCGCCTGCTGCAGGTTGTTGAAGTGCCCTGCCATCCAGGTGGCCAGTTGGGCCAGTTGGGGGGAAACAGACATAGGTTCAGATGGATTCAATGGATTGAAATCGAGAAGATTCAGATCGAGCGCTCCTGATCCTGCAGACTTTGTCCAACTGTCAGGGACTCCGTCCCGATGGCGCACTCCATAACACACTCTACAAAACTACACCAGGGAATAGCTTGGTAGCCCTGTACTTGAGTGCGGGGTGGAAAAGCCCTTGGGCAACTTGATTTAAGGGAATTTAAGGGATTTAAGAGAGCATTGTTGCTTACCGTCACCCGCCCTGTCTCTGGCGGAGTTGTTGCCATGGGCAGGGGAACCGCAACCCTGTGGCGACGAGGCCGTTCGCGCCACTCGGACGGAGTTCTTGAAGGGGATTGGGTTGCAGGGACAGGCTAGAGTAGAGGAGCCGGACTCCTGTGCCTGATACATTTACGCTGAACACTGCTGAACATCACTGTTCAACTATGCAGCGATAGCATTCTGCTTGTTTCCATTCGCGTTAGCGGGACGGAGTCCAAACAGAATGGCGGTATCCCGCAAAGCTTTGAGTAGAATACCCAAAGCGCAGTTTCCGTGTCGTCTTACTACCAATTTTCTGCTTTGCTTTGGCTACCATGTTGGCAGACTCGAAAGTAAACAGAAAGATCAACTGGTAGTAATCCGTACTGAACATATTATACATTATTTTCAGTATAGTTGAGCTTATTATTGACTAGAGTCATGCTCTTGAGATCTCGTCTAAGATGGTATTGATGTCGGCCCTACCCATTCCGCTGCTGGGGCAATCCTTGTCTGCTCTGAAAGACTGGGCGGTTGCCCAAGGACAGCCGGCCTATCGCGGGCAACAACTGCATGCTTGGATCTACCAAAAAGGGATCCGCTCCCTGGAACAGGTGACGGTGTTTCCTAGGGCTTGGCGAGAGGCGGTGCAAAGCTACCCAGTGGGACGCTCGCGCATTGTGCAGCGGACAGAGGCCCGCGATGGTACTGTGAAGTTTCTGCTGGGGTTGGCGGATGGGCAGTTGATCGAAACGGTAGGGATCCCAACGGCCAAGCGTCTGACGGTCTGCGTCTCTTCTCAGGTGGGCTGCCCGATGGCCTGCGATTTCTGTGCCACCGGCAAGATGGGCTACCGGCGCAACCTAGAGCTGCACGAGATTCTGGATCAGGTGTTGACGGTGCAGGAAGATTTTGGCCGTCGCGTCAGCCATGTGGTCTTTATGGGCATGGGGGAACCCCTGCTCAACCGCGATACGGTGGTACAAGCCATCCGCAGCCTGAATCGAGATATCGGCATCGGCCAACGGCATATCACCCTCTCGACGGTGGGGGTACCCCGGCAAATTGCCTGGCTGGCGCAGCAGGATCTGCAAGTTACCCTGGCCGTCAGCTTGCATGCCCCCAATCAAGACCTGCGGCAACAGCTGATCCCTTCGGCAGCCCACTACCCTCTGGACACTCTGATCCAGGATTGCCGCGACTACATGCTGCGCACCGGGCGGCGAGTCAGTTTTGAATATACCCTGCTGTCGGGGGTCAACGATCTGCCCATTCATGCCCGCCAACTGGCGCAATTGCTGCAGCAGGCCAGCCGGTCAGGGGTGCAACTGCACGTGAACCTGATCCCTTACAACCCTATCTCTGGAGCCGACTATCAACGCCCCCACCCGACACGGGTCAGAGAGTTCGTCCGCCAGCTCGAACAGCACCAAGTGCGGGCCACTGTGCGCCAAACCCGTGGTTTGGATGGCAATGCCGCATGTGGTCAACTGCGGGGATCCTTCCTGCGTTCTTTGCCAGGGGATTTGTAATCGCCGCGCAACGCTTGCGCGAGTACATCAGCTCAGTCCGCAGGCGCGTCGTAACCAGGCGGCATCCTGTTCTGGCAAGGTGGCGTGGTGCATGACGTAAACCTGCCGGTGATACTCGTCCAGCCAGGCTCGCTGCACCTCGTTTAACAGTTCCCAATCGATTAAGCGCCCATCAAAAGGGATCCAAGTTAGGGAGCGAAAGCCCATCCAGCCCTCGGGCTCGGGAATCGCAATCACCTCGTAGAGGTTCTCCAGGCGGATCCCACCCCATCCCGGCTGGTAGTAGCCCGGCTCGATGCTGTTGATCATGCCCACTTTGAGAGGGGTGTTGGCGCGGCGGTGGATCCCGTTGGGCCCCTCGTGGACATTCAAAAAGGCGCCGACACCGTGGCCGGTGCCATGGCCATAGTCCAGCCCGGCCTGCCAAAGGGTAGAGCGGGCGATCCCATCCAACGAGACTCCATAGGTGTCGGGGGGGAAGATCTGGCGGGCGCATTGAATGTGGGCCTTGAGCACCTCGGTATAGCGCCGCTTGCACAAGGGATCCGCGGGTTGCGGGCCAATCCAAACGGTGCGGGTATCGTCGGTGGTGCCCCCCAAGTAGTGGGATCCGGAGTCCAACAAAAACAGTTCGCCCGGCTGCAGCAGCTTTTGGGGATCCGGAGTGCTGTAGTGGATGATGGAGCTGTTGGCGCCGGCGCCGGCAATGGTGTTAAAGCTCAGGCCCACCCACTCCCCTTCCTCCCGGTAATGGGCCTCCATGATGGCGGCCACATCGGCTTCGCTGATGGGGATCCCCTGTTGGATTTGCCGGTCGATCCAGGCCAGGGTACGGATCTTGGCCCGGCTGGCTTTGCGGTTGGCCAGGCGCATCTGTTCCAGCTCGGTGGGGTTTTTCACGGCCTTGAGGGCTTCTACTGGGTGCTCCAGCTCGCGGCAGCTCGCATCCTGCAGCAGCTCTTGAGTGCCCTGGGTGGTCTGCTTGGGATCCAAGCCCACCGGCGCATAGCTCTTGGCCCATTGGGGCAGTTGTTGGCTGTAGGTCTCGTAGGGCCAGAGTTCCACCCCGGCTTCTGCCAGAAATTGCCGAGATGGGGGGCTGAGCCGCTCCAGATCTGTGAATAGAGCCGCTCTATCTGGGCTGACCAAAGCATAGGCCCAAAACACTGGGTTGTAGGGGATGTCGGATCCCCGCAGGTTAAACAGCCAGGCCACCTGATCCAATTTGGTCAGGGGCAACAGTCCCACCCGCTTGCGGCGCATCTCCTGCCGGACTTGGGCCAGCTTTTCTGCAGGGGTGGCCCCGCTTAGGTGGGTGGGTACCGAGTCAATGGGCCGGTCAAAGGGAGCGACAGGAGCGGATCCCTGAGCCAGCTTATCCACCAAGTTTTCCATGACCGGGATCAAGAGCACCCCTCCCGCTTGGGCATGGGCCTGCAACTGGCGATAGGTGGCCACTGCCACCGTAAAGGGATCCACCCCCAGGCGAAAGCCGGATCCCAGCTCCTCCACAATCTCCATCAGGCTGGGCTGATTCGGCAGACCTCCTTTGATCACTGTGAATAGGTTGGGATCCACCTCCCGCTCCGCCTGTTCGTGATAGCGGGGATCTACCCACAGCCAAGCCCTGTCCCGGGTGATCAAGGCATCCCCCACCGAGCCGGTAAAGCCTGTGATCCACTGGCGCCGCTTGCGATGTTCCGGCAAATACTCATTGAGATGCTCATCAGCAGAGGGAACCCAAAAGCCATCCAGATCTTGTTCTCGCAGAAGCTGGCGCAACTGCTGCAAACGGGCAGCAACATCCAGGCGGGGCAGGGTTTGGAGCATGGCAGGAGTAGGGCAAAGCTAAACGGCCAGGCTATCGCCATTCTAAACAAGGTTGGGCCGCCCCCACTTCCCGCCTTCAGTGGTCGGCCATTTCAGATAGCAGCCAGATAGCAGCCAATACCTCCCTCTTCCTATGGGTGAGGGAAGAAATCCGCCAGCTCTAGCGCTCCTCAGGAAAACCCGCTTCCCGCCAAGCCCGCATGCCCCCATCCATCGAGATCACCCGACGATAGCCCATTTTCTGTAGATTATCGGCTGCCAACGCCGAACGAAACCCGCCGCCGCAGTACAGGACGATCTCCGCTTCTTTGTCGGGGATCACCCTCTCGATGTCCCGCTCAATGATCCCTTTGCTCAAGTGGATGGCTCCGGCAGCGTGGCCGGCTTGCCACTCCGACTCTTCCCGCACATCCACAAAATAGAAGGGATCCCCTTGCAGTTGTTTTTGCCTGACCTGCTCGACTGTCAGTTCTTGGATGCGGCTTTTGGCCTCGTTGACCAGGGCCAAGAAAGCTGGAGAGTGCTGGGGAGCCATGGAGAACAGGCGCTATGAGCCAAAGCTTATTCCAATCGATCTTATCTGGTCTGGACTTTGGGATCCCAACTGCCCTAAGGCTAGACTGGGATCCAGATTTGCTGGCTGGAGGCCCATGGCTTGAAATCCCGATCTAACTTTCCGCAACTGCTTTGGCCCCTTGCTCTGGCCGTGAGCTGGAGCATCCCCCTTGGATTGACAGCCGGTCACGTCAGCCGGACGGAGTCCTCGGCTTGGGCCCAAGCTGCCCCGATGCCCCTAGAAAGTGGGATCCAGCGGCAAGTTTCCAGCCCACCGCCAGCCGCCCTGGTGGAGTGGCTAAGCCAGCAGGTGGCCGCCGCCAACCGGCGGGATTTGCCAGGGGTGATGGCCGGCTACAGCCCCGACTTCCGCCACCGAGATGGGCTGGACCGGGAAGAGGTGGAAGGTGCCATCCGCAAGCTGTGGAGCTCTCATCCCAAGCTCACCTATTCGGCCCAGATCCTCTCCTGGCGGCAGGTGGGCCCTGAGATTGTTGCGGATATTCTCAGCCAAGTAGAGGGATCCCAATCCTCGGTGCGGGGGGACTTTCAGGTAAAAGCCTCTGCTCTGGTGCGCAATCGCTATCGCCCGGATCCAGCCAATCCCGGACAACTGCTGTTGATTGACCAAGAAGTGCTGCGGGAGGCCAGCACCCTCACCTCTGGATCTGCCCCTCCCACCGTCACCTTGAACCTGCCGGAGGTGGTCAAACCGGGATCCACCTATTCGCTGCAGGCGATTGTGGCAGAGCCTCTCACCCACTCTTTGCTGTTGGGCGCCGTTGCCGAACAACCCGTTGCCGGGGCGGGCTACCCAGAGGTGACCTCGTTTGCTCTCGAACCTCTACAGGCCGGAGGGATCTTCCTACAGGCAGATGCTCCGCAAGAACCCCGTTCTGAGTGGATTTCTGTGATGTTGGTTAACCAAACCGGCATCACGCTGGAGAGTCGGCGTCTTATCGTCAGCGATCGCTTGGCTCTGGAGGGATCCCTGGCCATCCCCACCGTCCCTTAGGAAATCTTCAGGATGATGAGGAATGGCTCTGGGGTAATCTGGACAGGCAGTTGAGCTTGTTAAGATGGGAAACTATGCGCCCCTCAGCTTGTTTGCTTTCTGGTGCTGGCCCTATTTTTGAGCGGTTGCGATAGCGGCGACTCCCTTGGTGCTCCGGTGGTGGATCGCCCCACTCCTGCCAGCAATTGACCGAACAATCCCGAGGGGTCTCGAAAGGTTGGGTCGAGGTGTCTTGAAAGGACCCAACCTCAAGAAACACTGGCATCTTTAGACGCCCGTCCATTCCAAGCCCCGCTACAGCTATCTGCAAAACTATCCGCTCTCTCCCACCCCCAAGGCAACAACAGGCGGTCAGGGAAAGAGCGGTCTAGCGGGCCTTCAACTGGAACCTGACTGCCGGGAGGAACTCCAAGCGAGCCAGAACGCGAAGACTCTTCAGCAGACTGAAGGATCTAAGTTCAGACCGTTAGAGAACAGCCCCGGCGCACAGCCGGCTGAACCCAACTTGACGACCCTTACAACTACTACTATCTGGCATCCGCAGGAACCTCCCTTACTAAACGACACCCTGAGACTAGCACAAATCTTTTCTTGTTTTCTCGTTTTCTCGATCAGGGAGTTCATGCGGTGGTTTGTTGGAGCCGTTTGAGAGCTCCAGGCGCTCTGGGTGACCGTGGGCTTCGGATCCCCTGTCCCACAAGAGGGGTGAGGGATGGACTGCTGAGGATAAGGCAACAGCGTAGGATAGAAGGACGCCCTCTAGTTGGCTCGAGTTGCCGTGGACTACAAAAGTACCCTCAACCTGCCCCAAACTCAGTTTCCCATGCGGGCAGAGGCCGCCAAGAGAGAACCCGCCATTCAAGCCTTTTGGCAGGAAGAGCAAATCTACCAGCGCCTTGCCGACCACAATCCTGGGGATCCCTTTGTCCTGCACGATGGACCGCCCTACGCCAATGGCGATATCCACATGGGCACCACCCTCAACAAGATCCTCAAGGATATCGTCAACAAGTACCACATCCTGCAGGGGCGCAAGGTGCGCTACGTGCCCGGCTGGGATTGCCACGGCCTGCCCATCGAACTGAAAGTGTTGCAAAGCCTCACCCCGCAGGAGCGGGAAAACCTCACCCCTCTGCAGCTGCGACAAAAAGCCAAGGAGTACGCCCTGCACTACGTTGATGTGCAGCGGGCCAGTTTTCAGCGCCTGGGGGTATGGGGATCCTGGGATCGGCCCTACCTGACGCTGTCGCCGGAGTACGAAGCCGCACAAATTGAGGTGTTTGGACAAATGGCCCTCAAGGGCTACATCTACCGCGGCCTCAAACCCGTCCACTGGAGCCCCAGCTCCCAGACGGCTCTGGCGGAAGCGGAGCTGGAGTACCCTGACAACCACATCTCCCCCAGCATCTACGTGGCCTTTCCCCTGCAGAGCCTGAGTCCGGCGGCGCAGCCGGTTTTGGAGCCCTTCATGCCGGGCCTGCGGGCAGCCATCTGGACCACCACCCCTTGGACGATCCCGGCCAACCTGGCTCTCTGCTTTAGCCCCAAGCTCACCTATGCAGTGGTGGAGTCTCCCCGCTTCGGCCTGCTGTTGATCGCCGCCGATCTGCGGGAGCGGCTGGAGAAGGTTCTGGAGACGCCTCTGGAGATCAAGGCCACCCTGCCGGGATCCGCCCTGGAATACAGTCAAGGACGGCACCCCCTCTTTGACCGCGCCAGCCTCTGCGTGCTGGGGGACTACGTCACCACCGAGTCCGGCACCGGCATTGTGCACACAGCTCCGGGGCATGGGGAAGATGACTTCAAAACCGGCCAAAAGTATGGTCTGCCCATTCTCAGCCCTGTGGACGATCAGGGGAGATTTACCGCCGAGGCCGGATCCCAGTTCGTCGGGTTGGATGTGCTCTCGAAAAAGCCGGAGACCAGCGGCAATGCTGCTGTCATCCAGGCTCTGCAGGCTGCGGGGGCTTTGCTCAAGGAAGAACCCTACAACCACAAATATCCCTACGACTGGCGCACGAAAGAGCCAACGATTTTCCGGGCCACCGAGCAGTGGTTTGCGTCTGTAGCTGGCTTCCGGGAGCTGGCCCTGCAGGCCATTAAAACCGTGAAATGGATCCCGGCCATCGGGGAGAACCGCATCACTGCTATGGTGTCGGAGCGCTCGGATTGGTGTATTTCCCGCCAGCGGGCTTGGGGCGTGCCCATCCCCGTCTTTTACGACGAAGAAACCGGCGAGCCCTTGCTCACCGCCGAGACCCTCGACCACATCAAGGCCATCTTCGCCCAAGAGGGATCCGACGCCTGGTGGAAGCGCCCGGTGGAGGAGTTGCTGCCGGAGAAGTACCGCCACAATGGCCGCACCTACCGCAAAGGGATGGACACCATGGATGTCTGGTTTGACTCCGGCTCCTCCTGGGCAGCGGTGGCCAAGGCGCAGGGGTTGGGCTACCCGGTGGATCTATATTTGGAGGGCTCCGACCAACACCGGGGCTGGTTCCAATCCAGTTTGCTTACCTCCGTGGCCGTCAACGGCCATGCCCCCTACAAGGCGGTGCTCACCCATGGGTTTGTGCTGGACGAGAAAGGCCAGAAAATGAGCAAGTCCCTGGGCAATGTCATCGATCCGCTGGTGTTAATCAACGGCGGCAAAGATCCCCAGACGGATCCCGCCTATGGGGCAGATGTGCTGCGCCTATGGGTCTCCAGTGTGGACTACTCCGGGGATGTGCCGCTGGGCAAGACCATTCTTGGGCAAATGGCGGATGTGTATCGCAAAATCCGCAACACAGCTCGCTTTTTGCTGAGCAACCTCTACGATTTCAATCCAACTCAGGATGCCGTTCCTTTTGCAGCCTTGACGGAGCTAGACCGCTACATTTTGCACCGCCTGCACGAGGTGGGATCCGAGATCGGCGAATCTTTTGCCAGCTATCAGTTCTACCGCTTTTTCCAGGCGATTCAGAACTTCTGTGTGGTGGATCTCTCCAACTTTTACCTGGATATTGCCAAGGATCGCCTCTACATTAGCCATGCCCAAAGTCTGCGGCGGCGCCAATGTCAAACGGTGCTCTCCCTGTTGCTGGAGAACTTGGCCAAGGCCATCGCCCCCGTTCTCTCCCACCTGGCCGAAGAGATTTGGAGCCATCTGCCCTATCCCAAGCCCACCCGTTCGGTGTTTGAGGGGGGGTGGATGAAGCTGCCGGAGCACTGGCGGGATCCCCAGTTGGCGGCCATTTGGGAGCAGCTGCGAGAGGTGCGCCAAGAGGTGAACAAGGCTCTGGAGCAAGCCCGTACCGGTCGCGTTAGCGGGACGGAGTCCTTTAAGCCCATCGGCGCTTCCACCGAGGCCAAGGTAATCCTGAAGGTAGCGGATCCCAGCCTATACGCTCTTTTGCAGGAGCGGGCTGCCGAGTTGCGCTACTTGTTCATCACCTCACAGGTGGAACTGGAGAAAACCTCAGGTCAAGGCTTGGAGGTCTCTGTTTTTCCGGCTGACGGCCAAAAGTGCGTGCGCTGCTGGAACTATTCCACCCGTGTGGGGGAATTTGCCGAACATCCAGAGCTGTGTGAGCGTTGCGTAGCCGCTCTGGCGGGGGAGTTTTGAATTTTTGAATTAAGGACTCGTCCTGCTGGCGGGAAGGGATCCCCCTCTTTGAATTGGCTCTTTCTCCGGACAGGTCTTGTCGGCCTTCTTCGGGATCAAGGGGCAGAGCTGCGGGATGGGATCCCCTCGACATGGGTGTGCAACACCTTGCCGCACAGGGTTTTCTCCAGCCAGGGAGTCGCTGGCGATCGGGAGTGGAGAGTGGCAACAGAAACCGTCCAAGGGTGGGTGGGATCAAACAGCACCCAGTCGCTGTGGGGGGTAAGGGTGGGCGGATCTAGGTTTAGGCAGCGGGCCGGGTACAGGCTGAGGGCAGACCACAGTTGCAGCGCCGTCAGGGATCCCGTTGCCACCAAATGTTGCCACAGCAGCGGCAGAGCCAGCTCCAGGCCCATCGCCCCCGGCGGGGCATCGGCAAAGGGCAGCGTTTTCTCTTCGTAGGTGTAGGGGTGGTGATCCGTAGCGATCCCCAAGTTGCCGGAACGGATCCCGGCGATCAGAGCCTCTCGGTCGCCAGCGCTGGGAAGAGGGGGCAGAAGGCGAAGGTGGGGATCGTAGCGGTGCTCAAAGACGGCCTCTTCGGACAAGATCAGGTGCATCCAAGTGGCGCTGGCGGTAACCGGCAGTCCTTCGGCTTGGGCCTGTTGGATCAGCTCCAGGCTGCGGGCTTGGCTCAGGCGCATAATATGCACAGGCGGAGGGGAAGGAACGCTCCTGATCACCTCCAAGAGACGGGCCAGAGCGGCAGTTTCAGCACTGGCAGGGATCCCTTTCAGCCCCAGGCGCAGCGCCCAGATCCCTTCGTAGAGGCTACCTTGCCCGGCCAAGGTGGGATCCCAGGCCCAGAGCAGCAGGGGTTTATTCTCCAGCCGCAAATACTCCAGAGCCCGCCGCACCAAAGCCAAGGAGCGCAGTGGCTGAACCTCTGCAAAGCCAACTGCTCCCGCTTGCGCCAGTTCTCCCCAGGGGGTTGGAGTTTCTCCTTGGCCACCCACGCTCAGGGCAGCCCAGGGCAGCCAGCGGGGATCCCCCAATTGGCGGGGGTAGCGGTTCAGGTGTTCCGGGCGATCCAGCACCGGAAAAAAGCCGCTTCCGGGAAGGGGGGTGGGCAGAAGCCCCACCTGGGTAAAGCCTCCCGCCAAAGCCGCTGCAGCCAAAGAGGTCAGGGTTTCCCGACTGTGGGCCAGAAAGTGCTCCGCACCGCTTACGCGACCGTTGCCAACCATCTCGCCGCTGTGGGCATACAGATCCAGCAAACCCGGCCCCACTACCCAGCCTGAGCCATCGATGGTGGGGATGTCGGCAGGGATCCCTGCCGGCTCGGTGGCCCGCAGACGACCCTCTTGCAACCACACATCGGTTACTTCATCCCGCTGACGCCAAGGATCCAACAGGCGCACTCCCTGGAGATGCACATTTTGTCCTGTTAGTCGTCCTGTTAGCTCGCGGAGAGGGGATGAGCCCATCTTTACAAAGCTCCAGCGGTGGTGCAGTCCAAGATCTGGCCCGACAGATGGGTGGTGAGGTTCAACACCTTCAAAACCGGGGCACCCTCCTTGCCTTCTGGATAGTCGATCACCGTAATGGCGCCATTCCCCTGCTTGAAGATCCAAAAGGCTTGGGGGGAAAGGTCGAACAACTGACAGATGATCGCCTTGTTGATGGCATCGTGGGCAACAACAACCGCCGTGCCCTGAGGAAACTGGGCTGCGGTGATGGCCAAAAGCTCCTGCCAAGCGGAGCGAGTGCGCTCCCACACCTGGTGAAGGTTTTCCCCATTGGGCATCTGCACACTGGCGGGATCCCGTTGCCAGCGCTCCAGCTCGCCGGGGTATTCGGCTTCGACTTCGCTTTGCAGCTTGCCCTCCCAGTCGCCGTGGCAGATCTCTTGCAAGTCGGGCATTGGGCGCAAAATGAGGTTGCTGTGGTTGCTGCAGATGGCATCGGCTGTGGCCCAAGGGCGCTTCAGGGGGCTGGAGAAGGCCAGTTGCAGAGGTTGAGTGGCCAAAAATTCTGCCACCTTGGCTGCCTGTTCCTCCCCGGTGGCATTGAGGGGGATATCCCGCTGCCCTTGAAAACGGCGCTCTCGGTTCCATTGGGTTTCCCCATGCCGCACCAGCAAGATGCGCATCCCCTGCTTGCGCTTGGGCAGGGCTTGGCCGAGGTGAGCGGTGATGTTCAGAGATTCCAGTTGTGGCGGCCCCTGCAGGCCCTCGGGAAAATTGAGAACGCTGATGGCGCAGTTATCCTGCCCGAGGCGGTGATAGTGGTGTGGCCCCAGGCCGATGGCGGTGCTGACCAGGGCGCGATTGATGCCGCTGTGGCCCACGATGAGGATATTGAGGGGCTGCCTTGGGGAGGGATCCGCTCCATGGTTCCAGGGGCCCGAAGCCGATTGCAGATGGAAAGCCAGCATTTCCCAAAACCCCTGCGCCTGCTGCCAGAGATCCCGCACCGGAAAGCGGCCCTCCAGCTCCAGGTTGTCGGGATGGTGCCGCCACAGATGGTAATCTTCGGGGTATTTCTCCTGCACCTCGGCAAAGGTCAGCCCTTCCCAGGCCGTCAGGTCGATCTCCCGCAGTTGATCGGTGATGTGCAGAGGGATCCCTTCTCGGTCTTTCAAAATGACGCGAGCGGTATCGAGGGCGCGAGACAGGGGGCTGCAATAGGCGCAATCCAACGGGATCCCGGCCAGGGCCTCGGCTACACGCTGCGCCTGCACTTCTCCAGTGGGGGTGAGCCGGGAGAGATCGGAGCGGCCTTGGATGCGATTTTCCAGGTTGAAGGTGCTCTCACCATGGCGCACGATCAAGATGCGCAGGGCAGGCTGGTCGCGGTAGCGGGACGGAGTCCTTGCCATCGCTTGCATGGACTTACTCATCGCAGTAGCGGGACGGAGTCCTTAGAACACCTTCTAGAGTACCGCCACTGGGCGGCGCTCGCCTTCGTCAATTCACCGGTTGGGCTGCCGACTGAGGCGTATTTGGGCTGGTCGCCGCTTGTGATGGGGGCATCTTTGGAGAATGGCCGCGCTGCGTTTCCGCTGGCAGAGGTTTTGGTTGAATGGACGTTGGCGAAGGGGGCCGGCTTGGTGCTCCTTGCCCTTGTTGTGGTGCTGTTGGCGCAGTTTTTCCCTCCACTGCTCCCTCAGGAGAGCCCCCTGCCACCGATAGAATCCGAGAAGACAAAGTGTAGGATCCCTGAAGGCGGATCCCTCTTGCCTGGACAAGCGCTGCCATGGTTTCTCCACAATTGGCTTGGGATCCCGGATCCCTGACCGAAAGCCCCAACCCGGCTACAGCCGAGATCGACCGTCTCAGCACCTGGGAACTGGTGAAACGGATCAACGCCGAGGATCGGCAGGTGCCGGAAGCGGTGGCTGCTCAGGCGGAGCCGATTGCCCAAGCCATCGATGCCATTGCCCAGCGGATGCGTCACGGCGGGCGGCTGATCTATATCGGGGCAGGAACCTCAGGTCGGCTGGGGGTACTGGATGCGGCTGAGTGCCCACCCACTTTTGGCACTTCCCCCGCACAGGTGGTGGCTTTGATCGCCGGGGGGGAAAAAGCCCTGACCCAGGCGGTAGAGGGTGCAGAGGACGACGCGGAAGCGGCTGCCCGCGCGCTGGAGGGTCTTCACCTCCAAGCTCAAGATAGTGTTGTGGGAATTGCCGCCAGCGGTCGTACCCCCTATGTGCTGGGTGGGATCCAAGCCGCTAGGAGCATGGGGGCGCTCACGATTGGCCTGGCCTGTAACCACCCTTCCCCGCTAACCGAGCAGGTGGACATTGCCATTGCCCCTTTGGTGGGGCCGGAGGTGATCCTCGGATCCACCCGCATGAAAGCCGGCACAGCCCAAAAGCTGGTGTTGAACACGATCTCCACTGGAGTGATGATCCGCTTGGGCAAGACCTATGGCAACCTAATGGTGGATCTCCAGGCCAGCAATGCCAAGCTCAAGCAACGGGCGGAGCGAATGGTGGCCCTAGCCTGCGATCTGGATCCCGCCGCGGCTGCCCAATTGCTGCAGGCTTGTGATGGAGAGGTGAAAACCGCCATCCTTGTGGCCTTGATGGGGTGCTCTGCTCAGGAAGCTCGTCAGCACTTGCAACAGGCCCAGGGCAACATTCGCCAGGTGCTTGATTCCGTTCTGGCGCAGCGGCGGTGACAATAGTTGAATGGCTTGTCCATGAGCGTTTGCGGCTACCTCTACACGCCTTCCCATGCCCCTTTGCCGGAACAGGAGTTGGCCTGGCTCAAGTTGCGAGGGGCCGATCCCATCCTGCACGATTGGGGATCCCGAACTCATTTGGAGGAGCTGTTCCGGCGCATCACAGCCGGCTGGGTGCAGGAAGTGCTGCTCTTGCGCCTGGCGGATCTGGGGGATCGGGCGGATGAAATTCACGAGCGGCTGCTGCAAATCCAACACTCCGGGATCCGCCTCAGCTTGGTCACCGAATCCGGTCTGCAAACCCCCACCGAGGCTGCCGATTGGATCCCGCTGCTGGCCGAGATCCCCCATCAGTTGCAAAGCCGCCGCCTCTGCTGCAGCCAAGCCCAAAACCGCCTGGCGGGCAAGCCTCCCCCCGGCCCTGCCCCCTTTGGCTACCGCCGCGAAGGGGAACGCTACGTGCTGGATCGCCGGCAGGCCAGCATCGTTCAGGATTTTTTCCAGCACTTTCTCCTCTACGGATCCCTGCGGCAGGCGGTGCGCTTCTTGGAGGAAAAACACCACAAGCGGATTTCTGTGGCCACCGGACGCAACTGGCTGCTCAACCCGGTATACCGCGGGGATCTGGCCTATGCCGACGGCACCACCCTGCGGGACACTCACCCGGCCCTCCTCAGCCGTACGGAAGCCGCCCAGATCGATCGCTGGCTCAAACGCAACCAAGGGATCCCTCGCCGCAGCGCCAGTGCTCCCCGCGCTTTGGCCGGCCTGGTTCATTGCTGTTCTTGCGGCAGCCTTCTGCGCATTGTGCAAACCACCCCTCGCAAGGCGAAAAAGAACGGATCCCTCTACCTCTATCTGCGCTGCCAAACCTGTCGCTACAGCCTCCCCTACACCGAAGTCCTGCAGGAGGTGATCCGGCAGGTGTGCGAACAACTGCCCCAACGCGCCCAGACGCTGGATCGACAAGCCCTCACCCAAGTCCGCCAAGAGCTCCAAGCCCAAATCCAGGCCAACGCCGAGCGGCTGCGGCAATTGGAAGAGCTGCAGCAATCTGGACTAATGGACGAGGCCTCCCTGGCCCAGCGTCGCTACCAGTTGCGAGCAGAGACGGCCCGCTTGGCCCAAAAGCTGGAGCAACTCCCCCCCGCCAACCTCACCCAGACCATCCAAACCCTCTCCATCCCGCCCTTCTGGCAAGACCTCAGCGAGACCGAACGGCGTGCCTACCTGCGGGAATTCCTGCGCAGGATCGAGGTGGATTCTGCAGGAGCGGTGCGAGTTACGTTTGCCTTTGATCCCTGAGAGTGAAGGGTTCTCCCCACCTTCCCCGGAGAATTGAGATCATTCTTGATTCTTTCTCGACTCAGCCCTGCCTCAGCGACAAGCCAAGAGGACGGGATCAGCGCCATGGCATAGCTGAATCCTTCCCGATTTGGGTGAATTGTCATCTGGAATTGTTTTCTTTTGATCACTGATGAAAGTATATCTAAAACTAAAATCGGGAAAAACATCAAAAATCGACTTGAGAAGCCCTGGGAACTTTCTTAGGACGATTTGCAAGATCTGGGAACTTCTAGCTTTTTGAGGGATCCACCTTTATCCTTCGCAACAGTTCTCAGGGGGCGGGTTGGCTGCCGATAATGTCCCTTGTCTGCCCCATGGAGGAACGCGCTGTGAAATTGGCGGTTTACGGAAAAGGTGGGATCGGCAAATCCACCACCAGTTGCAACATCTCGGTGGCCTTGGCCAGGCGGGGCAAAAAGGTCTTGCAGATTGGCTGTGATCCCAAGCACGACAGCACCTTCACCCTGACCGGCTTTCTCATCCCCACCATCATCGACACCCTGGAAGCCAAGGGCTATCACCACGAAGACATCTACCCAGAAGATGTGATCTACCGCGGCTACGGCGGCGTGGACTGCGTGGAAGCGGGTGGGCCCCCGGCAGGGGCCGGCTGTGGCGGCTATGTGGTGGGGGAAACCGTCAAACTCCTGAAGGAGCTGAATGCCTTCGATGAGTACGACGTCATCCTCTTCGATGTGCTGGGGGATGTGGTGTGCGGCGGTTTTGCGGCTCCCCTCAACTACGCCGACTACTGCCTGATCGTAACCGACAACGGCTTTGATGCCCTGTTTGCCGCCAATCGGATTGCTGCCTCGGTGCGAGAAAAGGCCAAAACCCGCAAGCTGCGGTTGGCCGGGCTGATCGGCAATCGCACCAGCAAGCGGGATCTAATCGACAAATACGTCTCGGCAGTTCCCATGCCGGTTATCGAGGTGCTTCCCCTCATTGAAGATATTCGCGTCTCGCGGGTCAAGGGCAAGACCCTCTTCGAGATGGCGGAAACCGATCCCAGCCTGGAGCCTGTCTGCCAGTACTACCTGAACATCGCCGATGAGCTGCTGGCCCGTCCGGAAGGGATCGTGCCCCAACCTGCAGAGGATCGGGAGCTGTTTGCTTTGCTCTCCGACTTTTACAACACTCCAGCCCGCCAACTGGCCTTGGTGTGACGGATCCCCTGCCGGCTTGGGCAGTGTGTCCAAAGATGAAGCCACTGTTTCGGAAGACTGTCGCAAACCTTATCAATTTGTTGTCCGATCCGCTTTCCACTCCAAGATGGATCCTGTAGGGATCCCGCTTTGGGAAGGAAATGGCACAGGAGTTGGATATGCAAGGACAAGAGCAACCCACCGTCGTGATTACCGGAGCTTCCTCGGGTGTTGGCCTGTACTCAGCTTTGGCCTTGGCCAAGCGCGGCTGGCACGTGGTGATGGCCTGTCGGGATCTGGACAAAGCCTACCGGGCGGCCCAGCAAGTGGGGATCCCCCAGGGCAGCTATACCCTGATGCAGATCGATCTGGCCAGCTTGGCCAGCGTGCGGCGGTTTGTCGAGCAGTTCCGCAACTGGGGCCGTTCCTTGGACGCCTTGGTCTGCAATGCCGCCATCTACATGCCCCTGCTCAAGCAGCCCCTGCGCAGCCCGGAAGGATATGAGCTGACCATGGCCACCAACCATCTGGGGCATTTCTTGCTCTGCCATTTGATGTTGGAGGATCTGAAACGCTCCACCTATCCAGATCGGCGGCTGGTGATCTTGGGCACGGTTACCCACAATCCCAAAGAGCTGGGGGGTAAGATCCCACCCCAACCCCACCTGGGGGATCTGCGGGGGTTTGCCCAGGGCTTTAAGGATCCCATCAGCATGGCCGATGGCGGCAAATTTGAACCGGTGAAAGCCTACAAAGACAGCAAAGTCTGCAATATCCTCACCATGCGCGAGCTACACCGCCGCTTCCACGAAAGCACTGGCATCACGTTCCTCTCCCTCTATCCGGGGTGTGTAGCCACCACGGCTCTGTTCCGCCATCACTATCCCCTGTTTCAAAAACTTTTCCCCTGGTTTCAAAAAAACATCACGGGCGGATTTGTTTCTCAGGAATTGGCCGGAGAGCGGGTGGCCCAAGTGGTGGCCGATCCCGAGTTTCGTCGGTCGGGGTTCTACTGGAGCTGGGGCAACCGGCAACGCAAGAATGCCAAGCCCTTTAACCAAGAAGTCTCTGACGAGGCGGCGGACGATGCCAAGGCCAAACTGCTTTGGGATCTCAGCGAAAAATTGGTGGGTGTGCCCCAGTTGGCGGCCCTTTAGCCCGAAATGTTCCCCTCTTTATATGTTGTTAGGAGACGAGCATGAATGCTGCTTTGGATAGTGCCAACGCCCTTAACTTTCAGTGCGAAACCGGCAACTACCATACCTTTTGCCCGATTAGCTGTGTAGCCTGGCTTTATCAAAAAATTGAAGACAGCTTCTTTTTGGTCATCGGCACCAAAACCTGTGGCTACTTTCTGCAAAACGCCATGGGGGTGATGATCTTTGCCGAGCCCCGCTATGCCATGGCCGAGCTGGAAGAGGGGGATATCAGCGCCAAGCTGAATGACTACGAGGAGCTGAAGCGGCTGTGCCTGCAAATTCAGCGGGATCGCAATCCCAGCGTGATTGTCTGGATCGGCACCTGCACCACCGAGATCATCAAAATGGATCTGGAGGGCCTAGCCCAGAAGCTGGAAGGGGAGATCGGGATCCCGATTGTGGTGGCCCGGGCCAATGGCCTCGACTACGCCTTTACCCAAGGGGAAGATACGGTTTTGGCCTCGATGGCTCAACGCTGCCCAGAGCAGGTGCGGGCAGAGGAGCAGGAAACCCGCGGGGGTCTCCAGGCGCTTTTTTACGGGCTCCGCTCTGGAACAAAGAAAGAGGAGGAAGGCTTCCACAAGCATCCCCCCTTGGTGATCTTCGGCTCGGTGCCCGATCCGGTGGTTACCCAACTCACCCTGGAGCTGAAAAAACACGGGATCCGCGTCTCCGGCTGGTTGCCGGCCAAACGCTATGGGGAGCTGCCGGCCATCGAGCCGGGCACCTATGTGGTGGGGGTGAATCCTTTCCTCAGCCGCACAGCCACCACGCTGGTACGCCGTAAAAAGGCTAAGCTCATCACCGCTCCTTTTCCCATCGGGCCGGATGGCACCCGCGCCTGGATAGAAGCCATTGCCCGCGAATTGGGGATCCCAACTCAAGGCTTGGCAGAGCGGGAAGCGGAAGTGTGGAGCCATCCCCAAGTTCGGGATTATCTGGAGCTGGTGCGGGGCAAAAGCGTTTTCTTCATGGGCGATAACCTGCTGGAGATCTCGCTGGCCCGTTTCCTGGTGCGCTGTGGCATGACGGTGCAGGAAATTGGGATCCCTTACATGGACAAACGCTACCAAGCGGCTGAGCTGGCCCTCTTGGAGCGCACCTGCGAAGAGATGGGAGTGCCCAAGCCCACCATCGTAGAGAAGCCGGATAACTACAACCAAATCCAGCGCATCAAGGCCCTGCAGCCGGATCTGGTGATCACAGGTATGGCCCACGCCAACCCCCTAGAGGCACGGGGGATAACCACCAAGTGGTCGGTGGAGTTCACCTTCGCCCAGATCCACGGCTTCGGCAACACCCAGGCTCTGCTGGAGCTGGTGACCCGACCGCTGCGGCGCAATGCTGCCCTCAAAGGCTTGGGTTGGGAGCGGCTGGTGCGAGAAGAAGCCCCTATCTAACCTTCCGGCTCCTCATTGTCAAACAGTAGACCGTCTAGGTGATCTGGCAGTTGCTGCCGGTCGATCCAGACCATGCCCGCCAGAATAGCTTCGGCCTCGTTTTGAAAGTAGCCGTAGGCTTTGGTGCCAATCTCCGACTCGCAAGAGCCATCTTGCTGGAGCAGCCGGCAGCGAAAGATAAACCCCTTCTCTGTAGCTTGGGTGGTGATGCTGATACATTTACGCTGAACACTGCTGAACATCACTGTTCAACTATGCAGCGATAGCATTCTGTTTGTTTCCATTCGCGTTAGCGGGACGGAGTCCAAACAGAATGGCGGTATCCCGCAAAGCTTTGAGTAGAATACCCAAAGCGCAGTTTCCGTGTCGTCTTACTACCAATTTTCTGCTTTGCTTTGGCTACCATGTTGGCAGACTCGAAAGTAAACAGAAAGATCAACTGGTAGTAATCCGTACTGAACATATTATACATTATTTTCAGTATAGTTGAGCTTATTATTGACTAGAGTCATGCTCCAGTTGCGGTGGATGTGCTCGGCCATAGCAGGGATCCCGCCTCGAAAGAGGGTGAATTGCAGACTCAGAGGGTGCTCAACACCTCTCGCGCGGCGGCTAGAGTTTTCTCCACATCGGCCTCTGTGTGGGCCAGGGAGGTGAAGCCGGCCTCAAATTGCGAGGGCGCCAGATAGACTCCCCGCTCCAACATGCCGCGATGGAAGCGGGCAAATTTCTGCAGATCGGAAGTCTTGGCCTCTTCGTAGTTGCGCACTGGGCCGGCAGTAAAAAAGAAGCCAAACATGCCGGGCAGATAGCCCCCGCACATCTCATGCCCCGTTTCCCGCGCGATCTGCAGTAGCCCCGTCGCCAACTTCTCGGTAATCCGCTCCAGATACTCGTAGGTGCCCGGGCGGCGCAAAATGTCCAGTGTCTGGATCCCTGCTGTCATGGCCAGGGGGTTGCCGGAAAGAGTCCCTGCCTGATACATCGGCCCCGCTGGAGCCACCATTTCCATAATTTCTCGCCGACCGCCGTAGGCCCCCACCGGCAGGCCGCCGCCGATGACCTTGCCCAGGGTCGTTAAATCGGGGATGACCCCAAACTTGGCCTGTACACCGCCATAGCTGATGCGAAAGCCGGTCATCACCTCATCAAATACCAGCAGGGCTCCGTACTTTTGGGTGAGATCTCGCAAGCCTTCCAAGAAGCCCGGCTGGGGGGGAATAAAGCCGGCATTGCCCACCACCGGCTCTAGGATGACTCCGGCAATGGAGTCGGGGTGCTGTTCAAACAGGGCCTTGACTGCCTCCAGGTCGTTGTAGGGAGCCGTCAGCGTAGCGCTGGTAGCTGCCTTGGGCACCCCCGGCGAGTCTGGCAAGCCCAGCGTGGCCACCCCCGAACCGGCTTTCACCAAAAACATGTCCGCATGGCCGTGGTAGCAGCCCTCAAACTTGATCACCTTTTCCCGACCGGTATAGGCCCGCATCAAGCGCAGCACCGCCATGCAAGCTTCGGTGCCGGAATTGACAAAGCGCACCATCTCCACACTGGGCACCGCCTCAATGACCCGCTCCGCCAGCTCATTTTCCAGAACGCAAGGGGCGCCGAAGCTGGTGCCTTTCTCCAAAGCTCGGCGCAGAGCCTCAATGACCTCGGGGTGAGCGTGGCCAACAATCGCCGGCCCCCAACTGCCGATGTAGTCGATGTATTGGTTGCCGTCCACATCCCAGGCGTAGGCCCCTGAGACACGGTCGAACACGACGGGATCCCCGCCCACCGACTTGAAGGCGCGCACCGGAGAACTAACCCCCCCCGGCATGAGACTTTGTGCCCGGGCAAAAATCTGTTTGGAGCGGGTGGTGTTAAACGAAGTGGAGTGGAGAGTGCTGGTCATAGAGCAGGAGCTTTCAACGCATTACCAAGGCTAGCAAGCAAGGGAGCTTTCTGGTGAGCCCTTTTACGGACCCTGAACCTACAAACCCATCCCTGCCAGTGTGTCGATCACCTGCTCCAGGATCAGGGTGAGGTTGGGATGGGAGGTCTCGAACAGGCCCAGCGCCTCTCCGATGCGATCCCTGGGGCCTTGGCTCTGTTTGCTCTCGGTCGGGGATCCCAGATCGGCCAGCACCGCCTCCACTTCCTGGCGAATGGCGGCAATTTGCTGTCGCTGCTTTTCATCCAAGCCAGGGGTTTTTTGCAGCTCAACATCCAGATCGTGCAGCAGTTGTCGCAGTTTCGATTCGGCCATTCTGTAAAGAGACCTTAACGACTTGAGAACCGATTGAGTTTTGACCACCCTGCCTCAATCATACGGTCTGATGGGTTGAAGCAGGGATCCCTCTATCTAGGGTCTAAGAGCGGGTAAGCGGCGAAGGTTAACTTTTGCAGCCGGGGATCCCAGCATTGGAGCAACCTTTGTAGGATGGGCAGTAGAGTCTATCCCCATGTCTGAGCTGGCATTGGCCCTAGTAGGGGCGGCGGTTGCTGCTGCCCTTTTCGTTGGGATTTTCGTCTGGGAACAAAGACGCAGCCAAGAATTGCTGCAGCGGTGGGCGGCAAAGCAGGGCTACTCCCTGTTGAGCCAGGAGGCACGGTACTGGCGGCTGGGGCCTTTTTCCGGGAGCACTTCCAAGTATCAACGGGTATTCCGTGTGCGGATACGGGATCCGTGGGGGCAAGAACGCACCGGCTGGGTGAGGTTAGGGAACTGGTGGCTGGGGCTTTTGTCGGATCAGGCTGAGGAGCGGTGGGAGTAGGCTGGGGTTGAACCATGGAAAGGGAAAGCGATGAACGGGATCAGGGGTTGGAAAGGGCTGAAGGGGGTGGCGTGGCTGGGCCTGGTACTGGCGGTGGCCCTGTTGGGTTGGAACATAATCGCCGGAGGTGGAGCGATGGCCAGTCCCGCTGAGGGATCCCGAATGTTGACGGTTACAGGACAGGGATCGGTCTCCGTAGAGAACTCCATTGCCCTCATTCGCTTGGGGGTGGTGATCCAGGGGGAGACGGCGCAATCGGTACAACAACAGGTGGCAGAACGCTCAGAGCGGCTGGTCAATCGCCTCAAGGAGCTGCAAGTAGGCGCTCTACAAACCACCGGCATTTCCCTCTACCCGCAATACGACTATCGGGATGGCCAACCTCGCCTAACGGGTGTGCAGGGGCAAAACAGTCTGCAATTCGAGGTGCCCGTGGCCAGAGCCGGGCAAGTGCTGGATGAAGCCGTGGCCGCCGGAGCCACCCAGGTGGAATCGGTCAGTTTCCGGGCCGACGATGCCACCCTGTTGGAAGCGCGCAGCCGCGCCCTAACCCAAGCCGTGAAAGATGCCCAACGCCAAGCCCAGGATGTGCTGGGGGCCTTGAACCTGAGCATCCGTTCCGTCGAGCGCATCCAGATTCAGAGCGATGGCTACATGATCCCGCCGCCGATCCCCTTTGCCCGCGCCGACTATGCCCGTCTAGAAACGGCATCCACACCGGTGGAGGGGGGACAGCAAACCGTGCGCGCCCAAGTCACCCTCGAGCTCCGTTACTGAGCCTCTGCTCTGTTGCCTGGAATGATTCACAAATGTTCACCGCATGGATTTCAGCTCTCCCGCCAAAAGATTCCTACTCAGGGCAAGCCTTGGACAGCAACAGACACCGGCTCCGCAATGATCTGTCAATAATCCAATTACTTGGTTATGGTCATTCCAAACTAGATTGAGACACTCCCCAGGCGTTCCGCACTGCTGCCCAAGCGCTCCGCGCTGCTTCTGGAAACCACCCTCACCCCCAACCCCTCCCCCAGAAGGAGTCAGCCCTCACCCCCAACCCCTCTCCCTCTGGGAGAGGGGAGTTGGGAAGCGATGCAACAGAAATGTTTCATTCCTGTTTATTTATAATGACTATAATTTAACCAACTCGGCAAAGTTGAAGCGGCTGCTGTTTGCTACCGCATTAGAATAGCGATGGAAAGTTGCGGGTAGTTTGCTTTCCCGGATTTTCTCGCCATCCTGCCTCAGTTTGTCTATGGATCCCAGCCCGGAGAGCGTTGGTGCAACTCCTCTGCCCGAGAAGGGGAAATCCGGCTCTGGCAGAAGTCAAGACGGCAGTCTGCAAGCCCGTGTACTGATTGTGGATGATAGCTACATGGTGGCAGAAATGCTGTCCAACTTTTTGGGCAAGCAGGGCTGCAGTATTTCTTATGCTTTGGATGGCCTCTCCGCGCTGGAGCAAATTCGCCGCCAACCCCCAGACCTCATCATTGCCGACTGGGTCATGCCCTCTCTGAACGGCCTAGACCTGTGCCGCCAACTGCGGCAATTGCCGGAATATGCTTGGGTGTACTACATCATTATGACTGCCCGCGAGGGCAACGATAGCATGGAGCGGGCTTTGGAGGCAGGCGCCGATGAGTTTCTTTCCAAACCCTTTCAGGCTGCAGAGCTGCTGACGCGGGTGCGGGCAGGGCTGCGCATTGTAGAAAGTCGCCGCCAGCAATATCTGCTCAAAACTGGGCAAAAATCTCCTCCCTCTCCCCCCAAGTCGATTGGTTTGGAGGTGGGTAGCCGTCAGGATTTGGTGGCTCGTTTGCCGCTGCGGGTGGCCCAGGCCCGTGCCCAATCGGAACCCCTCAGCTTGTTTGTGCTGCGCTTGGCCAACCTCGGTTCTCTGGCACAAGGGCTGGATGCTGACGGTCGGGCTGATCTGCTCAAACTGTTTAGGGAGCGTTTGGCCAATAACCTGCGCGATGGAGACGACCTGTTTTGCTACGACGAGGGGCAGTTTATCATTCTGCTGCCGGGGAGCACCTTGGCTGCTGCGCAAATGGCTGCCGAACGCTGCTGTCAGCGGATGATTCAGGATCCCTTTGTGGTGAATGGGCGGGCGCTGCCGGTACAGCTCCAGTTTGGAGCGGCCAGCCTCATGGACAGCGATGATCCCAAGGGGGTGGCTCTGTTGCGTCGGGCTGCCCAGGCTATGCGAGATAGCAGGAATGTGCACAGCTCGGTGGTGACTGCTCCCCATCCCATCCCAGTTTCCGACCGCGTCAGCGGAACGGAGTCCTCAGAGCTGCTGAAACGCCTGCAGCGTCTGGAAAAAGAAAACGCCGAACTGCGCCGAGAGCTGGAGACTCGCCTCAGGCAGATTGAGGATCTCCGCCAACACCATCAAGAGCTCAGCCAAAAAATGCAGGCTTCTGCACCGGAACTGTCCACAGCGGGATCCCTGGCCCATAGACCCTTCCGCTTGCGGCGGCGAAAACTCCGGCAGCTTTGTCTGAAGCGTCAACTGAGCCGCAGAAGACCGCGCCTGGCTTTGGGACGGCTGAGCAGGTAGTGATGGGCTGAGCGAACGGGAGAGACGGAAGGGAGGTGCAAAAGGCTATGATGGGCATTCTTCAGGGTCAAGTGGCCGGATCTGGGATCTGGAGACCAGCAGGAAGATGGTTCCTAAACAACATTGAGCTCATCTTGACGGCGGTAGGAATAGGGGTGATTCTGCTAAGTGGTTTTGTGGCCAGCCGCAGCGCTTTTTCGCTAGAAACGGCAACGGCGGTCAGCGCCACTTTGGTGGGGGTTATCCACGGGATCCTCTTTTGGCTGTTGCGACGGCGGCAGAGACAGGTGAGGCGGGAGGCAATCGGGCAAATTCGGGAAATGCTGGAAGATTTGGGCAAAAACCGCCTGCAAACCATCAAGATGAGCTTGTACATGGTGCAGGCGCGTCAACCGGAACAGGAAGAGCGAACCCGACAAAGCTTTGACCGCGTTTATCAGATCCTGGCGGAGATGAGCACCTTGATCGACCACATTTCGGAAGAATCTCTGGCCGGCTGGCGCCATCGCTACCGGCAGACTCTGCAGCGGGTTGAGTCGGAGTCTCAGTAGTTTTTAAATCGTCTTTAACTTGAGTGGCTTAAGGGATCCCTTGAGGAGTTGGCTGAGCCGGTGGACGGTCGGATTTCGGGAAGCACCCAATTGCTCGGTCTAATCGGGGATCCGGTGGCCCACAGCTTATCCCCAGCCATGCACAATGCTGCTTTGGCAGCTATGGGGGAAAACTATTGCTATGTGCCGTTTCCGGTGGCTCCAAAACACTTGGCGGCGGCGGTGGCAGGGCTGGCGGCCATTGGGGTGCGGGGGTTTAATGTGACGATTCCTCACAAACAGGCCATTCTCCCTTTGCTCGATCAGATTGAATCGCGGGCAGCAGCGGTGGGGGCGGTGAATACGGTTTACCCCTTGCCAGAGGGCGGGTGGGCGGGCACCAATACCGATATCGATGGCTTTGTGCAGCCTTTGCTGGGTCTGGAAAAAGGGATCCCTACTCTCATTCTGGGATCCGGGGGGGCAGCGCGGGCGGCCATCCAAGGCTGTTTGGAGTTGGGGCTGGGGCCGGTGCGGGTGGCGGGGCGATCCCCCAACCCATTGCTGGCCTTGCAACAGACCTGGCCTCAGGTGGAGACGGTGAACTGGGCGGAGTTGAATTGCTACCTGTCTCAGACGCGGCTTTTGGTCAACACCACCCCTGTGGGTATGCACAAGCCGGGATCCCCCGCCGGTCAAGGGCTTTCCCCCCTGAGCCGAGAGCAACTGTGCCTGCTGTCTCCAGGTGCCATCGTGTACGACCTGATCTATGTGCCGGATCCCACTCCTCTGCTGTGCATGGCCGCCGAGTTGGGCTATACCCCCATCAGTGGGCTGGAGATGCTGGTTCAGCAGGGGGCCAAGGCCCTGTCGCTTTGGCTGGGAGGCAAGCCTGTGCCAGTAGAGGTGATGCGGCAGGCAGCTCAACACCAGTTGGCCCAGGTTTAGGGTCACTCCAGGCCAGTTGGAAGCCCTCTCTCAAGGTGTAATGAGATAACAACAACTACCGGGCTAGCAATCCAAGGTTGTTTCCCGCTCCCAGGGCGTGATCTGACGGTTGTATTCCTGCCACTGTTGGCGTTTGAGCTTGAGGTAGGCATTTACAAAGGGATCCCCAAGCCTGCTGCGGAACAGGGTGTTTTGGTCTAAATGGTTGAGGGCTTCGACCAGAGAGCCGGGCAACGTTGGGGCATTGGGGAGGGGATCGGTGTAGGCGTTGTTGTCACAGCGGGGGCCAGGATCCCGTTGGTGTTGGATCCCGTCCAGGCCGGCGGCAATGAGACCGGCAGCCAAAAGGTAGGGATTGGCAGCAGCATCGGCCAAACGCAGTTCAAACCGCCCGGCATCCGGGATCCGAATGGCGTGGGTGCGATTATTGCCGCTGTAGCTGATCGTATTGGGAGACCAGGTGGCCCCAGAGAGCGTGACGGGGGCATTGAGGCGGCGATAAGAATTGACCGTCGGGTTGGTGAGGGCACACAAAGCAGGCGCATGGTGTAGCACCCCGCCGATGAAGTGATAGGCCAGTTGAGAAAGCCCCAATTCCCCTTGGGGATCGGCGAATAGGTTTTGCTCCCCCTGCCAAAGAGAAATATGGGTGTGGCAGCCGTTGCCCGTCAGATGGGCAAAGGGTTTGGGCATGAAGGTAGCTCGATAGCCATGCTTTTCGGCAATGCTTTTCACCATGTATTTGAAAAAGGCGTGGCGATCAGCCGTAACTAGGGCATCGTCAAACCGCCAGTTCATTTCAAATTGGCCGTTGGCATCTTCGTGATCGTTTTGATAGGGATCCCAGCCCAGCTTCTGCATGCCATCGCAGATGTCTCGGATCACCGAGAAACGCCGCATCAAACTTTGCTGGTCATAGCAGGGCTTGGCCTGCCGATCCCGCTCATCGGAAATGGCCCACTCTTCTGGCGACAGAAGCATGAACTCGCATTCGATCCCCGTCTTGACTTGAAAGCCCATGGCTTCTGCTTGGGACAACACCTGCTTCAACACCCAGCGGGGGGTTTGTGGCAAGGGATCCCCGTTGACCTGGACTAGATCGGCAGGCATCCAGGCCACTTCCGGCTGCCAGGGCAGTTGAAACAGGCGCTCGCGCTCCGGCTGGGCAAACACATCGGGGTCTGCAGGCGTCAAGTCCAACCAGGCGGCAAACCCGGCAAATCCAGCCTGACCCTCCCATGAAGTCGATAACTGAGGCAGGCACCAGCTTGGCCCGTTGGATCCCAAGCAGGTCGGTAAAAGAGAGCAGAAAGTAGTTGATCCCTTGGGCGCGGGCAATTTCAGCTAGAAATCGCAGGAGCCCCGCACTGTACCCGTAGGGTCAGTGTCGGGAGGAATGCGGAAGTTATGATAGAACCATGACCCAAGTCCTG